>DASTZB010000600.1:0-2175 GCA_035764525.1 Chitinophagaceae bacterium | reverse complement strand
AGCTGTCACATTGCAACCCATTGCATTTGTACTGAGATAAAAAACATTTCCATAACCACCGGTACACAACAACACTGCATGTCCAAAAAATCTTTCTAATTTACCGCTCACTAAATTGCGACAAATAATTCCTCTTGCTTTGCCGTCAATTGTTACTACATCCAGCATTTCATGACGGCTATACATTTTTACATTGCCTAACGCCACTTGCCTTTCCAATGCCTGGTATGCGCCAATCAGTAATTGCTGACCGGTTTGCCCTGCCGCATAAAAAGTTCTTTGCACTTGTGTGCCACCAAATGAACGATTGCTTAATAATCCACCATACTCTCTTGCAAATGGCACTCCCTGTGCCACACACTGATCGATAATATTTGTACTTACTTCTGCAAGACGATGCACATTCGCCTCTCTTGCACGATAGTCGCCTCCTTTTATCGTATCATAAAATAAACGGAATACACTGTCACCATCATTCTGATAATTCTTTGCTGCATTGATACCACCCTGCGCAGCGATGCTATGTGCACGACGCGGTGAGTCCTGGAAACAAAATGCTTTTACTGAGTAGCCTAATTCTCCTAATGATGCAGCAGCAGATGCGCCGGCCAACCCGGTACCAACGATAATTACTTCGAGTTTGCGTTTGTTTGCCGGGTTCACCAGCTTGCAGTGACCTTTGTAATAAGTCCATTTGTCATCTAATGGAACTCCTTGTGGAATTTTTGCGTCAAGCATAAAGAAATTTCTGGTTTCTAATTTCTATTTTTTGTTAATCAACTTCTATAATCCTTATCATCGCCTGTTGTGTCACTCACTTCTACGTTCTGTAATTCTATTCGGCTTTTATCGACCCCCATTTGAAATTTTATCCAGTTCGAACATCCGACCCCCGCCAGCGGGGGATAATGAACATTTCCTTTTGTTGATCTTCAATGTCCAATAGAATTAGTACAGTATAAGAGTGCGACGCAACATAAGCAACATAGTAGTAATGTTGCTCTGTTTCATAATTTTAAAAATCATTTAAAGAACTATTCAACTCATTATCACATCTGCAAATCATCACATCGGCACATTATCCGATCCATCCCAATTTGAATGAAAGCGGCATTAACGCAAAGATCAACGGAACAATAATTGAAAACCCAACGCCTAATGCGTTGACCATATTCAAATATTTTTTGTTGTGCAAACCCAATGTTCTGAATGCACTTTGAAATCCATGCATCAAATGCCACGCTAGCGAAATACATCCGAGTACATATACGATCACGATCCACCATTCACTGAAAGTAGCTTTCATTAAATGGAACATATCATGCCCGATAAATCCATTTGATAATAGTATTGGCTCTTCTATACCCCGATGAGTAAATCTTGATGGGATCCAGAAATGCCACCAATGAAGAAGAAGGAATATTAAAAGAAGAGTGCCGAGCAATCCCATGGAACGGCTATACCATTTGCTGCCACGATTACCAAGGTTTACCTCGTAACCTATTTTTCGTTTTGACCGGTTTTCAAATTCAACGACAAGCCCCTGTATAATATGAATGAAGAACCCGGCAAACAATACAACTTCCATGATACGTATGGCCACATTCCTTGCCATAAATTGTGCTGCACGATTAAACATATCACCGTCATCTGCCGGATCAAAAGCATCTTTAAAAATACAGGAATTAACACCCACATGGACTACCAGGAAAGTAATAAGAAACAAACCCGTTACACTCATCACGATCTTTTTGCCTATCGTAGAAGTAAACAACTGGGACCAATTCATAAGACAAAGTTAGTTTAGATGGAACTGATTTCTTACGCTAAAGATATAGAAGTTTAATAATAAAAAACCTGTTTTATTTTCCTACTAACAGATAAAAAATATCTTCTTTGTTATAGAGAGATATAACAAATAACTCTTAGCCGCAAACTATCAACCCGGCAATCGTGCTTGTTCTACCGCATCAATCTTTTTAAACAGGTGGAAAGGTTTATATGTACGCCACTCAGGAATTTCCATTAGCTCCAGATAGCGGTTGAGTCTTGCTTTTTTAAAATCGTGCTGTGTTGCTTCGGGCATATTTAATATTACGATCCACCCATGCTCGTCTGAAGTTTCTTCATACCATTCTTCATAGTAATCCCGGTCGCCGCTATGAAAGTTGAGCA
>DASTZB010000599.1:0-41231 GCA_035764525.1 Chitinophagaceae bacterium | reverse complement strand
GCAAAGGCCGTCTTTATTTTACATCTCTCCATGGATTGATAATTCCATGTTGCCAACCCAAAACGAGTTTCTGTACCGGATATTTGAATAAAAAAATGCCACTCATTAAAAGTGAATGGCATTAAGAATTTCTTAAATCTTTTATTCTGGCTGACCTGCGTCAGGTTTTGCTTTGAATGTCTTAACTAAATGCGCATCCATTGTAATATTAATACTGGCAAGCGCTTTGCTAACAGGACATGTATTCTTTGCCTCTTCAGCATACTGGGGAAAATCTTTTGCTTTCAACTTCGGCACTTTTGCTCTTACTTCAAGATGACTTCCTGTAATTACTCCACTTTCCAATGTAACTGTAGCTTTTGTTTCAATGCGGCTTGGCGTAAATCCTGCTGCCCCTAACACAAAACTCAGCTTCATTGAAAAACAACCCGCATGTGCTGCGGCAATTAATTCTTCCGGGTTCGTATAGGTCCCATCTTCAAAACGGCTTCGATAATCATACGGTTTATTTTTTACTACCCCGGTCTGCGTAAGCAGTTTACCACTTCCTTCTTTACCGGAGCCTTTCCAGTTGGCAGTTGCTGATCTTTTCATTTGTAAATTTTTAGGTTTGAAATTAATAAAATATGCAAATTCCTGAACCAAACAGGAATTGCACAGTGAAAATATTATTGTGGCTGAATAAGATCCTCCATTTCAGCCAGCCTGTTTTCAGGCTCATTATATTCAATGATAAAATTATTCTTCCCTTCTCCCATCACGATCTTCAGAAATTTTTGCTGCACTAATTCAAGCAGGCTAAGGAAAAGAAAAATAGCATGCACTCTATTGTCACAATTACCAAATATTTTTTCAAATGAAAGTGTTTTTTCTTCTTGCGCTTTTGAAAGCATAAAATCCCTGCTGCCTTCCATAGTATATTCATAGCGGATAACGGTATGAACAGGTTTGTTCTTTGTATCATGATAACGCTGCATTACTCTTTCAAATGCACGCATCAGCCTGAACATAGTGACAGTTTGTATCTCTGTACCTTCTGCGGCTTCCTCTCCTATTTTTGATAATTCTTTTTGCAGATTTCCCCTTTTCGCCATCAGCATCCTGTTTGCTTCCATTTCCGCCATCTGGGCTGATGCTTCTTTAAATTTTTTATACTCGAGTATCTTATTTACCAATTCCTGTCTTGGATCGATCTCGTTTCCTTGCTCATCTACTTCTTTTCTTGGTAAAAGCATTTTTGCTTTGATCCTCATTAACGTGGAAATAAATAAAATGAACTCGCTTGATAGCTCAATATTCAACGATTCCTGGCCATGTATGTAATCAAGAAAATCGTTTGTGATCTTTGTGATCGGGATATTATATATATCCAGCTCATCACGTTCAATGAAGAACAGAAGGAGGTCAAAAGGGCCTTCAAACTGCGGCAGCTTTATCTGGTACGAAGCGTTATTCAAATCCGGTAAATTTTAGTGGTGCACCGGGTTTCCCCCGGAAAAATAAAATCCCGTTACAAAATAACGGGACTTTAGCTTACTATAAAAATAATATCTGTTCTATTTGAACCTGGCGGCAAAACCTACACCCAGCTGCGAATGCAGCTGAGTAGCTGCTTTATCATTATGCTCACCAAAAAGTTTTACATCATCATCATAGATAAGATCAAAATTATAATTCACGATAAGCCAATTGTTCACCTTTAAATGAAAAACATTTGTCCAGAACACGTCAATGTTTTGCGGATCGTCAAGATAGTTTGAAAAGAAATCTGCACGGGTGGAGTAGGTAACATTCTTGGCGATCTCATTTTTATATTTTACAGAAAGCAAAGCGCCAAGTTCGAAACGAACTTTTCTGACAGGATCAACATTGTAATGCCATGAAAGAGGAATTTCCTGTGAGCCATCTGGTTTAACTCCACCCTGGTAAGCGAAGCTATAGGGGCGGTTAGTAAAAACGATCATCCGTGGTGCAAATGGTGAAACAAAAAGACTTGCATTCTTTTTACGTATATCAAAACCGGGACCTAATGTAAGATACCCGGGCGCCATCATTCCTGAAATCCTGCTCGGTGGGTCTTCATCATAATCGTGGCCATCATGAAACTGAGTACGAAGATTAAACCAGGCGCCTAAACCAACTAACTGATCCTTTTTTGTGATCCTATGCCTGAACATAGAAACAAAATCTATTTTGTCATCCGATTTTCTGAAACCTGTTTCATTAGTATTGATAAATGCATACGCAAGATCAAGATTGTTTTCCCAGAAATTTTTTCTCCATTTGCGGGTTGCCTGTAAATTTAGATAGGCAGCCGCCTGCATGGTGAATTTTTGAGAGCCTGCTGCCCAGTTACGACTGCCACCTTGCCCTACATTAAAACTAAGATAGCCTTCTGTCATCCATAAACGTTTACTTTTATTAGAGGCCGGAATGTTCTGTGCAAAAAGAGAAAAGGTGAGGATAAAAAAAAATAGTGAAAAGCTGAGTTTTCTCATACCAGTCTGTTAATTTAAAAATCTAAGCGTTTGGAGACGGTTGCGATCAAAGATAATAGTTTAATTCAATTTTTGACAGAATTATTACCATATAGAAGGGCTAGATAAGAAGCAGGAAACTAAGCGAATAGATAAGAAAAATTGAGATCTCAAAAAGCAAATTCGGAATTCCAACAAGAGTTTTTTTAAATTGAAATTTGGATTTTTTGTACCTGTTTTTGATTTATAAAATTAGTTTTTTGTAATTAGATCTTCACGGTAACTCCGATGCTTAAGACCTCTTAATTTGTAATCGCTTTTTTACGTCATCATCATAGATAAGGTCAAGGCAAAGATCTTGTGCTAACCATCAATAATTCTCTAACGGTCCGATCCTGTGAATAACAAAAACTGAAGATTGCAATCCAAAAAATGAGAGCGGTGGCCTTGTTCATTTGATTGCAAAATAAAAATTACAGTGAAAAATTTCCATTGTAGTTTCATAAAATTGTCTGAAAATTTATTCTTTTAACTCCTGTTTGATTTACGAAACCGTATGATTAATCACATTCATTCATTGCAGGTCGCTACAAAAATTTTGTATTCTATAACTTGATAGTAAGTCCAATGCCTAAAACCTCTTTTAGTTGCAATCTCTTTATTACATCATCATCGTAGATAAGATCAAAGCTAAGGTTGGTAGCAAATATTTTATTGAATTTCATCGTAAGCAGGTTATTGATCAGCAGATCTACATTTTGCGGATTTCTTTTATAATTACTGAACAGATCGATCCGACCGGCATATGTTGCCCATTTACTAATTTCAGCTTTGTAGGTTGCGGTTACATAAGCGCCAAACTCCATATTTGATTTCTTAGCCGAATCAACTCCGAATTTCGCTACATTATAAAAATCCGGGTCAATTTTCAAAACCCATCGGGAGGCGATCGGTGATATAAAAAATGAAAACCTATTTGCTGTTTTATAATTCATACCGGGTGATAATATGATCTTACCAGGTGTAAGAAAGCTTGATATTTTAGTGATGGGTGTGGTTGAATAATCATAGCCTTCCAGGAACTGTGAATTGAAATTAAATAACAGGCTTGCATACCAATGGCCAGTTAGCTGGTAGCCATATTTACTGGTGATATCAAGTCGATCATCAATTTTTCTGTATTTATTAAAACTGGTGGCATTTTGAAAACCAAGAGCCATATCAAAATAATTATCCCAGGTGTGTCTTCCGCTTCTTAAATTGATAGAATAGTTGAAAAGGCCATTGATGCCAAATGTATTGTTCTCGCCACCAGCCGCCCAATTACTTAATGCACCCTGGCTCAGATTGAGGATAAAAGTCCCGCTTTTTTTCCAACCGTTGCTGTCAATACTCCTTATTGCTTTTGAAGATTCAGTCTGTAATTGCTTAACCGCTGGATCTTGCGCATTTGTTTGTATAAATAAACAAGTAATAGCTAAGAATAAAATTGATTTTCTCATAAACAATTTTTAAAAAAAGGTAAGAACGAATTGTATTTTCATTCTTACCTTTTCGCATTACAAATACTATGCTATTATTTCTTCAATGCATCTCTTATTTCACGTAAGAGTAAAATTTCTTCTGGGGTAGGTGGCGACGCTGCGGCTTCTTTTTTCTTGGCGGCATTTATTGCTTTTACTAGTAAAAAAAGAAAGAATGCAATAGCCAGGAATTTTACAATTGCGTTGATCGCCATCCCATATTTCAGTTCAGCACTGCCAACTTTTATTGATAGACTGTTAAAGTCAAACCCACCGATGATCATACCGATGATTGGCATAAGAATATGGTCAACGACGGCGCCGACAATTGCGCCAAAAGCAGCACCGATGATGACAGCAACTGCAAGGTCAATTACATTGCCTTTAATGGCAAACTCTTTAAATTCTTTTAGCATTCCCATATAAAAAGTTTTAGTAAAAAATCGTATTCGTAAAGTAGGCAAAAAATCTAATATAGTAATGCTATTTTTTCAATCCTGGAAACTTCATATCAAGGCCTTTCAATAATTCATACAAAGCTGAAGCAATAATAAATTCTTTATACCAGTTCTGATCGGCAGGAACAATCGTCCATGGTATTTTGCTGCAATGTTCAAAACAATCATCGTATGCTTTTCTATAATCGTCCCACAATTCTGCTTCTTCGAAATCTTTCTCATTATACTTCCACATTTTACCGGGGTCATGCATTCGTTCCATCAATCGCTCATGCTGCTCTTCTTTAGATATATGAAGATAAAATTTAAGGATATGTGTATTGTTGTGTTCTTCCAGCAACTTTTCGAAATCATTGATCGCATTCATTCTTTTTTTTGCTGTTTTATCATCACACCAACCATGTACACGGGTTATAAGAATATCTTCATAATGACTACGGTTGAAGATCTGGATCATGCCTTTGGCCGGTGCAGCATGATGTACCCGCCATAGAAAATCATGAGATAATTCTTCAAGTGTGGGTGCCTTAAACGATTTTACAGTGACTCCTTGTGGATTTAAAATTCCAAAAACGTTTCTTATCACTCCGTCTTTACCACTTGCATCCATTCCCTGGATCACTACCAGTACGGAATGCTTGCCCTCTGCAAAAAGTAAATTTTGCAGGTCATCTAATTTGTTCAGTATTTCACTTGTCTTCTTTTTTGTTGTGTCCTTATCAAATTCTTTTGGCGCTCTTGTGCTGGTATCTTTCAATGAAATTTTTCCCATAACCGTTATTTGAATGACACACAATATAAAAAAAATGCTCCGTTCTCCTGCTGATTGCTGACCTTTGCCCGCCTGAACGAAATATTTTTTAATTATTACTTAATTGCATTCAGGCAGGCACATCATTATGAAAAATGACCGGTTCGTAAACTGGGGAATATTTATTTTACTATGCATTATCTGGGGTAGCTCTTTCATCCTGATGAAGGCCAGTAAGGATGAACTGACCTGGGCACAAATCGCCTCACTCAGAATTTTTTCAGCTGGTATTGTTATGCTTCCTTTTGCATTTTTTTATTTTTCTAAGATCCCCAAAAGGAAAATACCGCTGGTTATTTTATCGGCAATCTGCGGAAATCTTTTACCTGCTTATCTTTTTGCCGGCGCTATTGCTAAAAATATCGACAGTAGCCTGGCCGGTATTCTAAATTCCCTAACTCCCATCTGCGTTGTTGTCACAGGTGTTCTTTTTTTTAGATCAAAAATTGAAAGAAGAAAAATTATCGGCGTAATAATTGGTTTCGCAGGACTTACATTGCTCACCCTTACAGCGAAAAAAGGGATCAGCTTTGAAAATGTTGAATACACTCTTTGGATCTTGTTGGCGACTATTTTGTATGGATTTAATATCAATATAGTCAGTTACTATCTTAAAGACATTGATCCCATTCACCTGGCAATTGTATCTATCACTTTTATGACGATTCCAACTGGAATTGTTTTATGGCAGCAAAATCTTTTACAGCTACCATTTGATAATGACGAAACGTTATTGGCTGTTATTAATTCAGTAATGTTGGGCGTGGCTGGCACTGCAATTGCTACGGCATTATTCTATGTCCTGGTAAAAAAAGCAGGGGGCCTTTTCGCATCACTCGTTACCTATGGCATCCCATTTATAGCTTTAACATGGGGATTTATTTTCGGAGAAAAAATAACCCCACTTCAAATCGGATGTCTCGGAATTATTTTATGCGGCGTTTACCTTGCAAATATGCCCCGGAAAAAAGAAATAACTACCAGCTCTGAATTTGGGTTTGAAATAAAGGGTAGTAGTTAGTTTTAACCGTGACTATTCCTACACCACCATTATTTCTTTTTCTTTTGATGCAAGGTGTTTATCCACTGTAGCGATAAATTTATCAGTCACACCCTGAACGGTTGCTTCGGCGTCTTTGGTAGCATCTTCGCTTAAACCATTTTTCTGGAGTCTTTTGATATGCTCAATCGCTTCCCTTCGAATATTCCTGATGGCTACTTTTGAATGCTCACCTTCTGCATGACATTTTTTTACCAGCTCCTTTCTTCTTTCTTCTGTAAGTGGCGGCAAAAACAAGCGGATGATATTGCCATCATTTTGCGGATGTATACCAATATTAGCGGCGATAATTGCTCTTTCAATTGGCTGCAGCATATTTTTTTCCCAAGGCTGTATGGAAAGTGTCCGTGCATCCATTACGCTGATATTCGATACCTGGTTCAGCGGCATTGGTGACCCATAATAATCAACTGTGATCCCGTCAACCATTTGAGGGTTTGCCTTACCTGCCCTAATCTTGACTAATTCTACCTCAAGATGGTCAATGGCTTTCTTCATTAGATCTTCGGCATGCTGCTGAATGGACTTTATATCATCTGGATTCATAACGTTTATTTTGCGGATAGCAAAACTAATAAAACAGCATCATTTATAAGTCACAAATAATTTGGAAAAAAACAGATCAGTTATTGGCTTGCATTTTCTCATTGAATGCTGCCAATGATTCTTTTGTAATCTTTGGAATCGGCCTTTGGTCATGGCGTTTCTTCTTTTGTTCCAATTCACCTTTCTTATAAAAATACTGGAACACAAAAAACAAAGCCACTACGTAAGCTAACATTCCAAATGAAACATAGAAATCCCATAACACAGGATTCTTGATTAGCAATAATGCAATTGGAAAGGAGACAAGCGTAGTTGCTAAAAGTAGGAGAACAATACTTTTTTCTTTCAATCCCAAGTAAGCAAAGTGATGAGTAATGTGATCCTTGCCGCCAACAAAAGGTGATTGGCCTCGCAATAGTCTTCTCACAGTTACAGTTGTGGTATCAATAATTGGAATTATAAAGAATAAAGCTGGCAGAACGAAAGGCTTTACCTGTAACAACCCCTGGTTACCTTCATTAAACTGCCATAAAAATAGCATACTGGTTGAAGCAAGAAAAACCCCCAGAAACTGGCTGCCTGTATCCCCCATAAATATTTTCGAAGGGCTCCAGTTAAATTTCAGGAAACCTATCAATGCTCCCAGCACACCAATAAGAATTAACATGTAAAATTCAAACGCTGCATGACCTGTAATTGCCAGTACTCCTATCATACCCGCAATGATAAAAGTAGAGATCGAAGCGGTGACCCCATCCATATTATCCAGCATATTTATGGAGTTCATTAAACCAACCACCCAAACCAACGTAAAAAGAATATTGATAAACTCGACATTTGAAATATTGATCTTTACGTTGAAGGCCACGAGTATAAGGCCACATGAAAGTTGAAGTATGAATTTGAGTAAGGGATTGGTGTTGAAAGCATCATCATAAAGACCAGCCAGGAAACCCAGGCTGGTGGCGGCAACGATGCCAATAATTTGCTTATCAGGAACAATCCCCTTTTCCTGGGAAATAAAACCATAGATACCCCATGATAAAAGAAAGATTATAAAGAACGAAATACCGCCGATCGATGGTTTTACATGAGCTGTCCAGCGAACCTGCTTAAATGTTAGATTATCCCTAGATCCAAGATTAAAGGAAAATTTGAGGAGCAGGTAATTAATTGCAAGAGATAAGGCTGTTGCAATAAAAAAATAAAATATCAAAAAAATACTCATGAGAACAAATGTTAGGTTTAATGGTTTTATTGTTTGATCATAGATCTGGATAGGTGTGCAAAAATAGTGGAAAATTCAATGTTTCCATTTTAAATTCAAGTTTTTGTTGGCAATCTTCGAGCCGGGTTTCTAAGATGATTATCATTTCATATTTTAATAAAATGATGTTTGGGTTAGTATTAAAAAAGATTGCACTTTTGCCCCGACTTTTTTAGGCCGGTTAGGGGCGTTGGAATCATGAATTAAAAACAAGTTTAATAAGCTCTACTATTTTATTATGAATGATTTGAAAAATACAGCGACACAGATACGCAGAGATATTTTAAGAATGGTCCACGGTGCTAATAGTGGACACCCCGGTGGTTCATTAGGTTGTGCAGATTTTTTTACTGCCTTATTTTTCAAGATTATGAAGCACAACAAGAACTTTTCTATGGATGGGAAAGGTGAGGATATTTTTCTACTATCCAATGGGCACATTTCCCCGGTCTATTATAGTACGCTTGCGAGAAGTGGATATTTCGATAAAACTGAGTTAGCAACTTTCAGAAAAATTAATTCGCGTCTACAAGGTCATCCGGCCACTCACGAACATTTACCAGGAATACGTGTTGCTTCGGGATCGCTTGGCCAAGGTATGAGTGTTGCAATTGGCGCCGCTCTTACAAAAAAATTGAACAAAGAGGATACGATCGTTTATTCATTACATGGCGATGGTGAATTGGATGAAGGCCAGGTTTGGGAAGCGATCATGTTTGCAGCGCATCATAAAGTTGACAATCTTATTTCAACGATCGATTGGAATGGTCAGCAAATAGATGGACCTACCGATAAAGTAATGGGACTTGGTAACATAAAACAAAAGTTTGAAGCGTTTGGTTGGACCACACTTGAAATGAATGGGAATGATATGGGGGAAGTTGTTGCTACACTTGAAAAAGCAAAAACATTAGTTGGAAAAAGCAAGCCAATCGCTATCATGATGCATACAGTAATGAGCAAAGGAGTTGACTTTATGGAGAATGATCACAACTGGCACGGAGTAGCGCCGAATGATGAGCAGCTTTCAAAAGCATTGGCGCAATTACCGGAAACATTGGGGGATTACTAGAACCAAGATTCTCATGATTAAAAGGATTATGAGGAAAGAAGGAAAATTCCACTTAATAGATTCTTCAAAGTTTCCTCTTAATCTTTTCAAAATCCCGTAAATCTTTGTTCCGCTTTATTCACTTCTTAACGAAAACTCCTCCTTCGCGGCTTTTCTGGCAGGTATCCAGGAAGCAAGTAATGCAATAAACAAAACTGTTGAAGCCACTAATAAAAAATCTATCCAATGTAGTTCTACGGGATAATAGTCTATTAAAAATGAACCGCCCTGCAGTGGAATTAATTTATAATTTACCTGCAGCCAGGCGATGATCAATGCAAGAATGATCCCGGCAATACCGCCGAAGATGCCAATCAGCAATCCTTCACTTAAAAATATTCTTTGAATAAAATTATTGTTACCGCCAAGTGCATGAAGGATGCTGATGTCTTTTTGTTTTTCCAGCACAAGCATTGTAAGAGAGCTGACAATAGTAAAAGAAAATATACACATGATAAGCACCAGTACGGCATATACTACCCATTTCTCTGCCGTCATAATTGAATATAATCCGCGATTCTGCTCATACCTGGTTTGCACCAAATAATTTTTCCCTAATTGTTTTTGTAAATTCTCCTTTACATCATCGGGGTTACTTTCTTGATTGATCGCAATCTCTACGCTGGTATATTCATTCTCCTTGAAGCCGAGTAATTTTTTTACAAACCAAAGATTGGTGATGGCATAATTAAAATCGAACTCCTGTTGAATAACAAAAACGCCAGAAGTATTTACAGGATCAGCGCTTACATTCTGAAGTGGATCATTCGAAGTTGATGAATCTTTTTTTGGTAAGTACGCCATTAATGGCGATAAGTTTTTTTCCGCTTCCACATGCAAAGCATCTTCAACGCCAACACCCAGCACCATATAGGGCGTTTCATCATTGCCGGTACTAAATTCTCCTCTTACCACACTGCCCGGAACACCCGACACATCTTTATAATTTTCATCGACACCCTTTATTGTAACTGTGCGTTGGAAGTTGTATTCAGAACTATCACGATCAAACCCTGAATTTTGAAGTAATCCTTTTTCTTCTGCAACCAATGAAAGATTTTTTATGCCTGCAACACCATGAATTTGTTTTATCTGTTCTGCGGTTAAGTTTAGCACTTTGCCTTGTGATGGAAAAACTTTCAGGTCAGTATAAAAAGTAGTGTATAAAGATTTCACCATTCCTTCAAAACCATTGAATACACTTAAAACAAGGATCAGCGCCGTAGTACCAAATGTCATTGCCACAATACTTATCCATGCAATGATATTGATGGCATTGGTAGATTTTTTTGCTTTGAAATATCGCCAGGCAAATAGAAAGTTCAAGGTTTGAAGTTGAATGTTAAAAGTTATTCCTTTTTCCGTGGACTGTCGTCTGTTGATTGTTGACTTTTTATCTGCTTAAACAATTCTTCCATTTTAAACACATGATCAAGCGTATCATCCTGGTAAAATTTCAATACAGGTATATTACGCAACTGGTGTCTCACTTTTGCCGCCAACTCTTTTTTTATATCATGATGACGATCTTCAATTTTTTTCAAAGCTGCTTTGACATCCTTTACCTGGAAAAAGCTTAAATAAATCCTAGCTTCCAGCAGATCGGGAGTTATTTTAATTGATGAAATAGAAACCATCCCACCATCGATCATACTTAAACCCAGCTTTTGAAAAATTGTATTCATTTCTTCGTTTAATAAGCCAGCAATTTGTTTTTGTCTTTTACCTTCTTCCATACAACCTCCTTCTTTAGTTCGGGGTAAAATTAGCTACTTTTGCTGCTTCTTTGGAGTAGTTATTATACAATGAAAAAATATTCACGGATTTTTAAATATCTCGGGCAGTATAAAGGGCAAATTCTTCTTTATTTTCTTTTTATCATTCTTTCTGTTGTTTTCTCTGTTGTTTCACTTGGCATGTTGGCCCCATTTTTTGATCTTATTTTTAAACAGGATAACACTGGCATGCAGACTCAGAATGACAATCCTCTTATCCATTCTTTCAAAGAACTGATAATTCAGCAACGGGACTCAGCAGGAGTTTTCAGCGGCCCTCTTGGAATTTTAGGATTGATATGTATTGTCATTATCGTTTCTATTTTATTGAAAAACCTTTTTCTCTACCTGTCGTATTATATTCTTAACCCACTAAAAAATAAAGTTGTCAATAGCCTGCGCCTGGAATTATATAATAAAATATTGCATTTACCCATTGGCTATTTTACGGAAAAAAGAAAAGGCGACCTGATCAGCCGTATTACGAATGATGTAAATGAAGTGGAAGGTTCTGTTGTAAGCACATTAGAAGGCTGGGTAAGAGATCCATTAACGATCATCATCAACTTTGCAGTACTATTCTATATTAGTCCGCAGCTTACATTTTTTATCATCCTTTCTATTCCTATCATTGGTTTTGTGTTAGGACGTATTACCCGTTCACTGAAAAAACAATCTAATGAAGTGGCAATAAAACATGGCGAATCTGTTTCCGCATTGGATGAAACCTTGAGTGGTTTGCGGGTTATTAAAGCATTTAATATAGAAAACTTATTAAAGAACCGTTTCTTTTCTATCAACAGTGAATTACTGAATGCAAAAAATCATATCGGTTACAGAAGAGATCTTGCTTCGCCTTTATCTGAATTTATGGGAGTGGTTATCTTTTGCGCTATTTTATGGTTTGGCGGGCAATTAGTTTTGAAAAGGGAATTGTTGGAGCCATCCGTGTTCCTTGCTTATCTCGCTTTATTTTATAACATCATCAATCCCGCAAAAACACTTTCCACTTCTTTCAGCAATATGCAAAAAGGCAGTGCCGCCATTGCAAGAATTGAAGACGTATTGAAGACTCCAATAACAGTTGATGATAACATAAATGGCAAACAGCTGCAATCATTCAATAATAAAATCGAATTCAGAAATGTACGATTTGCTTATGAAGATGCGGTGATACTTGACAATATCAATCTTACAATTGAAAAAGGAAAAACAATCGCCCTGGTTGGCTCATCTGGTGCCGGTAAATCAACCTTGGCTGATCTTGTTCCAAGATTCCATGATGTAACAGGTGGAGAAGTACTGATCGATGGAGTAAATATCAAAGATTATTCTTTGCACTCTGTAAGAAGTTTAATGAGCATCGTGACACAGGAGCCAATTCTTTTCAATGATACGATTGCAAACAATATCAGCTTAGGAAAAGCTGATGCAACTGAAGATGAAATTATGCAAGCAGCTAAAGTGGCCAATGCTCATAACTTTATTATTCAAAAGGAAATTGGCTACGCAACGAATATAGGCGACCGCGGCAGTAAGCTTAGCGGTGGTGAAAGGCAAAGGCTAACAATTGCAAGGGCCGTATTAAAAAACCCGCCGATACTTATTCTGGATGAAGCCACATCTTCTCTTGACACAGAAAGTGAAAGATTAGTACAGGATGCAATTAATAATATGATGCAGAACCGCACCAGCATTGTTATTGCTCACCGCCTCAGTACTATCCGTCATGCAGATGAGATAATTGTTCTGCAAAAAGGAAAAATTGTAGAACGAGGTACACATGATCAATTGCTTTCACAAAATGGTTTTTATAAAAAATTGGTGGCGATGCAGGAAGTAAGATGAATGAATTGTTGATGTTTCGCAATTGTAAGTAAATTTGAACAGACGGTAATTGTGTAAAAAATCTTGATTCAATTGGACCTATCAAGAGGAGGACAAAAAATTGATCCCGTTGAAATACTTTCACACAAATGTTCTAATAGTCAAATAAGTATGCTTAAGCTCTTGTTATTTATTACCGCTTTGCTAATATTTACTTCCTGCAAAGAACATGGAAGATTAAGCCATGAAGTCGCTTCAAAACTAAATCAAGATTCCATTAAAGCAAAGCAAGATTCAATAATTGAAAAATATCTAAAGCAAGGTGCATGGAAGCACCATTATTATTCAAAAAAATGGAACTTCTATATTGATGAAGGGTTAAAGCAAGATTCAACAATTGCTTATTTATGGCAACAAAAAGCAATGCCATTTTTTAAACAAAGAAAATATGAAGTGGGTCTTTTATACTTAGATCAGGCTGTTAAATATGATACATTTTGGTTGGATTACAGAGGATTTATCAAATGCATTTTTGGAAAAACCTATAAAGATGCCCTGGTTGATTTTGAGGAATGCAAAAAAAGAAAAAACAATGGCTATATTATGGATCACTCTTATGACTTTTATATGGCACTATGTTATCTTCAATTAAACGAATTTCAGACTGCACTTTCCATTCTAAAAAGTAATATTGACAAAACTGAAAAAGAAAAAGGCAAAGATTGGATTCATCATTTAGATCTTTTTTATCTAGGTGTAATTTACTATGAACTTGGCGACTATGACAAAGCAATTGCTGCGTTTGACAGGTCAATTGCAAAATATTCAAACTTTTCTGATGCAAAATTTTATAAAGGACAATGTATAGGTTTAAAAGGCGATTCTGTAAAAGGAGTTGACCTGATAAAAGAAGCAAAAAAGGATTTTCAAGAAGGTTCCACTATAAATGAAGACAACTCTTTGTATGAGCTTTATCCATATCAAGTAAACTGGAAAATGGTCCACTTCTAATCATAAGATTCACAATATTTGTTTTCAGCGTCTTAATTATACCAAAAATAATATTAAAGGAAGAACCAGTATTATGGTTAGGTCATCCTTCCCCTCGTATCGATTCACTGACGTCAATTGATAACATGAATTTCAAAGATTATTTTCCAATTGTAAACGAACAAAATTGTTTCATAAAAAATTGGTGGAAATGCAGGAAGTGAAATAGGAACAAATTAAATCTCTGCATAATCGGAATTTTACCTTTTTATTTTTTTAGCTGTTAATTAACTTGAGATTAGTTTAATAATGGGACTGATATTTGTATAATCAAGTAAAAAAATAAGCCTGCTTTACAAGTCTATCATATTTCTTTTCCTGCTATCTATCGTTTCAAAACAAAAATGCCTGGCAGAAATAAATTCTTCTAAAACAGAAGCATATGAATTTCTTGATAAAATAGATCAAACCCAAGAAAGCAGTTTATGGCCTAATGTAAAGCCCAAACTCTTTTATGAAAATCTCAAATTGAATTTGGAGAAACCGATGAGCTTTTATCCGGGTCGCAGTACAAATTTTTGTGCTTACGGCGCTCTCTCCTATTTAATAATGGAAAAAGATCCGTTGGGTTATGTAAAGTTCATGAATGAATTATATGACAATGGCGAAGCAATATTTAATAAAAGGAATTTCAAGCCTTCGAAAGCGGTAATGACAGCGGCCGGAACTTTAAAATTTAAAGGAGTACTTGATATAAGGCATGCAGAACAAATGTGGTTTCTTGTTTTGGCAGATCACTATAAAGGTTATCTTAATTTTTTTGATAAAAAATTTAATGAAGGCGATGAAAATACATTTTGGGCCGCGACCAACTTAGCCAAATTCGATAGAATGGTTAGCGAAATGTGTAGCACCCATGTAAAAGCCGTGGGCAGTGATCTCATCAAACCCTGGGTGAAAGATGTCTATAGTTATCTGGCAAAAAGGATCGATAGCAATATTGTTAGTCTTTATATCAACAACCGAATAATTCATAAAAAGAATCACGATAAAATAAAATTTTCGATACCGACTCATTTCATCATTCTCCGGCAAATAAGAAAAGAAAGGGATATTATCACACTTCGTTATTGGGATTATGGCGGGGAAACAGAAATGCAGGTCACCAGTCGCACTCTCAAAAAAATAATATTTGGAATTATAACCATTGATAAATGATCCGCCACCTGTCTATTATTTTAATTACCTGGTTATTATTTTCTGTTTCATGCAGTACCAAGATCATTTCAACGAATATTTACCAGGAACACAAAGAAGATCTTGACAATATTGAACGCCGCTATGAAAAGCTAAACCCTACAAATCACTTTAGTCTTGCCTTTACTGACAAAAAGTTTAACATCGTTTCACTGGAGATGATCACAGATACACTGACAAGGATCTATGAGTTTAATGTGAATGAACAAAGATTAGCTGATACCTTATTAAAATTCAATTATGATACAGCCGGCATATATTATTTGATAAGGAAAATGCAGCAAACAAAAGTTACATGGATCAATAGTTTTGGTTATTATGTAAATGATCAACCGCAGCAATTGATAATTTTAAGCCTAAAACCGGTGACCATTCGTTATCTTTTTTCGCCGCCCAAGTATGTTGCGCTCGCCTATTTCAGAACTACTCAATTTTTTGACGAGAAAGGAAGGCTATTGGATAGCCGGCGTACAAAACAAGTTCGGAAGATAAAAGGACAGGTATTTTATAAGATCACTGATAGGATTTGTTATACAATTACTGACAAGTATCGTTAATTAGCTTTTATCTATCAATTATCATCCATCATTATTTCAGCACTTCTCTTGAAATAACAATCTTCTGTATCTCACTTGTTCCTTCACCAATAGTGCAGAGTTTGGAATCACGATAATATTTTTCTACAGGAAAATCTTTTGTATACCCATAGCCACCAAATATTTGGACAGCATCATTCGCCACTTTCACGGCCACCTCACTTGCATAATATTTTGCCATCGCTGATTCTTTTGTCATCTGCTGACCGCGATTTTTCAAATCACATGCATGTAGTATTAACAATTCTGCAGCTGCAATTTCAGTTGCCATATCGGCCAGTTTAAATGATACACCCTGGAAATTTGAAATTGGTTGGTCGAATTGATAACGTTCCTGTGAATATTTTAATGCAGCTTCATAAGCTCCTTTGGCAATTCCTAACGCAAGTGTTGCAATCGAGATTCTTCCGCCATCTAATACTTTTAATGATTGTTTGAACCCATCGCCTGCTTCGCCTAATCTATTTGCATCTGGAATTCTACAATTATCAAAGATCATTTCTGCTGTTTCGCTTGCCCGCATTCCCAATTTATTTTCTTTTTTACCGCCGCTAAAACCAGGAGTGCCTTTTTCAACAATAAATGCTGTTGCATTATCTTTTGTTCTTGGCTCACCTGTTCTGCAGATCACTACGGCTATATCGCCGCTCTTACCATGTGTGATCCAATTTTTTGTCCCATTGATCACCCACTCATTTCCATCTTTCGCTGCGGTGCATTTCATATTCCCTGCGTCGCTGCCGGTACCTGGTTCTGTTAATCCCCATGCTCCAATCCATTCTGCTGTTGCAAGCTTTGGTAAATATTTCTTCTTCTGCTCTTCGTTTGCAAAACTTAAAATATGACCTGTACAAAGCGAGTTATGTGCGGCTAAGCTTAATCCGATAGAACCGCAAACTTTTGATATCTCTTCAATGATGGTTTTATATTCAAAATAAGTTAATCCCGCACCGCCGTATTTCTCAGGCACCAGTACTCCCATCATTCCCAGCTTGCCCATTTCTTTAAAACATTGAACAGGGAATTCCTGCGACTCATCCCATTCCATTACGTGTGGCTTGATATATTGCTGTGCAAAGTCCCTTGCTGTTTGTGCAGCGTGTTGTGTTATCTCGCTTGGCTGAAAATCCATATTGCTTCTTTCTTTTATAGTGACCTTTTCGAATAATTTGCGCTGCAAGGTAGGTAGAATTTCCGAAGAACTAACATCTGTTAGCTTTAATCTGCCGATACCTTATCAATTCATGAAAATTCTAACACAAGCCCATCATAAGCAAGATGAATGCCATCAGGCAATTCAGCTTCAATTTCCTCATGCCGCCCGAGCTGATGAGAAATATGAGTGAAATAAGCTTTTGGGATTTTTAATTCCTGTACAACATCTATTGCTTCTGCCAAAGTAAAATGGGAAATATGATGTTGCTTGCGCAGGGCATTTAAGACAAGGACTTCACTCCCCTTTATTTTTTCCTTTTCATTTTCTTCGATGTGATTAGCATCTGTAATGTATGTAAACTTTCCAAAACGAAAACCAAGGACAGGCATTTTCAAATGCCAAACCATTATCGGTTGAATGGGGATATCACCGATGATAAATGGTTCATTGGTGATCGTATTCAAATTTATGACAGGAACACCAGGATATTTTTCCTCAGTAAAAACATAAGGAAATTCTCTTTTGATAGCCATTTCGGTCATTGAAGTGGAATAAATTTCCATAACCGGTTTATAGAAAAAATTAAAGGCTCTCACATCATCAAGCCCGGCAATATGATCTTTATGAGAATGAGTAAAGAGAACAGCATCCAGTTTCTTCACTTTTTCACGCAACATCTGATAACGAAAATCAGGGGTTGTGTCAACAACAATCGTCGTTGTCCGTGATTGTACCATTATACTTGGCCTAAGTCGTGTATCCTTTTTATCTGTCGAAGTACATACTTCGCAGTCACATGCAATCATCGGCACACCTGCACTGGTACCGGAACCAAGAAAAGTTATTTTAAGAGGAGGATAAGACACTTGGTAAAAATAAGAAATGAGGAACGAAAAATGAGGAATAAGACAAGGATTAGTGTTATCATTACTTTCTCATTCCTGATTATTTATTTCTTATTTCACATTCCCTTCAGTCACTTTTAATATTACTTCTTTGTGGAGTTTTTTGGATTCTTCAGATAATAGATCAGTATTTATTTCAAGTTGTGGTATCAGGTCAAGCATTGTATTTATTCGGCCCTCGAGTTGGAGAAATTTATTCAATACCACCACTTTCCTTTCTTCTAATATGCAATAGCCGCTTTGGAAAGTACCTCGTTCATAGCGCAGCACATAACCAGCTTCTTCAACGATCGTTTCTAATTTATCAAGTGTTGTTTGAGTATATTTCATTTGTCAAAAGTCAAAATTTAAAACTCAAAAGTAAAAATAACAACCCGGGTGTCAACTTGAAATTATCCACAAGTTTTGAGTTTTCACTTTTGAATTTTTGACTTATTTGCTTTGCATCTTTATCACCGGCACGATCATTTCTTCCATACTTACCCCGCCATGTTGGAAAGTATTGCGATAATAATTTACGTAGTAATTATAATTATTGGGATAACATAGGAAACCGTCTTCTTTTGCAAAAATGAAAGATGAATTTACGGTCGGTACAGGCAACCCCGCTTCGCGTGGATCACGGAAAGCAAGCACTTCTTTTGGTTCATAATTCAAGTTACGGCCATGTTTATAGCGAAGGTTAGTAGTAGTTTGTTTATCTCCTACCACTTTGTAAGCGGTCTTCACTTTTACACTGCCATGATCGGTAGCTAAAACGATTTTTATATTCTTATCAGCAATTTTTTTCAATGCCTGGTGCAGTGGTGAATGCTCAAACCAACTGCGGGTAATACTGCGATAACTCATTTCATCACTCGCCAATTCTTTCAACACTTCCATTTCTGTTCTTGCATGGCTCAACATGTCAACAAAGTTGTACACGATCACATTCAAATCGTTATTCATCAGGTTGTGTATGTTATTCACCAGGTCAAGGCCTGCCTGGTTATTCAATACTTTCGTGTAGGACACTTTCAGGTCACCTTTCCCCAATCGTTTTAGCTGTGTCCTGAAAAATTCTTCTTCAAACAAATTTTTTCCGCCTTGCTCATCATCATTTTTCCATTGTACCGGAAATTGCTTTTCAATATCAACCGGCAACATCCCGGCAAAAATTGCATTGCGGCAATATTGCGTAGCAGTTGGAAGAATGCTGTAAAAACTATCTTCTTCCAATATGCGAAAGCTTTCAGCAAACATTGGCTGGATCGCTTTCCATTGATCGAACCGAAGGTTATCAACTAAAATAAAAAACAGCGGAGTTCCTTTTTCCAGGTGAGGCAATACTTTAAACTGCATCAATGTATGTGACATTACAGGACCATCACCGCTTTTCGGTTTCACCCATGATGAATAGTTGCGTGAAATAAATTTAAAGAACTCGGTGTTCGCTTCACTCTTTTGGCTTTGTAGCACTTCCTGCATTTCCGGACTATCACTTTTCTCCATTTCCAATTCCCAATACACGAGCTTTTTATAAATATCCATCCATTCATTGTAATCCGGACTACTATTCAGCGCCATAAAAAGATTCCGGAACTGTTGCTGGTAGGCCGTCGTTGTTTTTTCGGCCACCAATCTTTTATTATCAAGGATTTTTTTCAAACTCAACAACACCTGGTTAGGGTTCACTGGTTTTATTAAATAATCGCTGATCTGCGAACCGATGGCATCATTCATCAGGTTCTCTGTTTCATTTTTTGTTATCAGCACGATCGGTATTTGCTGGCTCACCTCTTTGATCTTTGCAAGTGTCTCCAGCCCGGTAATGCCCGGCATTGTTTCATCGATCAATACAACATCGACGGGATTTTCTTTCACATAATCGATAGCATCAAATCCATTTGTCAACGTATGTACTTCGTAGCCTTTGCTTTCAAGAAAAAGTTTTTGTGATTGCAGACTTTCTATTTCATCATCCACCCAGAGAATTTTTGTTAACGCCATTCAGTTTGGTTTTTAATTTTGATGTAGTCAACTTTCGTGCTAATATTTAACTTCTGTTGCATCGCACTCTTGTACTTTCTGTAATTCTATTCACCCGGCTCTAAACGGGAAGAGTTCAAATTTAGTTTAATAACTTCAGCTATTGTAGTTTTGTCACCTTGCCTTTAACAAAAAAGCAACATGTCTAACGCCAGAAAGATAATCAACGACCCTGTTTATGGTTTTATTACGATAGATCATCCATTAATATTGGATATTATTGCTCATCCTTACTATCAGCGTTTGCGGCGCATCTATCAAATGGCATTTGCCCATCTTGTTTATCCAGGTGCTGTGCATTCAAGATTGCACCATTCTCTCGGCGCTTATCATCTTATGTGTAATGCATTGTATGCGCTAAAAAGCAAAGGTGTTGAGATCACTCCCGAGGAAGAACTCGGTGCAAAGGTTGCCATTTTGTTACATGATATTGGTCACGGACCTTATTCCCATACTTTGGAAAAAGAATTGATCAATGATGTGCATCATGAAGCACTTTCAATTCTCATAATGAAAGTGCTGAATAAAGAATTCAATGGGCAACTACAAACAGCTATTGAGATTTTCACCAACAATTATCCGAAAAAATTTTTATACCAGTTGATAGCGGGACAAGTTGATGTTGACCGAATGGATTATTTAACCCGTGATAGTTTCTTTACTGGCGTATCAGAAGGAGTGATAGGTTATGATCGAATTATAAAAATGCTAACAGTTCACAATGGCCAGTTAATGGTGGAAGAAAAAGCTATTTATTCTATTGAAAAGTTTTTGGTGTCACGCCGGCTTATGTATTGGCAGGTGTATTTGCACAAAACTGTGCTAAGCGCTGAAATGATGCTGGTAAAAATTATTCAACGAGCAAAGGAATTAATTAAAAATGGTATAAAAATAGAAGCCGCAACATCAGCCTTAAACTATTTTTTACAAAATCCATCCGTCAATCATAAAACAGAAGAACATCTTGATACATTCTGCAGCCTCGATGATTTTGATGTAATGGCTACTGTCAAGAACTGGATGGATCACCCTGATAAAATCCTGTCAATACTTTGCAGGGGATTAGTTGATCGCAAACTCTATAAAGTAAAATTGCAGGCGAATACATTTGATGATTCTTTTGTTAATGAAAAGAAAAAAGAGCTGGTGAAACGATTATCCATCAGCAATGAAGAAGCCGATTATTTCGTTTTTACAGGCGAAGCAATCAATACAACATATAGCCTGGAGGATGAAAGAATAAATATTTTATTCAAAGATGGAAGTGTAAAAGATATTTCAAAAGTTGACAATGCGTTGATCCATCAGCATCTCTCATCCCCGGTTAAAAAACAGTACATTTGTTACCTTAGGGTTTGACTTTTAAAGTTTAAGGTTCGATGTCAAGGGTCGTTCACAACTTCAAACCTAAAACCTCAAACTTCGGCAATATGACTTTTTCAGCATTACAGATCGCCGCATTGATCAATGGCAAAACAGAAGGCAATGCAAATATTTCTGTCAACTCTTTTGGAAAGATTGAAGAGGCAGAAGATGGCCAGCTTGCTTTTTTAGCCAATCCCAAATACGAAGAATACTTATACTGCACCAAAGCGTCCGTTATTATCATCAATGAATCATTAGAACTAAAACAACCTGTTACTGCAACGTTGATCCGGGTACCTGATGCCTATTCTGCATTTGCAAAATTGTTAGGCACTTATCAGCAAATGATGCAGCAACAGTTGAATGGTGTGCAGGAACCAGTTTACATTTCGACATCAGCTTCTTATGGTCAAAATGTTTTTATAGGCGCTTTTGCTTATATCGGAGATAATGTAAAAGTTGGGAACAACACAAAAATTTATCCCAATGTGTATGTCGGTAATAATGTAAAAATTGGAGATGACTCGATCATTCATCCTGGTGTAAAAATTTATCATGATTGTGTGATCGGCGACAACGTTGTTATTCATGCGGGAACTGTTATTGGCAGTGATGGTTTTGGTTTTGCACCGCAAGCGGATGGCAGTTTTAAAAAGGTACCACAAATTGGTAACGTGATAATAGAAGACAATGTAGAGATTGGCGCCAATGCCACTATTGACAGGGCAACGATCGGTTCTACGATCATAAGAT
This sequence comes from Chitinophagaceae bacterium, assembly GCA_035764525.1. GTDB lineage: Bacteria > Bacteroidota > Bacteroidia > Chitinophagales > Chitinophagaceae > VBAS01. The sequence goes on along the minus strand of DASTZB010000599.1, from coordinate 19,326 downwards.
CCGGCGCTAAGCTTGATAACCTGATTCAGATTGCACATAATGTAGAAATAGGAAACAGTACAGTTGTAGCAGCTCAAAGCGGTATAAGCGGAAGTACAAAAGTTGGTAAAGGTGTAATGATCGGTGGACAGGTTGGAATTGTTGGGCACATTAACATTGGAGACGGCGCAAAGATCAATGCCCAAAGCGGTGTAAGTAAATCTGTGGAAGCAGGCAAAGCGGTTACTGGTTCGCCGGCTCATGATTATACCTCTGCATTGCGAAGCCAGGCAATCAGCCGAAAGCTTCCCGAATTAGAAAAAAGAATTAAAGAATTGGAAGCAATAGTAAAACAGCTAATAAGTGAAAGAGTATCTTGATTTTTTATTGCTGAATAGAATTACAAAAAGTACAAGAGTGCAATCCTTCGCTTCGCTCCGGATAAACTGCAACTCACTTGTTCAATATTGATCTAAACGCTGAACGGAGCGTCGCAACGGATGTTGATAATTATTCCAAATGCCCGCTACATAAATATCAATTTTTCCTCTCAAACTGTATCTTTGTCCGCATGATTTCACCCATAGAAAATAAGAATTATCTTGCTGAAAATATGACAGTGCCTTTCAACCCTGATAAGCAACACACTATAAACTCTGAGGCAAGTATTTCAGGTACTGGTTTGCATACAGGAGTTCTCGTTGATCTTACATTGAAGCCTGCCACACCGGGTTTTGGCATCCAGTTCCAGCGCATCGATCTTCCAGGTAAACCAATCATAAAAGCAGATTGTGATCTTGTAACTGATACAAGCCGCGGCACAACCCTTGAAATTAATGGCGCCAAAGTAAGTACCGTTGAACATGTGCTGGCTGCATTGGTAGGAATGGGGATTGATAATTGTTTGATAGAAGTGAACGGGCCTGAAATGCCGATAATGGATGGAAGCAGTGAACCATTTGTTGACCTGATTGAAAAGGCCGGCATAAATGAACAGGATGCAACAAAAACATGGTATTGCATTGATGAAAATATTTATCTGCAGGATGAAAAGAAAAGAGTGGATATGGTGGCCATGCCTGCACCTGATTATTCCGTTACAACTTTGATCGATTTTAATTCCCCGGTTTTAGGTACGCAGCACGCAGGTTTAAAAAACATGTCAGATTTTAAAACTGAGATCGCTCCATGCCGCACATTTTGTTTTTTGCATGAGTTAGAAATGCTGATGGATAATAATCTTATTAAAGGTGGTGATATAAACAATGCAATTGTTGTAGTAGATAAACCGGTTGGTGCAATTGAACTAGAACGATTAAGGAAAGTTTTTAAGAAAGATAAGATAGAAGTAAAAAGTGAGGGCTACCTGAATAATCTCGAATTACGCTTCCCTAATGAACCGGCCCGTCATAAATTATTAGATGTTGTGGGCGATCTTGCATTGGTTGGTTATCCTATCAAAGCAAAGATCATTGCAAACAGGCCCGGTCATAGCAGCAATGTGGAGTTTGCAAAAAAGATCAAGCAATATATAAAGAAGACCAAGCATACAAGAGGTGTTCCTGTTTATGACCCAACTTTACCTCCTGTTTTTGATCTTGCATACATTGAAAAAAAGCTTCCTCATCGTTACCCGTTTTTATTATTGGATAAGATCATCGAATTGAGCGATACACATATTGTAGGAATAAAAAATGTAACCTTCAATGAATGGTTTTTCCAGGGACATTTTCCGGGGAATCCTATTATGCCCGGTGTATTACAGGTTGAGGCATTGGCACAATGCGGTGGAATTTTGGCAATGAACATGAGCCCGGAAGGCTTATACGATACTTATTTCCTGAAGATCGATAATTGCAAATTCAAGCAAATGGTAAAACCAGGTGATACTATGCTTTTGAAAATGGAACTTTCTACGCCAATACGTCGCGGCATATGTGAAATGAAGGGAACTGTATATGTGGGCAATAAAATTTGTACTGAAGCAGACCTCGTTGCCCAGATAGTAAAACGTAATTCTTGACAAGAAAAAGTTGATTTTTACAAGGCTGAAAAAGACAATTTTTCAGCCTTATTTTTTATCCACTTTAGTGCTAAAAAATACTCAAAAATTAGGCTTTTAAATACCCCTTTAGAGAGCCGAATTCCGTACATTCGCAAGCATTTCATTTACGCAATTTTTAAGCAAGGATTCACCAAATTATGAGCGAAGAAATTAAAGCAAAAGCTACCCCTGCAAATAATGGTTATGATGCTGATAGCATCCAGGTTTTGGAAGGATTGGAAGCAGTTCGTAAACGTCCTGCGATGTACATCGGCGATATCAGTGAAAAAGGTTTACATCACCTTGTTTATGAAGTTGTCGATAACTCTATCGATGAGGCCTTGGCTGGTTATTGTAAAAATATTATTGTTACTATTCATGAAGATAATTCTGTATCAGTAGAAGATGACGGTCGTGGTATTCCAACCGAGATGCACACGAAAGAAAAAAGAAGTGCATTAGAAGTTGTTATGACAGTGCTGCATGCAGGCGGTAAGTTTGATAAAAATTCTTATAAAGTTTCCGGTGGTTTGCATGGTGTTGGGGTAAGTTGTGTGAATGCATTGAGTAAAAACTTACATGTGGAAGTTTGTCGTGAAGGAAAAAAATTTGAGCAGGATTATAAAATTGGCGTTCCGCAATATCCCGTTCGTGAAATTGGCGCAACTGATAAAACAGGGACAACTGTACGCTTCTGGCCCGATGATAGCATCTTCCTTGTCACTGTTTACAAAAAAGATATTCTGGAAGCCCGCCTTCGTGAACTTTCTTTTTTAAATAAAGGAGTACGGATCATATTGAATGATCTTCGTGAAAAGGAAGAGGAGAACGGCACCTACACAAAAACATTTTATAGTGAAGGTGGTATTGTTGAGTTTGTAGAAATGCTGGATAGCAATGCTGGAAGAAGTCCCTTACTTCCAAAAGTGATTTTTGTGGATGGTCGAGATGAAGCAACTAATGTAGCTGTAGAAGTTGCGATGATCTATAATGATTCTTATAGTGAGCATATTTATTCTTATGTAAATAACATTAATACGATTGAAGGTGGCACTCACGTGTCGGGCTTTCGCCGTGCACTGACAAGAGTATTTAAAAGCTATGGTGACAAACAAGGTCTATTTGAAAAAGCCAAAGTAGAAATTGAAGGTGATGATTTTCGGGAAGGACTCAGTTCGATCATATCAGTAAAAGTTCCGGAACCACAATTTGAAGGACAGACTAAAACAAAACTCGGTAACAGCGATGTTATGGGTGTAGTTGATTCTACTGTTTCAAAAGTTCTGGAAGCCTACCTGGAAGAAAATCCGAGAGAAGCAAAGAGTATCATCAATAAAGTAATTCTTGCTGCGCAGGCAAGAGCAGCTGCAAAAAAAGCCAGGGAGCTTGTTCAAAGAAAATCAGTATTAAGTGGTGGCGGATTACCAGGAAAACTGGCTGACTGTTCTGAAAGAGACCCTGAGAAATGTGAACTTTTTCTTGTTGAGGGTGATAGTGCCGGCGGCACAGCTAAACAAGGTCGCGACAGGAGTTTCCAGGCTATTCTTCCACTACGTGGAAAAATATTGAATGTAGAAAAGGCGATGGAACATAAGATTTACGAAAATGAGGAGATCAGGAATATGTACACAGCGTTGGGTGTAACGGTTGGAACCACTGATGATCCAAAAGCATTAAATCTTGTAAAACTCCGTTATCATAAACTTATCATCATGACCGATGCCGATGTGGACGGCAGCCATATCGCGACATTGATCCTGACCTTTATTTATCGGTATATGACAGAACTTGTAGAACAAGGCCATGTTTATATCGCGCAACCTCCTCTTTATTTGGTAAAAAAGGGGAAAGAGCAAGCATATGCTTATAATGAGGAACAACGAAAAGCATCGGTTGAAAGAATTGGTGGTGGCAAGGACGAAAGCGTCAATGTTCAGCGCTACAAAGGTTTGGGTGAAATGAATGCAACACAACTCTGGGAAACCACTATGAACCCGGAAACAAGAACTTTAAAGCTGGTAACAATTGAAAGTGCGGCCGAGGCTGACCGGGTTTTCAGTATGCTGATGGGCGATGAAGTGGGTCCCAGAAGGGAATTTATTGAGAGTCATGCCCGCTACGCAAAAATTGATGTTTAATTCTAAATCATTAAAAATAAACTGATTAGTCCTGGGATTCCGGGGCTTTTTTATTTTACGCAGGGAAATTTTAAAGCTTAAAAGCCGTAAAATCCCTAATTTCAGGGATTCCTAATCAAAAAACCTATATACCATGAGCGATGTACAACTTACAGCCTACAATGTTAAAACCAAAGAAAAAGGAGTTCCAGTCATGGACGCCGTGATCACCAAAACTGCCAAAGGGGCCTATATGGTGCAGGGGCACGATGGTAAGGGAAATAAGCTGACAACTTTGGTGAATGAAGAAAAAGCAATGGCGGCTATTAAAGCCGGTATTGCAAAACAAGGATGGTAATTAGTAGCAACAAAATAGTAAAGGGGCCTTTGAGCCCCTTTCTTTTTTTATCGTTTTATCAGTTTCAATCTGAGTTTCTTTTCCCCGGCTTCTGCTGAGAGAAGATATACACCAGCAGGGAATTTTACTGATCTAAGGTCGATGATCGCCTGCTCCACAAAGCCGTTTCCATTTAGTATCATTTCTTTTACCAATCTGCCGTTCACATCAAAGATCTTAACATTCATATTCTCATTTTGTGCCAAATTATATTGAAACTTAAACTCTCCATTCGAAGGATTTGGGTATACCTGCCATTGAATGTCATCATCAAATACAACCGGACGCACAGGAGAATAAAAAAATGTGTTATCCGTAAACACGATTTTTAATCGGTAATAACGTATTGCCAATTTTCCTGCTTCATTATCAGTAAAGCTATATGACCTTTCAGAATTTGAATTACCAGGACTTATTACCTGTCCAATCATTTCGAAATTATTATTCTGAAAATTAATATCCCCTTTCGCCACTTCAATCTCAAAATGACCGATATTTTGTTCCGAATTAGTTTTCCACTCGACTAAAACATCATTATTATCTTTCTTTTGCGTAGTAAAACTTGCAATCATCCCCGATAACACCGTTTGCCTGTCCGCTGCGCCATTATGTAACCAGAACTCAGAAAAATCTTTTGTTTTAAATTGTACATAATAGCCTTTATCAAAAGGTATTTTATAATTCCAATCTGCACTTAAGAAATTAAATTTTCCCTGTATGTCATCTGCAAGATTTCCATTTTCGAAATTATCGTCAGGATCAGAATATTTTGTGAGACCTAGCTCAGTTACCATTGTTGGTTTTGTACAGTTTGCGCATCCTGTAGCATTTAATAAATTTTCTGTTTCAGTATCAAGAAAATAAAAACGAACGGTGACTGAATCGGTTAAATTGGTAGTTGTTGGTTTAATAGTTATGTTCCTGTCCTGATAATATTGTTTGCCATCGTTTCGTACCCCACCTGTGTTTATAAATGCCTGCACCGCTGTATTACCAAGATTTTGATTATTCGGCTGAAGAGATGCAACAAGTTTGCCGGCAGAAATAAAATTTATCCATGAAGTGCCCCCTGAAATATTTTGTGTAACAGGTGAACCCATTGTAACTCCGTCATAAACTCCTATTGTATTATCATAAATATGTACATCATCAATTGCAATTCCTTCAAAATTTACAAATGGATCTGAAACAACTACGATCCTGAATCGTATAGTCGGAATACCAGTTGGTAATGGCGTTGTTGCCACATGCCATCTTGTATAATCCTGCACACTCCAAAGCTTGTTGCCGCTTCCATAATCTTTATTATACCAATTGGTGCCCGTACCAACATTACCAAGCCGAGACCATGTAATACCGTCTCCGGAATATTCAAAATATGCTCCATCGCAAAGAGTACCGCCACAATCTTCCAAATCAAGGGCAATATTTAAACTCAATGTAGGATTTATCATTCCAGCAATATTGTAACAAGGAGAATAGAGATAAGATGTTTCCTGGTTTTTATAATTGCCTGTCAGGTTTGTTTTCCATGCTTTTGTTCCGCTGGCTGCTTTATTTATTTTATTTGAAGCCGGAACTCCATATTCCCATGAATTGTTATTTCCTGAGCTGCGCCAATAACCATCATTAGTTTCAAAATTTTCAATGTGCGGAAATGCTGTGATTAACGGTGCATTAAAAGCATTGAGTCTTAATGTGTCATTGTCTTTAAAATTATCTGTGCCATATTGTACATTAATAAGAATGATATGATCACCCCAAGCCAAAAGATTAGCTTTAGCTGTAAAAGTATATTGCATGCTTGCATCAGCTGCAAGTGGGCCAACAATAGTTTCAATAATCGGCGTACCACCATCTACTACCATTCGAACGGGGATATTACTTATAGAATTTGACGAAGCATTTCTAATGGTAACCTTTACAGTTTCTGCATTCGTCAAACCACACCTATTAGATAAGGCCACATCAATCGTTTTTAATTGAATATCATCAATTGCTTCATAAATTCTTATATCGTCAAAATTATGCCCATGGAAACCGTTGTTATCACTGATACGAACTCTTCCAACTTGACCAAAACGAACCTGGAAACTGCTGGTAAAATTTTGCGATGCTGCAATTAATAAATCCGAAATCTCAATACTTCGTGTACGTTTAAAAACTCCCGGCACATTCCCATTTGAGGAAAGCGTAAAAGCTTCTATCCACGGCTTTGTATCATCGCCGCGTACCCAGATTTTATTATTTGCATCTACTACACTATCACCATGAGATTTAAATTGAAAATCGAGCCGCATATCTCTTACCGAAGCATTAATTCCATTAAGATTATAAGTACCGTAAATAAAATTCGTGTTTCCGGTAGCGCCATTCCAGCCATCCAGGTCCAACATCAGCGATTTTTTTCCTGAATAGGCCATTCCGTTAGCCAAAAAGGTACTAAATCTTCCCAACGGCATAGTATTCGTGAAATCATATCGTTCTATCCCCGCTATTCCATATCGGTTTGCATAGTATTTGCGGGATGTGGCCGCTTCAATATTATCCGTAAATGGAAGCGGGATTGGATCATTGCTTAGCTGCCGGATGGTATCAGTAATTGAATTATTAACATTGACCGGATCAGCACCTGTTGTATTCTCTACTTCCACTTTTAAAATATAATTACCTGCAGCAGAAAAATCATATGGAACTGAAAAATTGTGAATATATGAAGTGCCGGAAGTCACTGTCGTTGAAACAACATCTTCTATCACCAATACCCCACCAACATAGTAACGCATTTTAAAATTGGTAAGATTTGCATCATCAAGGTTTTTAATTCTTGCCGATACAATAGTTGTTGCTGATAATGCTGTAGAAGTATTTAACCTGCCATAAACCGGCGCAATGATCGAATCCATTTTAATATCATTATCAGATATGGCCCCAATACACGTTCCTGAATTTGGAATTCGTTTTATTGCAAACGCTTTTCTTCCTCGTTGTCCATTCAGTCTTGCACAAACTGTAACCCAATATTCGGTATTTGATGACAATCCATTTAATATATAATTTGTAGATGTAGTTGTGCCGATTGAAACCATTTCCGTTCCTTGTAATTGGAAGACCTCATAATCAGTTGCACCCGCCACAGCCGTCCAGTCAAAAGCGAAGTACCCCTCGCACTGAACAGACGCTAATGATAAAGTTGGCATTCCAAGAATTGTAAATGCAGAGCTCGTACTTGTGTATCCGGTACCATTTCTTTTTACTCTTATTAATGCCTGTGTTGTTTGGATTGACGGCACTGTCCAATCAAGTCTACGTAGATTTGCAGCAACTGCTGCGTTGATCGTTGTCCAGCTTCCTCCATTATCAGTTGAGTACTCAACGAAGAAAGTATTGGCCGGATCGCCATACGATTCCCATTGGATAGTTTCTGTTTCTCCTGGCACCCATGCTTCCTTTCCAAGCGGGTAAACAATTTTTGTTTCATTAGGAATGACATCATAAACTATAAAATATTCCTGCGGTCCTGAAGCAACGGCGGTTCCCTTTATATTGGCCGTAAAAGTTCCGGTGGCAGGATTATTAATCACAATCTGTTCAATATTATTGATGTTATCCGCTGCCTGCATTGCATTGTTATTCACGTTCGCAGGTATGGTATCTAGCTTATAAGGTAAAACCGTAGATGGACCAGGCATGGTTAATTCAAGGTCAAGATCATTGATCAATGCCTGCGAAGAAAACACGGCGGCAGCAGGATCATTCCAATAAAGTGTTACTTTAAGTTGAGCAGTGTTTGCCGGAACTGAAATTGAATGAGTGTTATGTCCGCCATTATTAATTGTAGAAACATAATATCGATTATTACTTAACATATCAACTGAGCGTAGCAAATTCATCCACCCAAAACCATAGGTATAATCAGGCCCTTTATTGCCAAGATCGGTGCCACCGTTGCAGATCAATGCTTTCATTAAGCCACTTTTAGGGTTTGCGCCACTATTTTGTAACCGATATTTTTCATAAAGCAATGCTAGCCCACCAGAAACAGCCGGGGCAGACATACTTGTTCCTTGTTGGAAACCATAACCATCATCAGGCGTATTTACGGTTGATATTGTAAAAAACCCATCTGCCATTAACTCAGGTTTAGTACGTCCATCTTTAACAGGTCCGCGACCTGAAAATGAAGTAACAACACCCACTCTGTCAGTAGCGCCAATGGTTAAAACATTTTTTGCAGATTGATAACCGCTCAAAACTGTACGAAACCCAGACGGATAATTTGAGCAGGTTAATCCGCCATCATTACCTGCCGCAAAAACATTTTGAAGATTTGGAAGATCAATCGCCATCTTATCAAGCACACGACTTTGCAGATCATAATAACCCATGTAATCACAATCACCCACCACATCGCCGTAAGAATTATTTGTGACAACCATTCCATAATCTGTAACATAGGTTGAAGCATTACTTAAAATGCCGGAAAGGAGTTGAGTAACCAAAGTGGATTTAGGGGCATAACCTGCGTACTGCTCACCAGCTATCCCGCCACCACCGATTGTTCCATGAACATGAGTACCATGATAAGTATAACCGGCTGGACCAAAATCAATAAGCCTGTTGGTGAAATCAACATGATATTGCGGATCTGAATCATCACCAATACCAACTACTACACCTTCTCCTTTTAGGTTATATCCCCCAACGCCAATTGCAGCATTCAAAACATTGCCTCGTGAATTTTGCTTTGCGATGTAATTCAATGGCTGGTCGCCATGCGGCGCTGGTTCTATATATTCTATGAATGGAAAAGAAGCAATTTCATTAAGCCGGTTACGAATAATTCTTAATCCAATGACATGATACTGGCTATATTGAGTTGATGTGATCTCAATATTTTTTGATCTCAGCAAATTTTTTATTTCATCAAAAGAAATTGTTTTGGGAAAACTGATCCATACATCTACCATACCCGGGGTTCTTATAGCCCAGGACGGAAATATTCCCTTTGCCATCGCAGAATGCATCTTTTGTTCCGGGGATAATTCAAGAATTGATCTTGCTCCTGCTTTTAGCAAAATTGTGTAATCAATATCTTTTGTAATACAAATTGTAAACGCTTTTCCTGGAATGTATTCGAGCAATTGAATCCCTGACTCAGCTAGTTCTTGTTTCTTTGTTTCTGATGGTAATTCTTCAAATTGTAAAACAGCAAATGATTTACCATTTATTTTTTGCAAACGTTCTGCAAAAAATTTTACGTTCTCCTGTGTAATATTTTTTTCAGTAAAAACCTTACCACTACGGAGTTGCAAAGCAGAACTTTCGTCTTTTTGGGAAAAGGAAAAAATAGAGAAAAGACAAAGCAGGATGGTGAAAGGAATTGGATGGATTCTCATAGCCAGATTTATGCTTTTAAAATTAACACATTTGCGTAAATAAAACAGGGAGGTTTACTAACTCAGCGTTGGTAAAACCACTTCTAAAGCATTTCATTTCATTGATACTAAAAGCAAAACCTATGCATTGCAACAAGGAAACGGTGCACTTCTTCCATTGATTTTACATCATTAACTATCATAATAAACAGTTTGCCGCTTTGTTTCAGTTTCGCTTTATTGGTTCCTGTTTGTATAAACGAAAGAATCTGCTGAAAAGTTTGTGATTCGAAATAAGGCGAATCAGGCCTGTTTATAAAATAACAACGAAGCGTTTCATCTTTCAAACTCATCTTTTCAAAGCCAAGCTCAACTGCCAGTTTACGACAACGAACAGTAACAAAAAGATCATTTACCGGCTGCGGCAAAGCGCCAAAGCGGTCTTTCATTTCTTCGGCCATCAATTGTAATTCTTCTTCCGTTTCCGAATTATCCAATCGTTGATATAATGACAATCTTTCCGTAATGCTTTCTACATAATCATCAGGTATCAGAATTTCAAGATCGGTATCAATAGTACAATCTTGTACAAAATCATCCTGCTTTGAAATTTCTTCTTTAAATAATTCTTTGAATTCCGTTCTTTTTAATTCACGTATCGCTTCATCCAGAATTTTCTGATAAGTCTCAAAACCAATGTCTGCCATGAACCCACTTTGCTCTCCACCAAGCATATTACCAGCGCCACGAATATCAAGATCACGCATTGCAATTTGAAAACCACTGCCAAGTTCGCTATGCTGTTCTAATGTTTGCAATCTTTTTCTTGAGTCATCAGGTAATGTACTCATCGGTGGCGATAACAAATAGCAAAACGCTTTTTTATTGCTACGCCCTACCCTTCCCCTCAATTGGTGCAGATCACTTAATCCAAATTGATGTGCATTATTTACAATGATCGTATTTACGTTGGGAATATCGACACCACTTTCAACAATATTGGTGCAAACAAGCACATCATATTTCCTATCAATAAAATCTAGAATATGTTTTTCCAATTCATGACCCTCCATTTGACCATGCGCAATACCTATACTCAGGTCGGGACACAAAGCCTGGATAATATTTGCCATCTCCGGAAGACTCTGTACCCGGTTATAAATAAAAAATACCTGGCCACCTCTTTCAGTTTCATAATAGATCGCATCACGGATCAGGTCCTCGTTATATGCATGTAATTCAGTTTGTATTGGCTGCCGGTTAGGCGGGGGAGTGTTGATGATACTCAGATCTCTTGCTCCCATCAATGAAAACTGCAACGTTCTTGGAATTGGTGTTGCAGTTAATGTCAAACAATCAACTGTTGTTTTGATTGTTTTAATTTTTTCTTTGTGGCCAACGCCAAATTTCTGTTCTTCATCAATTACCAGTAAACCAAGGTCTTTGTACTTCACTTCTTTTCCAAGCAATGCATGTGTGCCGATGATTATTTCGATCTTTCCTTCTTCTAATTTCTTAAGTGTTTCCTTTTTTTCTTTTGCCGATTTAAAGCGATTGATATAATCAACCGTTACAGGAAAATCTTTCAACCGTTCGCTGAAAGTTTTATAATGTTGAAAAGCAAGAATGGTTGTTGGCACCAATACTGCAGCTTGCTTGCCATCAATACAGGATTTAAATGCCGCACGAATCGCGATCTCTGTTTTACCAAAACCAACGTCACCGCAAACCAACCTGTCCATGGGTGAAGATGACTCCATATCTTTTTTTACATCCGCAGTTGCTTTTCCCTGGTCGGGTGTGTCTTCATAAATAAATGAAGCTTCCAATTCTGTTTGCAAATAATTATCCGGTGTATGTTGAAAACCCTGTTGCGCTTTTCGGCTGGCATAAAGTTTAATCAGGTCAAATGCGATCTCTTTAACTTTTGCTTTTGTTTTATCTTTTAATTTATTCCATACATCACTTCCGAGTTTATTTACTTTCGGCACTGTCCCTTCCTTGCCCGTGTATTTTGCTATCTTATGAAGCGAATTGATATTGACGTAAAGAATGTCGCTGTCTTTATAAATAATTCTTACCGCTTCCTGCAATCTTCCATTCACTTCAATTTTTTGCAAGCCACTGAATGTTCCCACACCATGATCAATGTGTGTTACAAAATCGCCTGGTTGTAATTCACGAAGAGTTCTTAGCGTAAGCGCTTTACTTTTGTTATAAGCTTGTTTTACCCGGTACTTATGATAGCGTTGAAAAATTTCATGATCCGTATAGCAAACAACCTTCAGATCCTCGTTTATAAATCCTTCATGAATTGAAACTGTGACCGGGTTAAAAACAATATCCGATTTCAGATCTTCAAAAATGATCCGTAATCTTTCCAATTGTTTTGGATTTTCAGCAAACAGGTAGACATCAAATCCTTTTTGCTCCCAATTTTTCAGATCCTGTATCAACAGATCGAAACGGCGGTTAAATGCAGGTTGGATGAGAGTGTTTGATTGCAATGTGAAAACAGAAGATCGGTCTACAGGTTCATCACCAAAAAAAACACAGGAACGGTTCTCGATTTGTTTTTCAAAATCTCCAGGCCAAATAAAGTCAGCCTTGGAAAAATTTACCTCTGATAACTGGCCGGAAATATCTTTTTCCTTATAGTTATCAGGATTGCTCATATTCCTGTTCTCAAAAAAATATTCCATTTCCTCTTCAGAATCTTTCAGTTTTTTATAAACAAGTTCCTCATCACGCATCCAAACAATGGTATTTTCCGGCAAAAATTCCAGCAGTGAAATTTTTTCCTTATCGACAAATTGTGTTTCGATATTCGGAATGATGCTAACCTGCAATAATTTTCTTTCACTCAATTGAGTTTCGGGGTCAATGATCCTGATAGAATCAACTTCATTTCCAAAAAGCTCGACACGATATGGCTTTTCGTTGCCGAAAGAATAAATATCAAGAATACCTCCGCGAATAGCAAACTGACCCGGCTCATACACGAAATCCGTTCTTTCAAAACCAAAGTCCGCCAATTTTAAGAGCAATGAATCCGTATTAAGTGTATCACCATTTTTAATAAAAATGATATTGGAAGAAAGGGTATTTGAAACGACCACTTTTTCAAACAATGCTTCAGGATAAGTAACAAGCACTTTTTTATTTACAGAACCTGAAGTATTTAATTGCGAAGCAATCTTTGTCAGTGCCTCCGTTCGTAACATTACGTGGCTACTGTTGAGCAAACTAAAATTTTTCCTTTGTTTAAATGAAGCCGGGAAGTAAAAAATGTCCAATGCTCCGGTCAGATTTTCCAGGGTATTATGAAAATAAGCGGCATCTTCCGCATCATTTAATACGATAAGGTGATTAAACTGTGAGCAGGAAGGATGTTCAAACACGGCAGCGCTGAAAAATTCCGGGGAGCTTCCCCGCAGGTTTTCAAGATAAATCTTTTGAGGTTGGGAAAAAGAAAGCCTGTCCGCCAACTGAAAAAGGCGGGGGGAGTTAATGAAATCATTCAGCAAAGCCTTTACACTCATCCGAAAAACAAAAATATAAAAATCCGGTGAGCCCTTAACTCTAATGTTTCCGAAACATTTATTTAAGTAAATTGCCCTATTTTAAAAGTCAAATAATGAAAATAAAGGTTATTGTCTCGGTTGGTCTTATGTTATTGATAGCCTCCGGCGTTTTACTGTATTTAAACAAATCCGCTGCGGATCAAGAACTTGCCAGTGAATCTTCCGAAGAAAACGAAGAAAATGAAGCGGCTTATCAATATCTCCGTTGGAAATATGATGCCGACATGATAAAAGATCCGACAACGGGTGAAGCATTATTTGGTTTGCGTGACCAGGAAATTGAATTTGCAAGAAAGATCCCCGAAAGAAATACTTCTTCAGGACTTGCACGGCTAACTACACAGAATAATTATTTACCCGCAGGCCCAAATAACAATGGTGGCAGGACAAGAGCCATTGCTTATGATGTTCGTTATAATGGAACAACAAATAAAGTATTGATTGCAGGTGGCATCAGTGGTGGAATATTCAGATCAACGGATGGCGGCGCCAACTGGACAAGAGTAACTCCGGCAAATGAAGTACATAATGTTGCTTGCGTTGCACAGGATCCTCGTCCGGGAAACCAGGATACATGGTATGCAGGCGGTGGAGAATATGTTGGAAATTCCGCTGATGAAATTGGTGCAGGTTATCTTTCTTATGGGGTTTTAAAATCTACCGACAATGGTGCTACATGGACCCGACTTTCTTTAACTAATATAGCTGACTTTAATGGTACCGGGATCGCTGCCGGCGTACCTGAAAGATTTGATCATCCTTTTGATTATGTACACAAGATAACTGTGAACCCGGTAAATGGGGATGTGTACATTGCCTGTCACAGAAGGATTGTCCGGTCATCAAATGGCGGTACTACTTTTCAAACAGTTTTTGGGAGTGCAATTACTGCATTTGCACCAAACGGGCTGGCAGATGTAGTTATATCGCCGACTGGAAAAGTATATGTTGCTTTTTCAGGTGCAGAGCCGGATCTTTCATTAAGAGGCATCTGGAAATCAACAAACGGTGATTTTAATTCTTATACACGGTTGGCTGGAGGATCTACTTTAGGTGTTGATTCAGTTGATGGCTGGCGGGGAAATGCTTATTCATATGTTCTATCGGGAACTGAGAAATTTTACGATACGAGAAGAACATTGCTTGCACTAGCTTCTTCTAATGAAAACATACTTTATGTGCTCTATGAAAATGGGCTTACGAACACAAGTTCAGGCCGCAACAAAGAGGCAGATCTTTTTAAATTGAATATGACTTCAGGAAATGTGTGGACAAATCTATCTGCAAACCTTCCTGATTTTCCTGGCGGTGATCACGATGCAACCGACCCATTTACTATACAAGGTGGATATGATTTATTTATTACTGTAAAACCAAACGATCCGAATTTTGTATTAATCGGTGGAACCAGTTTATATAGATCTACAGATGGATTTAGTACAGCAAACTACAATAATACATTATGCTGGATCGGAGGGTATGGAAACACGTTGCCATCATTGACTTTTTATCCAACCAGTCATCCTGATATTCATAATGTCGTTTTCAATCCATCAAACCCTAACGAAGCTATTTGTTCTAACGATGGCGGTATACAGATGACCACAAATATAACAGCAGCGGGTTCTAGCGTCGTGTGGACAAATATTAATAATTATCAAACACTCCAATATTATCGTGTCACTATTGATCCCGAAATTGGTGCCAACAATTTTGCAGGTGGTGCACAGGATAACGGAACACAATTCAGGGATAAAACAGGTGTACTCGGATTAAGTGCAATTGACAGTAATAACCACCGGCGTGTTATTGGTGGAGATGGAAGCTCTGTTGGCATTTCAAAAAAGAATGGAAATATACAATATTTGTATGCTGGAGTACAACTTGGCAGTATACGAAGGGCACAAATACAGCCCTCATTAGGTGTTTCTACATCCGGTACAGAAATAAGACCAAATGGATTAACACCATCTTCTTCGGGATCAACAACTGAGTTTGGTGAGTTTGTAACCAACTTCAAACTCAATCCTGATAATACGGAAGATCTTTATTATATAAATTTCAATCGCATGTTCCGAACGACCAGCGCTTCTACTGTTACTTCTTCAAGCTGGACTGAACTGACTGGTGTTAGCAATGCCATTGATCCAAGTAATGGAACAAGCATTGGAATCCGTGCTGTTGCATTTAGTCGCGGAAACTACGGCGCCTTGCATTCAATGTATTTTGGAACGACAAATGGAAAAATTTTCAGGTTAGATGATCCACGCAATGCTGCAGCTGCTGCAGCACCAGCAGAAATTACTCCTCCAACTTCTGTCACTGATATTTCAGGTCTCAATGTTCAGGACATTGCTGTGAATCCGAATAACGATAATGAAATACTCGTTGTGATCAGTAATTATGGAAGAACCAATGCAACTACGGGAGCATTTAATAATGTAACAAATATCTTATGGACCAATAACGCCAAAAGCGCTGCCCCAACCTGGAAAATTGCTGAAGGAAATCTTATAGGAACCCTGGGTTCATCAACAAATGCTCCTACTGGTCTTATTTCTGCACGCAGTTGTATGATCACAGTAAAAAAAGATGGATCAGGTAATCCTGTAACTGAATATTATGCTGGAACAGCAGCTGGATTATTTGCAGTAGAAAATCTGGGAACAACTTTATTGGGCGGTGGCTCGCCAACCTGGCAACGTGAAGGATCAACAACCTTGAATTATGCAGTTATCAACTCCCTTGCATATAGACCTGATGATAACGTATTGCTTGTAGGAACACACGGCAATGGCTTGTATTATACTTTTTTGGGTACACCAAATCTTGTTACAGGAATTATTAACCCAATAATAAATGATAAAGAATTTATAACAATGGTTTACCCCACAATAAGTGAAAGCATAATTCAATATCGCATCGGGAATAAAACTGATGTAAAAAAGATCTCGGTGCAATTATTTAATATGCAGGGCCAGGAGATGTATAGGCAGGAATCAGGGTATCAAAATGGCAGTCTAAATATTAGCCGATATTCAAAGGGCGCCTACATATTAAGCATTTACAGCGACAATAGAAAATATCGTCACGTTCAGAAAATTATCAGATAGTAGAAAGCCCTCTGACGAGGGCTTTTTCTTAACAGTTTTTTTGGAGTTAAATGATCCTCTATTGCATCTTCTATACATGAATAAAAAAATATTTATACCATTATTTCTTTTAGGCATTATTGCTTCAGGTTTTACACAGGTAAAACCACCTGTGAGAAAAGTCTATGGCTATAAGCAGGGAAGTATTCCAGGCATATTGCCCAAGTATTCCGAAGAAAATGACATACAACCATCTGGCAAAACGAAACCCAGGCAAAACTATAATTACTGGTTCTATCTTGAATTTCAAAAAACCGAAAAAATAAATATTACAGGGCTTTGGATAGCCGGCATTCGTCACGATATAAAAGCAGATACGATAACTGATCTACCAGTAACAAAGATTATTTTTACAGGCCTGGAAAAAAATGATACAACGATCATGGTGCCGACCACAAAAAATAAAATAATTCTTGTTTATCCTTCTCATGAAAGCAAGATCGATGATTCAAAATATGCATTAAACCTTGCCCGCCTGAATGAATTAGTTATTCGTTATACCTGGAAAAATAAAATCTATTATACAACAATGAAAAAATTGAAAGAACTAGATCCTGATGTTCGTCAATAAAATATATTTGTCACTACCAGATTTTTTTCTACTTTTAAAAGTTCGATTGCTTGCCATTTAGGCGAAAGGCGGTGCTTCGGCGCCGCTTTTATTTTTGCCTATTCTTCAATTTCCAGTTTTATATCACTTTGTAATTGCTGTTTGTTTTGTATTTTGAATAAATTTTCTTTATGGCCCTGCAACCATGGCGAACCGGCAAAGTGATAAATATCATCCAGGAAACGCATAATACAAGACGATATGTTATTCAGGTCCCCGAGCTGGAAAAATTTGATTTTATCCCCGGACAGTTCGTTACTCTAGATCTACCAATTCATGAAAAACCAAATAAAAGGATAAGAAGCTATTCTATTGCAAGCTGGCCTGATGGGACAAATGTATTGGAACTCGTTATTGTATTGCTTGAAGGTGGATTAGGCACCACCTATCTTTTTAATAATATAGTGGTGGGAAGTGAATTGACGCTGCGTGGTCCGCAGGGAGTTTTCACATTGGATGAAGATGATCTGCAAAAAGAAATAATCATGATCTGTACCGGAACAGGAATTGCTCCATTCCGAAGCATGGCTACTTACATCAAGCTGCACAATATTCCGCATAATAATATCTATCTGATCTTTGGAACCAGGAAAAAATCTGACCTTTTATATTATGAGGAAATGAAAAGTCTTCAGTTGGAAAAGTTTCATTATATCCCCACCTTATCCCGTGAGGAATGGGATGGCCGAACCGGTTATGTTCATCCTATTTATGAAGAACTTTGCGCCAATAAACAGCCTGCATTATTTCTTTTGTGTGGATGGAAAGTAATGATCGATGAGGCAAAGCAAAGAATTCTTGCAATGGGCTATGATAGAAAATCAATTCACCAGGAATTATATGGATAGAAATCACTATTAACCTTGATAAGTCTCATGTTCATATTTCAACCACACTTGCTATATTCGTAAAAATCAGAATTTCCCTATGGGTGCTTCTTCACTGATTGTTTTGATGATCTCCGCGGTTGCTTTTTCAGGCATTGCTATTCTTATCTCCAAAATAGTTTTAAAGACAACAAAGAACAAAGCAAAAGGTGAACCTTACGAGTGCGGTGTTCCAACAACAGGACCAAGTTGGATACAATTTAATGTAGGATATTACCTTTTTGCACTGATATTTCTAATTTTTGACGTTGAGCTGATATTTCTTTACCCGTGGGCTGTCGTTGTTAAAAGTGTTGGCTGGATCGCTCTTATAGAAATTGTGATTTTCTTTTTCATTCTTTTCCTGGGCTTTCTGTATGCGCATAAAAAGGGGGCATTAAAATGGCAGTAATTATTATATGACAGACAAATTTCAATCAGATTCATCGCTTGCTTTTCCAGGAGAAGTTCATCAAACTCCTTCTGGCGGAGTGTTGGTAAGCAAATTGGATGATGTTATCAATTGGGCCAGGTCAAATTCATTGTGGCCGTTGGTATTTGGTACCAGTTGTTGTGCCATAGAAATGATGAGTGCTGCCTCAGCAAAATATGATTGGAGCCGGTTTGGATTTGAAGTAGCAAGAGCCACCCCACGCCAAGCTGATGTAATAATAATAGCAGGTACGATCGTGAATAAAATGGCGCCCGTTCTAAAAAGATTATATGATCAAATGGGTGACCCGAAATATGTGATCGCAATGGGTGCTTGCGCTACCAGTGGCGGACCATTTTTCTATAACACATATTCAGTTGTAAAAGGAGCAGATCATGTAATACCAGTTGATGTATATGTGGCCGGTTGCCCGCCAAGACCAGAAGCGTTAATCAATGCATTGATGTTGCTTCAGCAAAAAATAAAAAAAGGATTGACGAGGGAGCAAATAAGAGAAGAAAGTAAGATAGAATATCAAAAAGCCGTTTAATTATTAATGACAAAAGAAGAATTAA
The DNA here is from genome assembly GCA_035764525.1 of Chitinophagaceae bacterium. Lineage (GTDB taxonomy): Bacteria > Bacteroidota > Bacteroidia > Chitinophagales > Chitinophagaceae > VBAS01. Next base: position 191 of record DASTZB010000599.1, on the reverse strand, counting down.
AAATAAAGCTTACAGAATTAATTCCTACTGCAAGTTTTGACGATAGCAGCGAATGGTTAAATATTATTATCACGCCAGCTGATCTACTCATAGTCGCTGAAATTCTTCGACACAAACCCGAATTGAATTTTGATTACCTGTTTTGCCAAACCTGTGTTGATTGGAAAACACATCTCACGATGGTTTATCAT
>DASTZB010000598.1:0-7491 GCA_035764525.1 Chitinophagaceae bacterium | reverse complement strand
ATTACCGATGCTGTCAAGTAAATCTTTGGTTTTAATAAACCTGAGCAATCCAGAACTTTTCATTTGATCAAAAGACTTTGAATTGGAATAATAATAGCCAACATTAGCGGTAACACTTCGTGCTGCAAAATAAATAGCAGGCGTTTTTGAAATATCTGAATGCAGCAGATTAATAAGCGAATCTGCCATTAGGCTGCTATAGCCATTTCTTTCAATTACAGAATCAAAAAGAAGAACATCGGACCGAAGATCGGATAAAAGAGACTCCATATGTGTTTTTACTTCTTCTTTGTGCTTGATCACTTCCCTGAGGTTCTCGGCATAGAAGCCAAGTGAAACAGCAAGAAACAACATGAGAAACTCCCAGAAATAGTGTGTCCATTTTTTTCTTTCAGTGTGTGCATGTGCATGTACTTCCATAAATCATTTATTCGAGGTTATATTCTTTTTTTAGAAATTCAAGAGTACGTATGGCTTTTTTCATCGCCTCTTCAATAAAGCTCATATAAGAAAATCGAATAAATCTTAAAGCAAATAGTTTATTGAAGAACAGTTTGATCTCACCAGGGTTATTGGTAAGTAAAGTATAGATACGGGGTGTGGTCAATATTTGCAAACGGGTATAAAAGGAGGTATCGATCTGTGAATAATCAAAGACGCGGAAAGCGACTTCATGATATTGATCAAAGTATTTCAACCAGGTTTCGCCCTGCCCGACAGCTGCACGGGCCGTGAGATAGTAGTCAGTAATACTATCGGAAACCATTTCATTCCTGATCAGTCGCAATCCCCCAGAATTCTCCAACTGATCAATGGTTCTTCGGGAAGGGCTAAACAGATAATAGGAAGTAGTCGGAAGGAAATAATAATAAAGAAAGCGGATGCTATCAGTATAATGCGGACTTTTTACCAAAGCCAGTAAAGAATCGTAGTTATTAATTTGCTTCGAGGCAAAGCGGTGTACTTCTGCAAGGCGGGCGGTGTCGGTTTTCAAATCAGATAAAAGCGAAACCATATATTGATGTTCCCGTTTATGTTCAATCATATGCTCTCTTTGATTTTCGGCCAAAAATCCACAGAACACAGCAAGGAATAACATGAGAAACTCCCAGAGATAATGTGTCCATTTCTTTCTTTCAGTATGTGAATGTGCATGTACTTCCATAAAATCTATTTCAGATGATATTCAGTCTTCAGTATTTCAATTAATTCTGCTGCTTGTTTTTTTAAACCAATATACATTTTATTTAAAGCCATCCTGGACCCCTGGAGATAATGAATAATTGAGCTTAATCTCTGTATAGGAGCCTTTTCATTAGTTATTAGCGAGGGGTTATCCGGCGGGTATGTAATATTATTTTCAGTTCTGTCGTTCACCATTGACTGAAATACAATAGGGTCAAACAGGGTGTATGAGATTAAACGATAATCCATCATAAGATCGTCGGTACCTTGTTGGAGACGATACAATTCGCTCAGTTCTGAATAATATTTTAAGATATTATTAGCAGCATTATTGTTTCTGATCAGCCGGAAAGCCCCGGAGTTTTTCATTTGTTGTATGGTGCGGTCTGTGCTGGTAAAAAAATCAAAGCGGTTTGCTTTTCTTCCGTAATAATAAAGGGCAGCTCCGTATTCCTTATTACCTGGCAAATTCAGTAAAAGAAATAAGCTGTCTAATTCGATTCCTTTTTGCCTGTACTCAGTAACCTTCTTATTTAATAAGATAGTGTCTTCTTTTAAATCATCAATCATCGTTTCTATATATTGCTTTTCTCTCTCTTTCTCTATTTTATGTTCCCTGATATTTTCAGCGAGAAACCCACAGAACACAGCTAGAAATAACATGAGAAAATCCCAGAAATAGTGTGTCCATTTTTTTCTTTCGGTATGTGAGTGGCGGTGTACTTCCATAAATTTTTTATTTCAAATGATATTCTTTCTTGATCAACTGTATTAGCTGGTTCGCCACCTTTTCTTCTTTTTCAAGGTGGTCTTTATAATAGTAAAATACATTTTGAACTATCTGGGCCCAATTGAAAACTTCTTAAGAATCTTCGGATCGTATGTGATCAACTCATATTTCCCGTCATGATTTAACCTCTTGTAGTTCAAATCGAAGATCTCGCTGCCAACTCTTGTTGCATCAGTAGTGGACTCATCTAATGATTTAGCAATAACTCCGAGGAATTGTATTTTGCTGTCACGTAGCGATATCAGGTCGGCCAATTCTTTTTTCCTCACCAGGCGTAACCCTCCTGCATTCTTTAATTGCGATAATGTTCTCTGTGAAAAAACAGCAAGCTCGCCGCCCATAGATGCTGTTATGAAATCATATAATTTTCTTCGTGTGCCCGGATTTTCGATCGGTGGAAGCAGAAGAGTGTTCAGAAGTGTATCGATATGGTTAATATGTGTAGAATTCGACAAGGAAATCCGATTGATCTCCAGAGTATCATGGATAAGATCTTCAAGCATGCTTTGCATATATTGTTTTTCCCTCTTATGCTCTATAAAATGTTCTCTCTGATTTTCTACAAAAAAACCCACTGTAACGGCGAGGAAAAGCATAAAGAACTCCCAGAAATAATGGGTCCATTTTTTTCGTTCAGTGTGTGAGTGGTGGTGTACTTCCATAAAAACCTCATTTCATATAGATAAATCTATTTGTTTCTGAAATAATATTCTGATAAAGCTTTTACAATAGCCGCTGGATTAGCCTCATCTGTGTTGGTCATAATGATAATGGACAAACCGTCATTTACAAAACGGGCATAGTAAGAACGAAAACCAACATTAGCGCCGCCATGCTCAATTACTTTACGGCCGTTGAGCTCATCAATTGCCCATCCAAATCCATAATACTCTTTAGAAGCGGGGTTATCCGATGTTTTTATAAGTGGCTGCCAAAGCAATTCCCAGTTTTCTTTTTTCAGAATGATGTTTTTTTCTCTAAGCACTTTATCCCACAGGATCATATCGGAGGATGTGGACAGAAAACCGCCACTTGGCCGCACTGCGTACATGGCATCAGCATTCACCAGCTCATCTTTATTATGCATATAACCACTGGCACGATTAGGAATGATCGGATAAAAATCAGTCATGCAGCTTTTTTTCATTCCGGCAGGGATAAAAAGTTTTTCACGTATATAATCCTGCCAGGGCATGCCGCTTACCTGTTTGATAATTTCTGCAAGCATAAAATAGGCAAGATTGCAATACTGGTATTTTTGTCCTGTCTTGAAATCGAGTGGTAAGGAATAAGCTGATTTGATTACAACAAGATCGGGTTGAATCACTGAATTATTATACGCAGGGCCTTCTCTTTTTAGTCCCGAGGTATGTGACATCAGGTGCTTTACCTGGATCGGTCTCCACGTTTCAGGAGCATCGGGAAAAAATTTATGAACAGAATCTTCAATGCTCAGTTTCCCTTCCTCCATTAATTTAAGAATGGCAGTTGCAAAAAATTGTTTACTGACAGAACCGAGCCGGATCACTGTTTCTGCGGTAACAGGTACATTGAGTTCTACATTGGCTAAACCATAACCTTTATTTACCAGGGCTTTCCCGTTTTTAATAACAGCAAGAGCAAGCCCAACAATTTTTTGATCTTTCATCATTCTCTTAACAATTAGATCCGTGCTATCAGTTTGTGCATAAGCAAGCACCCGAACTAAAAGAAATAATAAAATCATTTTACTTTTCATACAACTGTATTTAAAGAATTCACTGGTTTAATAAACAAATAGGTTCATAACAGCATTCATTATTTGCTTTTTTATCCCATACATGAATAGGAATCAGTTTAAGGTCAGGATTGTGGTGGCTTAAAATGGGTTGGAATAATAACCTCAAAAGATAATTATTTTTCCGGCTATAGTTGTAACTTTTTATTTTCATTTAAATGGACTCAAACAATTCTTTTGATGTAATTGTAATTGGCGTTGGTTCTATGGGATCTGCGACCTGTTATTATTTGGCAAAAAGAGGTTACAAGGTTTTGGGGCTTGAACAATTTGATATTTCTCATGAGTTTGGTTCGCATACGGGACAAAGCCGTATTATCCGCAAGGCATATTTTGAGCATCCCGACTATGTTCCTTTAATGGAAAAGGCTTATGAAAACTGGAAACAGCTTGAAGATGAAACAGGTGAACAGCTTTATTTTAAAACAGGACTGTTATATGCTGGTAATTCCAATAACGAAATAATAAAAGGAGTCACGCTTGCTGCGTCTTTATATGATATTGAACTGGAGCAATTGAATAAAAAAAATGTTGCGAATCGCTTTCCTCAATTTAGCTTTCCCAACAGTTTTGAAGTCTTATTTGAGCCGGACGCTGGATTTCTTCCGCCCGAAAAATCGATTCGTCTTTATGCAGACCAGGCAAAAAGGAATGGAGCCGAAATTCATTCGCATGAAACAGTGATCGAATGGAAAAAAGAGGGAGCCAGTATAATGGTTAACACAGATAAAGATATTTATTACTGCAATAAACTAGTTATTACGGCAGGAGCATGGGCCGGTAAAATGACCGCAGGCTTTTCAAATAAAATAAAAGTAACAAGGCAATTCATTGCATGGATAAAAACTAAAAATAATAAACAGTTTGAACTAAATAATTTTCCTTGCTGGATGATAGGGGATGAAGATAAACATGGGTGCTTTTATGGTTTTCCATTATTAGATACAAAACAGTTTGGGGAACCAGCGGGGTTAAAAATGGCCCATCATTTTCCTGCACAGGTCACTGATCCCGATAACGTGAACAGGCAAACAACAGGAGATGATCTTAAAAACATAAAGTATTGTTTGGATAAATATTTGCCCGATGTCTTTGATTCCGTTTTGCATACCAAAATTTGTTTATACGGAAATTCGCCTGATGAAAATTTTATCATTGATAAATTGCCGGGATATGAAGAAAACGTTTCCATTGCTTGTGGGTTTAGTGGTCATGGTTTTAAATTCGCATCAGTTGTAGGCGAAATACTTGCTGACCTTGCAATAGAAGGGAAAACAGAACTCCCAATGAATTTTTTAAATGCAAAACGTTTTGGTTGATCTGTTCTAAAGAATGTAAGGGATTATTGCTTTTCGGTTTGTAGGGTAATCCACAAACTTTTCTTTATACCATCTATGATGTGCCAATGCGCGGGGAATAAGATTTGCCGCTGTCCAAATAAAAAAAGTAATTGCGGGAAGATTCCAGCAAAGAATTGCAAAACCCAACCACTCAACTAATTCACCAAACAAATTGGCACAGCTTATTTTATTAAATAGCCAACCATTGGGAATTTTATAAATTGTTTCAGTTGGTTTGCGCAGATTGATCAAAACATTGTCTGCTTTCCAGTTTATAGCCAGTCCAATAAAAAATAATATACCCCCTATTATAAATCTCGGGTCGCTAACCCATTCATTTGTATAGTTGGCAAAATGAGTAAAATAGTAACCAAAAGAAAACCCATTCATTATATTAAAGAAAATAGCAGAAAACATGATTATTATTGGCATCTTCTTGTCTTTTGTATGCAACCGGAACGGGAAAATAAAAATGCGATTAATATAATGAAGACTAAATAATGCTATCATTATTAAATAAGGAAAAGAGAATAGAATAACGTCCGGGAAGATCATTATATATAAAACAACCAATACCGGCGACTCCATTATCATCCAACCCCATTTATTAGATATGAGCGGTCCCCATTTTGAAGAAGTATGACGACCGTACGGAGCTGTGATCTTTAGTAAAACAAGGAATACAACTATAGCTAATATTATCCAGCCATATAAAATTGTTTGATATGTCGGCCATGAAATTGAAAACATCTTTTGTTTCTAAGAAGGACAAGATAATATTAAAAATTATATGCTAACTTCATTGACACTCTTCAAAATAATTTTTATGAATGATCGCCGTCGTTTTTTACAAACATCTGCTACCATTTTTGCAGGAAGCACATTGCTCTCTTCATTCAGCAAAGATCCTTTTAGCATTTTTAAGAATAAAATAATGCCTAATGATCAATTGAATATTGGCGCTATTGGCATCAATGGAATGGGCTGGAGTAATCTTACTGCTGCATTACAGGTTCCCGGTGTAAATGTAGTAGCGCTTTGTGACGTAGATAAGAATGTATTGGATAAAAGAATGAATGATCTTTCAAAGTTAAAAACTGATGTATCGAAAGTGAAAACCTATGGCGATTATAGGAAGTTATTAGAACAAAAAGATATTGACGCGGTTATTATCGGTACACCTGATCATTGGCATGCTTTGATCATGATAGATGCTGTACAGGCAGGTAAGCATGTATATGTTGAAAAACCCGTCGGAAATTCAATAGAAGAATGTCGTGCAATGGTAGCTGCCCAAAAAAAATATAATAAATTAGTACAGGCCGGGCAATGGCAAAGAAGCAGTCACCATTTCAGAGATGCTGTTGATTTTATCAGAACAGGACAATTGGGAAATATAAGAACCGTAAAAGTTTGGTGTTACCAGGGATGGTGTAAGCCTTCGGAAAAAGTTCCTGATTCAGCTCCTCCCGCTGGTGTTGATTATGAAATGTGGCTCGGGCCGGCAAAAAAAAGGAAATTCAATAGCGGCAGGTTTCATTTCCAGTTTCGCTGGTTCTGGGATTATGCTGGTGGATTGATGACAGATTGGGGCGTTCACTTAATAGACTATGCAATATTCGGTATGAATGCAGATGTTCCAAAAACTGTTTCTGCATTGGGTGGGTATTTTGCTTACCCCGATCTGTACCAGGAAACTCCGGATACAATGGGAGCATTGTATGAGTTCGATAATTTTAATTTGATATGGGACCATGCAATGGGAATTGATAATGGTTTGTTTGGAAAAGATCATGGTATTGCATTCATTGGTAACAACGGAACATTGGAACTGGATCGGGGTGGCTGGGAAGTGATCCCTGAAAAAGGAAGTAAAGAAAAAGTGATCGTTGAAAGAAAGAAGTCTACAGACAATCCATTAGTTCAGCATTGGGAAAATTTTGTTGCTGCAATTAAATCAGGTAAACAAGAAGATCTTAATTGCCCGATTGCAACCGGTGCTCATATTGCTACTGTTTGCCAATTGGGAAATATTGCATACCGAAGCAAAGAAAAAATTACCTGGGATAAAGCAAAACAGCAACTGACAAATGAAAAATTGAATCAGCAATATTTGTATGCACATTATAATAATGGGTACAATCTTCAAAAGGTTTAATGATGTTGAAAAAAATTTCATAAGGAAAACACTTACATACAGATTTTTAAAAATAGAGTTATCCCCATCTGTTAAACCCTCTATACTATCTCCTGTCTGTTATAACCGGCAGACCAACTATCAGCAACTCCACTCTAAGAATAAATTGATTTTCAGATCAAATAAACGTATTAACATGACGATCTGTTTATTGGCATAATTTTTTGTAATGATTGATAAAAGCGAAAAATTCAATATTCTT
>DASTZB010000597.1:0-10296 GCA_035764525.1 Chitinophagaceae bacterium | reverse complement strand
CTTCCGATCTCGCAATTAGATCATGGATTTAAGGCAATTAAAAATACGTTGGCCCATTTGAGTGAGTTGGCATTGGGTGGAACAGCTGTTGGAACAGGGATAAACACACCTCCCGATTATTCAAAAAACGTTGCAAAGCAAATTGCCAATCTTACAGGGTTACCTTTTGTAACTGCTGAAAATAAATTTGAAGCATTAGCTGCACATGATGCAATAGTGGAAGCACATGGCGCATTGAAAACTGTTGCAGTTAGCTTAATGAAAATTGCAAATGACATCCGCATGCTTTCATCCGGACCAAGAAGTGGTATCGGAGAAATTCATATTCCTGATAATGAACCGGGGTCTTCTATTATGCCGGGAAAAGTAAATCCAACTCAATGCGAAGCACTAACCATGATCGTAGCGCAGGTATTGGGAAATGATGTTGCAATAAATATTGGCGGTGCCTCAGGGCATTTTGAATTGAATGTTTTTAAACCGGTGATGATCTATAACTTTCTTCACAGTGCAAGACTGATCGGTGATGGTTGTGTTTCATTTAATGATAAGTGTGCTGCCGGACTTGAACCTATTGAAGCAAATATTAAAAAGCATGTTGATAATAGTTTGATGCTTGTAACCGCATTGAATACAAAGATTGGTTACTATAAAGCCGCCGAGATAGCTCAGAAAGCTCACAAAGAAGGAACGACATTAAAAGAGATGGCTGTGAAGTTGGGTTATGTGACTCCGGAACAGTTTGATGAATGGGTAAAGCCGGAGAAGATGGTGGGAAAGATTGAATAACTGATTTTATTTCTTCTTTTCACTAATAAATTAATACCAACACTTAAGCGAAAATTTATTGGCTCACCGGGAGTATATCGCCAGTCATTTGGTGTTACTGAAGAATTGAAAAAACCCAAAGCGGCATAAGTAGTATTAGTGATGTTGTACAGATTCAAACTGATATTGAATCTCGGATTTTGATAACTTACTGCTGCGTCCAGTAAATTATAGACAGGCAAAAAAACATTTCCGGTTCCTGGATTTTCGAACTCTAAAGCGCTGCGCTTTCCCATATATTGATACCCGAGGCCGAATGAAAGGCCTTTCAATTTACCAGAAAGTAATTTGTACTTTATCCAAAGATTGATGGAGTGATCTGGTGTACCAAAATTTTTCATGTCAATGAGAGTAGAATCATTGTCGTTCGTAATTCTTGCATCGGTATAAGCATAGTTAGCATTAAGTGTAAAAGCAGGAGTGATATTGCCTGTCATGTCAAGATCAATTCCATTACTTGTTATCTGACCGGTTTGAATAAAAAAATCAGGGTGTTCCGGGTCTTGTGTTAAATTGTTATTTTTTACAATATGGTAAACTGAAAAATTCAGACCTAATTTTTTGTTGAAGAAATAGCTTTTCATCCCGGTCTCAATATTATACCCTGTTACAGGTTTGAAAGGGATGCTATCAAAATTTCCTTTGTCTTGCGGCACAGCACTTGGTGGCACAAAACATTGATCGTATAAAGAGTAAATGGAAAAATTTTCCGAGAACAACCAGGTTAATCCTGCACGAGGGGTAAATGCATTGTACTTTGTGTTTCTTTGATAAGAGGGAATGAAACCAACACCTGCCCATTTAATGTATGCATGTGTGAAGTGACCGGCAATCGTTACCACCAATTTGTTTGCAATTTTTAAATGATCCTGAAGGTAAAGAGCAGCCCATCCCTGTTGAAATTCACCAAGCCCACGTTCGTCGGGGTTATTCAATAAATCCGGGTTAATATAATAATTGGGGTTGGGAATATATAGACCAAGATTATTTTGTCCCCGTATACCACGACGCAAATGGTTTGAATAAAAATTACAATAATCAAGCCCTGCCAAAACTTTATGTTCAAATCTATTTCCTGTATAAAACTTACCATCCAGATATGCTTGCGCTGATATGGTATAACTATACCATTTACCAAAATCGAAATAACGGTAGAGTGTATCATTCGAAACCGGTATATATTTATCGGCAAATAGCTGATGATTATGAGCATACCCTTGTGCGTAAGCTGCCAGAACATTCAGGTGCCAGTTATCAATAAAATTATGTCTTGCCTGCAGCCGGTAATAGTTATCACTAACGGTATATTGATCTGTATTTGCATCCGCCACAGCAAAATTTTTAGGCAGCGCAAACATTTTTCCGTTGAGAGAAGGCAGGTTCTCATTGTTACCGGATGTTTTACCAAACATGTAATTGTATTCAGCAGTGAGAGATGTTTTTTGATTTAAGTTATAGGTCACCGCTCCGCAGATAAAATATCTGTAAGCCTTACTGAATTGAAATGCCCTGTTTTGCGTATGTATGCCCGTATTGAACCGGTAAAAAAATTTTGATTTTTTTGAAAATGCTCCGCCAAGATCGGTGGCAAGGCGAAATAAATTATAGCTCCCAACACCGGCATTTACACTTGCTATTGGTTCTTTAACCGGCTGCTTGGTAACAATATTTACAACCCCTCCCGGCTCATTCAAACTCATCATAAACCCGGCAGGTCCCTTGATAAATTCTATTTTCTCCAGCATCTCAGCATCCTCCTGTTGATTCCACCAAAAACCAGCCATACCATTACGGAATACATTAAATTGTGTCACTGCACCCCGAATGATCAATTGATAGTCATTCAATCCACCATAATATTTTTGGATCCCGCTTACTGTGCGCAATGCTTCTGTCATTGATAGTAGCCCCTGATCAGAAATCAATTGATGAGAAGTGACATGGATATTTTGAGGTATTTCAACAAGCGGTAAATTCAATCGCAAACCCTCGGAAGTTTTTGTCTCAACGTATTTTGATTGCTTTGAAGCTTCAAGAATAATATTTTGCAATTCAGCATAATTATGTTCAAGCTGAGCTTTTACGAAATTTTCTTCCCCGGTTTTCACATCGATGCTTATCTCTTTGCTTTCAAATCCCACAAATGAAAGAATGAGTACATAATTACCAGGCTTTATCTTTTTTAATTCAAAACTTCCATCATCATTTGTTGTAGTTCCGTTTTTTGTGTTTTTTATTACGACAGTAACAGAACCGGCGGGTTTACCATCTGAAGTGGAAACAACTCCTTTTATACTTCCATATTCGTTCTTTTGAGCGAAAGCATAAGTGGCTAATAATAATGGCAAGAACAAAAAAAGCAGCTTCATAAAGTGGTTTGGTAGTTTGTAAAAAAAATTACACAATTTTTCCTTTAATTGCTTTAGCAACCGCTTCTCCTTTCGAATGAACCTGTAGTTTTTTATATATATTTTTTATGTGACCGTTCACCGTATCGGCGCTGATAAAACATGTATCCGCGATCATTTTATAACTCATCCCCTCCACCAGGCATTTTAAAATTTCTTTCTCCCGGGAAGAAAGATTAAACGAACTATCGGTTTGGTTGCTTAAATTGGATTTAAACATCCTTAATACTTTACTTGCAATGATGGGGCTCATGGGTGCTCCGCCTTCATAGATTTCTCTGATGGCATCAAGTATTTCCTCGGGCGGAGTATTTTTCAAAATATATCCCTGGGCCCCATTACAAATAGACTGAAATATTTTTTCGTCTTCTTCAAAAATTGTTTCCATTAATATTTTAACGTCGGGATATCTTTCCCTGATCAATCGTACCGCTTCAATACCATTTACCAAAGGCAATTCAATATCCATCAAAATGACATCCGGCTGCGTTTCTTCAATGTTTTCAACTACTCTTTCACAATTAGCAAATGCACCTACACAGGTAAACTGATCGCTTGTTTCCAATAACTTAAAAAGACTTTCCCGCAAATTGCGATTGTCTTCAAATATGACGACCCTTATCTTTTTCATCGCACAGTTATTATTTTTTTATTATGGTCAGATGGTCCCGCCATATGCTGGATTCATCGCTGAATTGTAAGCTAGCATGAAAATTTTATGGCTCATTTCATGTTTTCAGTTTCAGTTCAATGTTAGTCCCAATCCCATTTCCGGAATCAATGTTAAATTCTGCTTTTATCTCCTTTGCTCTTTTTTTCATATTAATGAGTCCATTACCGTTATATTTTCTTGTGGTATCAAAACCAACTCCATCATCCCGGATCAATAAGCAAATCTGGTGTGAATTCTTACTAAGCAGAACAGATGCTCTTTTTGCATTGGAATACTTAACAAGATTGTTCAATGCCTCTTTGAAAATAAGATAAAAATTCCTTCTTTCTTCCAATGAAAGTTTTAAACTATTCAAGTTTTCATCCGCCTTAAAGCTAAAATCAATTTGTTTTGCCCTCAATAAATTATAAGATATTGAACGCATCCGTAAAATGATCTTTTCGAAACTGTCATTTTCAGGATTGATGGTCCATACAATATCACTCATTGCATCAATCACTTTGCGGGAGCTTTGCCCGATCATTTCCAGTGCATGTGATTTTTCTTCCTGATCTTTTTTAGCTACCTCGCTGTAAACAGAAATACTGTTGAGGGTAGAACCGATATCATCATGCAGGTCGGCAGCGATCCTGTTGCGTATGTTTTGTAATCTCAGTATATGACTAAGCCGGTAGCGGTAAACTCCATATACAAGGGCTGCAACTGCGAGCACAACTAAAGTTCTGAACCACCAGGTTTGCCAGAATGGTGGTGTGATGATAATTATCAATGAAGCTTCCTGCGGACTCCATATACCATCGTTATTTGCAGCTCTAACCCTGAATATATATTTTCCGGGATTCAGGTTGGTATAACTGGCAAATCGTTTGCCTGCATCGGTAGTGATCCAGTCTTTATTATAGTTTTCCAGCTTATACTGATATTGATTTTTTTCAGGATAAATATAATTCAGCGCAGCAAATTCCAGTGAAAGATCATTTTGATCATACAAAAGAGTGATTTGTTGTGTAAGTTCAATAGATTCTTTTAAAATGCTATCCGCATCGTGGGGACGAATACTTGTGTTGAATAATTTTAAATCCGTGATATAAACCGGTGGTTTATAGTTATTGTCTTTAAGATCCTCAGGCTTGAAACAAAAGAAACCAAATGACTCTGTACCAAAATAAAGTTTGCCATCAGCATCTTTGTAAGCGGCAGACAACGTCATAGCATTTGCGGGCAATCCGTCACTTTTATTATAGTTCCTGAAATAAAATTTGCTGCTTGAATCAAAAGGGTTTTCGGGAGGTGTAAAACAACTCAGCCCGTTCCCGGTTCCCAGCCAGTAATTGCCAGCATTATCAGCCACAATACTGCCTACACCATCCGAGCATAGTCCGTCCTTTGTGGTAAATGCCCGGAATTTTTCAGTTTTGGGATCAAATGCATTTACTCCTCCAGTGGTGCAAAACCAAATAAATCCTTTTTTAGATTCCAAAAAATTTTGTACCCCCTCGCCGCTGGGAGAGTTTGGATCGTTTACCAGGTGCCTGTAGATCTTAAAAGTTTCTTTATCAGGATTGAAAGTAATAAGCCCTCCATTCCCGCCTCCTCCGATATAAAATGTTCCTTTTGAATCTTCAAATATCCCAGCCACTGAATTACTGCTTATAGAATTTTCTCCTTCGTGTACCTTGAAATAGCGAAACTTGCCTGATACCGGGTCAAATGCATTCAAACCGCCTCCCCAGGTAGTTACCCAGTAGCGGCCCTTGCTGTCTTCGATTATTCCTGTACAGGATGTTGCCCCGAGAGACGTGGAATCTTTATCATCGGACCTGTACCAATGCTGTGCTTTTGTCACCGGGTCATAAGAGAATAATCCAAATATGGTACAGATCCAGAGTATATTCTTACGATCCTGGTACATTTTCCACACATAACAGTTTTGCAGGAGAAACCCTGAAAGATTATTTAAAGCGAGTTGAGTAAATTTTTTGGTTGCAGTATCAAAAATATTTACCGTATTGGAGCCCACAAGCATATTTCCTGAATGGTCACGCAAAAAGCAATTAACCCCATTACCACTTAGTGTGGTTTCATCTCCTTTAACATGACGGTAAGATTCAAATTTTTTTAGTGGCGGTGAACAGGCATAAATTCCGTTCATGGTGCCTATCCAGATCTTGCCGGAGTTGTCTTCCAGGAAATCGAGATATTGAATGTCATCCATTGGTTTATGATAAAATCTGCCGCTGGCATGTTCGTAATATTCAATGGAGCCACCTGCTCCATCTGTTGCCAGCCAGAGGTTTCCGTTTTTGTCTTCGTATGCTTTGTACACGCCATTATGCGACAGAGAATATGGATTGTTTTTTTCATACTGGAAATGAATAATTTTTTTTGTCCTTGTATTATAACAATACAAACCATCGGCACGGCTGCCGATCCAGACATTTCCCTTTCTGCCCGCATTAGCTCGGTAAGCATGGATATTCCAGTCTTCGATCGGGTTGGAAGATGAACCGAAATTAAAATGCTGAATCAGTTTTTGAGTTTGGGTATTAAAATAATCCAGACCCGGCTCCCCGGTTACCAGCCACAGGTTATCGTCCTCATCAATTGTAATGGCCGAAATAAAATTATTTGAAATGCTGGCTTCCTTATTTTGTTGATGCGTGATATGGGTAAATGTATTGGTCTGGGGATCGAGTTTATCCAATCCGCTTTGTGTCGCGATCCATACATTTCCAGCCTTGTCTATTACAAGCCCAGAAGTCCCGTCATCCAACAAAGAGTTTTTATTTTTTGGATCCTGGCGATAGTGAAAGAACTTTTCAGTCACCGGGTTGAAAGAATATATCCCTTTAGTTTCATTGTTAAACCACAACACGCCATTTTTATCCTGCACCAGCGAATAAAACAACCCACCTTTGAATGAATTGCTGTCGGCAGGATCAGAACTGTAAGTCTTAAAATTATAGCCGTCATACCGGTTCAGCCCATTTCCGCATAGAAACCAGAGAAACCCCTTTTTGTCCTGTAGCACTTCGTAAACCGCATTGCCAGAAAGCCCATTGTTTTCAGTGATCCTTTCAAATTCCTGAAAAGGAAAATTATCTTTTTGCGCCAGCAGGTTTGCTGAGAACAAATGAATATACAGGCAAATAAATGATTTGAATAAATACCGGCGGCCCATCATATTAAAGTTACGTTTAGTTACTATAACAGGCACCCCCATAAATAAGTCATTTTACAAATGAATTCCACCCGTTTCAGTTATTGACTTGCAATGCCTCTTATCATTTCTTTGGTAAGCCAAAATTCTCTTTCACCGTTTTGCCGAAAGGCTGCCAACCTTAAGCCGAACTAAAATGAAAAATAAAAACTTGTTGTATGGTAGCTTTCTGGTTTTATCATTAAGTATGATAACATCTTTTGAAAAAAGACAGGACTCGCAGGTCCATCATCTGAAATGTATCGGGGGAACAGGTGAAGACAATATTTTTTATGTTATAAAGCTTAGGGATGGCAATTATCGCTCGTGCGAGTTCACGAATTCACACAATGGCGACTTTGATGTTAAAAACTGCGGCCCTGATGCTTTTCTTATTAAGAAGTGAAAATGAAATGGTAGTTGCACTTGAACAATAGCAGTAACATCAGGCTATTTATGATTAGCAGATTTTATCATACGACAGTATTAAACAGGTGAACTTATGACAACCATAGACCAAACCAAATCTTATCGCGTAATGGGGATAAGAATAATGCCGCTTAAAAGCTACATTAATAACAAGCCAGTTTTTTTTCTCGCCAAAAGAATATTTGACATAGTTATGTCAACAGTTGTAATAGTTTTTTTATTAAGCTGGTTCATCCCACTATTGGGTATTTTAATCAAATTAAACTCAAATGGTCCTATTTTTTTTGTTCAGCGTCGGGTTGGCCGCGGGCTGAAAAGCTTTGGATGTATAAAATTCAGAACCATGTATTTAAATGGGGAGAAAGATGCATCGAAATCAGATGAAAATGACAACAGGGTCACGTCAATTGGAAGGTTTCTTCGCATAACAAGTTTGGATGAATTACCTCAATTTATAAACGTATTGATCGGTGATATGAGTATTGTTGGCCCCAGGCCGCATATGTTTTCAGACTGCAACAAATTTTCGGGGTATATACATGACTATAAATTTCGCAGTATAGTACGCCCCGGTATTACCGGATTAGCACAGGTAAATGGATTTCGTGGACCGGCAGAGGATTCTTATAATGTAACATCTCGTTTTTATTATGATGCTTTGTATATCCGGCATATGGATGCCCGCCTCGATACCAAAATCATTTTCAATACAGCGCTGCAAGTACTAAGTATTATTTTCTTTAAAAAGAATGCTGAAGGCAGGAATTATAAAAGGGTCAAAACAAAAGCAAAAAAGATTGCTGCCTGATACCGGTTTCTTCTTTAATGAGTGCTGTATTATTTTGCCGGTAGTTGTCCTGCATTATCCGGATACTTCATTATTCGAAAGCCCCTGTTCAGTAGTAATTTTTTGAAACGGGGGAAATGGAAATGAATTGTCTTGTGCCGGCAAGTTTGCCAAAAACAAGAGAACATGCAGATAAAGGAATGATTTAATTTAAAACCGGCGGCCCATCATATTAAAGTTTCCTTTAGTTAATGTAACAAGCACCCCCATAAATAAGTCATTTTAAAAATGAATTCCACTTGTTTCAGTTATTGACTTGTCTTGCTTCTTATCATTTCTTTGGTAAGCTAAAATTTTCTTCCGCCATATTGCCAAAAGGCAACCAACCTTAGACCGGACTAAAATGAAAAATAATTTTTTTTTATATGGAAGTATCCTGATCCTGTCATTCAGCTTGCTGCCCCTACCTGAACCACAGATCCATCATCTAAAATGTATCGGGGGAACAGGAAAAGACGATATTCTTTATGTTATAAAACTCAGCGATGGCAATTATCTCTCCTGCGGATTTACTGATTCTCACGATGGCGATTTTGATGCTAAGAACGGTGGCTCTGATGCTTTTCTTTTGAAGACTGATAATAAAGGAAATATTATCTGGAAAAATACTTACGGCGGTAGTCGCGATGAAGTGTTTTATAATATCATTGAAACTGCTACTGGTGATATACTGGCAATAGGTACCGCTGGTTCAAATGATAAACAAGTAACAAACCATCATGGAACACCAGGAACAGATGACGTGTGGTTGGTAAAAACAAACAGTAGCGGTCAACTCATTAAAGAACGCTGTTATGGAGGCAGCAAATCAGAATCTACATGGGACCTGGGAATGAGTGAAGGGATAATGATCGATAAGAATGGAAACATTTTATTGGTCGCGGAAACCAATTCCAATGATGGTGATGTTTCGGGTAATCATGGAGACTATGATGGATGGTTGGTAAAAGTTAACCCCAGCACTTTTGATATCATCAAATCAAAAACTATTGGAACCGCCAATTATGAAGCTGCATATAATATTTATGAAATAAATGGAGATCTTTTTGTAACCGGGAGCAATTCTGCAGTTGCATATAGCACGACAAATGTTAAAACTGTAGAAGATAATGGTGGTGGTTTTGCCGCGAAAATTAATGCTTCAACATTTGATGCAATATGGTATAAAACATATGGGGGTTCGGGTTCTGAATATCTCAATGCATCAGTGATTTCACAAGATGGGAATTTGGTGCTCACCGGCCACGCCGCCTCAACCGATGGAGATTGTGTTGGAAATAATGGAGACTTCAATACATGGACATGGAAAGTAAATGTATCCGATGGAAGTATCATCTGGAAAAACTTCACCGGTGTAGCCGGAGATACTTCTTCAGCATTTAACCTTATAGCCACTCATGATGGAGGTTTCGCCGCAGTAGGAGTTGTAGTAGAAAGATCCAGTCCTGATGCCTTTGTCGTTAGGATAGATGCAAACGGAAAAACCCAATGGACAAAACGATTTGGTGGAAGTGCTAAAGATGAGATAATGGGTGGAATTGAAATAAACGCTGGTAAATTTTTGCTTGGTGGTTTGACTTCTTCTGATGATGGAGTTGTAAGTGGTTTTCATCAAGGTTCAGTTTCAAATCAAGAGTCAAGTCAATTTCCTGGTGGCAAAAGGCCCCGTCCAAATAGCGATGCCTGGCTGGTGGAACTAAATGAAAATTGAATAAATTCTTTCGCTAGTAAATAATAAATGCAATGAAAAAAAACTATTTCTTAATACTGATTGTATTGGGCTTTTGTTCCTGTAAAAAGGAATTTTCAAAAGAAGGATCCAATACCAATACAAATACCAGTTCCCAGGTGGATGTTTATGTCGCAGGATTTGTATCTGATGACGGTACTCGTCGTTATAATTATCCTTCAA
>DASTZB010000596.1:0-4597 GCA_035764525.1 Chitinophagaceae bacterium | reverse complement strand
TTAGTTGTATTTCAATTTTCTATATCGCTTATGTTGATCGTAGCTACGCTGGTAATTTACCTCCAACTTCGGTATATGCAGAATAGAAACCTTGGGTATAACAAGGAGCAGGTGCTCGTGATAAATAATACGAGGACATTGAAACAAGACCAGGATGCTTTTAAACAAGTCTTGTTGCAAAACCGATTTATCATAGGGGTAACGAATGCTCTTGGTGCTCCGGCAGATTCAAAAATGGGTGGCACCCAGGTTTATCCGATGGAAAGCAAGGATAATGAAAACCACGCTGACATACACATCAACATTTATAATGTAGATTATGATTATATACCTGTACTGCAGATGGAAATCGTGTCAGGAAGAAATTTTTCCAGGGAGTTTCCCAACGACTCAATTGATGGAACAATCATCAACCACGCGGCTGCACATGATCTTGGCTGGAATGACCGCAACGCTATTGGCAGGAAGATTCTCCGACCAGGACAAAAGACGCTCAATGTCATTGGTGTGGTAAAAGACTTCCAATATTCATCGGCAAAACAGTCAATAGCGCCATTAATGATGTTGTTGAACAAAGGGAACACATGCCTTGTCCGAATCAACACTTCTGATGTAAAGAGTATAGTATCCAGTTTGGAGGGTACATGGAATTCTTTTAACACAGGTGTGCCCTTTGAATATACTTTTCTTGATGATAATTTTAATAATCTATACAAGTCTGAAGAAAAAACAGGAAAAATTTTTTCTGTCTTCTCTGTTATTGCCATCCTGATTGCAAGCATGGGATTGCTTGGTCTTATTTCCTATATCACTGTAACCAGAACACGGGAAATCGGAGTTAGAAAGGTATTGGGTGCGTCGGTGGCAGGTATTGTTTTCATGCTTGCCAAAAATTTCACTGCTCTCGTATTGATATCTGCATTTATTGCCGTCCCGGTATCATGGTGGGCAATGAATAAATGGCTGCAAAGTTTTGCTTACAGAATAAATATAAGCTGGTGGATATTTTTAGCAGCCGGGGTTTCAACCATACTGATTGCTTTATTTACTATCAGCTTTCAATCCATAAAAGCAGCAATTACAAACCCGGTAAAATCATTACGAACTGAATAAAAACTAAAGCCATGATAAAAAATTATTTTAAAACTGCCTGGCGGAATATGAAGCGGAATAAAATAAGCAGCTTCATCAATGTTTCAGGATTGAGTATTGGCATCGCATGTGTGCTGATGATCGTAATTTATATACAGAATGAATTGAGCTACGATAAATTTCACAAAGATGCAGATCGCATCTTCCAGGTGACATTGAAAGGAAGCATGGGAGGCCAGGAATTCTGGGCAGGCAATACGCCGCCTCCCGTTGGTAAGGCACTCGTCAACAATTTTCCGGAGATAGAAAGTTATACAAGGTTTTATAAAGCAAGAGATATCGTAGTCCGGTATGGATCTAATAACTCAGCAGAAAAATTTTTTACAGAAAAAAATATAATCGCTGTTGATTCAAATTTCCTGGAATTCTTTGGTTTTAGAATGTTGGAAGGTGATCCTGCAACGGTTTTATTAAAACCCGGTTCGGTTGTAGTAACGGCCGACATCGCTAAAAAGTATTTTGGCAATGAAAAAGCTATTGGCAAAATAATAGTCATGAAAGAGAATAAAAAGCCATTTACAGTTACGGGGGTTTTGGAAAATATTCCTTCCCAATCGTCTATACAATTTGATTTCTTAATGCCTGTTGCTGATTTCCCTGCAGTAAAACAATTTAGCTGGAGCTGGGTATGGCAGCAGATGATAAGTTATGTAAAACTTCGTGACAATGTAAAAACGGATGCGGCCAGTATACGTGAATTAGAAGCTAAATTTCCGGCAATGGTTAGAGTACAGGCAGCCAGTGCCTTTAAGAGGATCGGTAAACCATTTGATGAATTCATAAAGGGCGGTGGTAAATGGGACCTTCATTTGCTTCCTTTAACTGATGTTCATTTACGTTCGGGAGAAATCGGTATTCCCTGGATAAGTCATCTCAGCAACATTAAATATATCTATATATTCGGCAGCATTGCTTTGTTCATCATCATTCTTGCCTGTGTAAATTTTATGAACCTCTCAACTGCACGTTCTGCAAAAAGGGCCAAAGAAGTTGGGATACGAAAAACAGCTGGTTCAACAAGAAGCCAATTGGTAAAACAATTCCTGGCAGAAGCATTTTTATACAGTTTCATTTCCAGCATGATCGCCGTTGTATTAGTGGCGGTATTATTAAAACCTTTTTCTAATCTCACTGGTGAATCAATTGACCCGGGTATTGCATTTACAGCAAGTTTATGGTTTGCTTTGATTGCGCTAACTATTCTGATCGGGCTGCTTGCAGGCAGTTATCCCGCTTTTTACCTGACTTCCTTTAACCCGGTAACCGTGTTAACAGGAAAAACTGTTTCTAAATCCGGCAAGGGAGCTTTATTTGTCAGGAACGGTTTAGTGATCTTTCAATTTACGATCTCAACGATCCTGATCATAGGTACATTGGTTGTTTTTAAACAGCTTAATTTTTTCCGGAATGCAAATATGGGATTGGATAAAGAGAATGTTCTTGTAATAGCAAATTCCAACAGGTTAGGTACCAGCGAAGAAAGTTTCCGGCAAACAATCAGCCAGATGCCTGGAATTTCTAATGTAAGTATTGCTAACGGCATTCCAACAGGAAATCTTTTTGGAGATAGTTATATACCTGGTCAGAACGGTGAAGAACAGGTTGTTAAAGATATTAACCTTACATCTTTTCTTATTGACTATGATTTTATACCAACACTTAAAATACAAATTTTAAAAGGAAGAAATTTTTCCAGGGATTTTTCGGATTCACTTTCTGTGATCCTGAACGAAGAAGCAGTAAAACAGATCGGATGGAAAGATGCGATCGGTCAACGCATACAATACCCCGGTGGTAATAATGAATGGTACAAAGTGATCGGCATTGCAAAAGATTTTAATGTGCAATCACTGCAAACGGCCATGACGCCATTTGCGCTTTTCCATACTTCTTCTAAATCTTATGACATCGGAACATCCTTTATGATGGTGAGGATGAAACCCGGGGATGTAAGCAATACATTAAGTAAAATAGAAAGCAAATGGAAAACATTTGTTTCAGGAGAACCATTTGATTATAATTTCCTGGATGCTTCATTTGAGGCATTATATCGCTCCGAACAACGCCTGGGAAGTATTTTCGGAATATTTACAGCACTATCCCTTTTCATTGCTTGTCTGGGCTTAGTTGGGTTAAGTGCATATATAGCAGAACGAAGGATCAAGGAGATTGGTGTGCGAAAAGTTTTGGGTGCTTCGGTTCCAGGTGTTGTTACCTTATTATCAAAAGATTTTTTGAAACTCACACTGGTTGCCGCTTTCATTGCTTTCCCGATCGCATGGTGGTGGATGAATAAATGGCTGGAAGATTTTGCATACAGGATAAATATCAACTGGACTGTATTCCTCATTGCTGGTCTGTGTACTTTGTTGGTAGCGCTGTTGACAGTAAGCTTCCAGGCAATAAAGGCTGCGATAGCGAATCCTGTGAAGTCGCTGCGAACAGAATGAATAATGAATGATGAGTGATGAGTTCAAACCACTCATCATTCATCACTGATCACTTATAATGAAATGTCATGATAAGAAATTACTTCAAAATCGCATGCCGGTTCCTTGCAAAGAACAAGACCTACAGTATTATCAATATCGTTGGGCTGGCGGTTGGCACATTGTGCTGTCTTTATATCGTGTTGTATGTGCAGGATCAATACAGCTATGATAAGCATCATAGAGATGTAAATGATATCTATCGCGTTACTACCAACATGAGAGTACACAGTGACGTATTTAATAGTGGCGCCACTTCACCACCTATTGCACCGGCAATGAAAAATGATTTTGCCGAAGTAAAACAATTTACCCGGCTGGTCTCTACTATTGGAGTAAACCAGCACCTGTTACGATATAAAGACAAAACTTTTTATGAGAAAGATGCAGTCTTTGTTGATTCTACTTTTTTTGATGTTTTTAGTTATCATTTTATAAACAGTAGTTCGAAAGATGTTTTAACCGAGCCATACACGGTCGTGTTGTTGAAAGCTACGTCTGATAAACTGTTCGGACATGATAATCCAGTGGGGCAAACCATAGAGATCGACAACGTTTATGGTAAGAATAACTTTAAGGTCACAGCTGTCGTCGATGAAAGCCTTGGTAAATCACATATTCATGCGAATATGTTTATCACAATGAACAGTGGAGGTATTGGCGGCTATGTGCGTATTGCCGATACATGGGCCGGTGGCAATTTTGCCAATTCATATGTTAAACTCACTCCACAAGCAAGCGCAGCTGCTCTTGAAAAAAAATTGCCCACCTTCTTAACCAAGTACGGCGCCGAACAATTGAAGCAAATGGGCATGGAAAAGACATTACACCTGCAACCCCTTACTTCCATACACACAACAACCGGCTATAGTGTTGAGCTCGGTAAAACCGTCAGCCCTTTGTTTCTTTATATTTTGCTGGTAATTGCTGCACTTATACAAATAATTGCCTGTATT
>DASTZB010000595.1:0-20434 GCA_035764525.1 Chitinophagaceae bacterium | reverse complement strand
TTGATTTTGTTATTTCACTCCATAGATCTTAAAAGAATTTCATAACTCTCCGCCGCTGGTTTCTAATTATAAAAATGAGCATTTAGCTAACTTCGAATATGAGTCATTTTAGAATTAGTGAATCATGCTATCACGATCTTCTTTAGTTGGATTATTTTTCTTTATCAACTTATTTTCATCGGCGCAGGATATTTCAGGAGTATGGGTTGGCAATTATAAACCGCTTCTCTTTGCAGCCCATCCTGAGAAATTGGTTGTCGAGATCTTTATCTATAATGATTCACTAATAACCGGCACCTCTCATCTTTACTACAAAAATGATCAATACGAACATTATAAAATTTATGGAAGATTTAGAAAGAAGGAAAATATCATCTATTTTTCTGAAGACAGTACGATCGCTGTAAAGTTGGGGCCCATGGATCAAAATTGTCTCGGGACCTATACAATGAAATTATCATCGACAGGTAATTTGTTTCAAATGACAGGAAGATGGGAAGACAATTCAACTGCTTTGTTTCATTGCTCCTCTACCGGCGTCTGGCTTGACAAAAAAATTACACAAAATCACAAACAAACTAACCGGGAACCCAAAAATCAGAACCCGGAAAGAAGATCAGATATACAAAGCCTGATAGAGATTAGCAGCACTGAAAAAGATTCGATCGAAATTGCTTTATATGATAATGGCATTGTGGACAATGATTCAGCTTCTCTTTATCTTAATGATTCTTTGATACTATATAAGCAATTAGTGACCGCCAAACCCATTTTGTTATATATCTCGCTAGACAAACAGAAACCGTTGAGCAAATTGAAGCTCTTTGCTGAAAATTTAGGTTCAATACCTCCATGCACTGTACTTATGGTTGTCACAACAAAAAAGAAAAAATATGAAGTAAATTTATCCAGCAGCTTTAGTTCAAATGGAGTTGTAGAATTTTTTCTAATAGAATAAGTTATGGCAAAAAGTGGATCGAGGAAATGGGGAAAAGTAGCTGGGTTAAATACAACGACGAAATTGAGAATAATAAAATCCCCCGAAAGATCGGGGGATAACAATCACTGAACCATTACCATTATAACCAAATTCTTAATTACTGTCTTGGGGGACCACCGCGTCCACGTAATGTAGGCTCGATCTGCTCTTTCCATGTCTTGAATTTATCATCACCAAGAATGGGTTTAAGTTTTGTGTCCAAAGCTTCTGTAAGAGGTTTCATTTTTTCCTGCATGGCTGCACGCATAGCATCACGATCGCCACCAGCACTTGCCATTACTTCCTCACGAACCTTGTCCTGGGCCTTATAATAATCCAAATACGCTGCATCTACTTCTTTCATTTTTGCTTCATCCAGCTTAAATGCACTGTCAGCCTTAAAATGAACTCTTTTTACTCTTTCTTCAGGTGTCGGCATCTGGAAACCGCCGCCACCACCTTGTGCAAACGAGGGTGCGGTGCCTGCAAGCATCACAACCGCTAAAGCAATAATCGTTTTTTTCATTTGTATGTATTTTATTTATTTAAAAATTGATGGGCTAAAAATTATTTATTGTCCTTTTTATCGGATGAAGGTCTGCGTGGTGGCCCGTTATTGATAATTCTTTTTACGATCTGTTTTATGAAAGAATCCATCTTAGGTTTTTGCTCTTCGTTACACAATGCTTTTATTGATTGGAAATAATGAAAAGTGCTGATATCAAGTTCCATTTGCTTTTCACCGATCCTAGATGCGTAAGAGTTCATAACAGAGTCACTAACGCCTTGCTGATATATAAGAGAAAAAAAATCTTCTTTTGACTTTATGAGATCTTTAAATAAGGGCTTCATATTTCTGAATTGCTGTGAACGCAGAGAGTCGTAGGCAACAGCTTGTTCATCATTTAATCCAACTTCATTCTTCACTTTCTCTATTGCCATTTTCCTCATTTCATCTGGATTCATTTTGCGTTCATGCTCTGGTTTATTAAATACAAAAAAATATAAGAGCCCGCTATTGGCAACTAATAAAACACTTGTAATCAGTAAGAGTACCTTATTATTTCTTAGATAGCTCATTCGTTGGTCAGGTTTTCGTAATCGTAATTGTCAACAGAAGCAACCACATTATATTCATTTGCCAATTCAGAAACATTCGGTTCTGCAGTAATGGTTTCATTTGAACCGGAGCCTCCCCAAAGAGCCCACCCGTTCACTGCCATTACCAATACTACAATCGCAACAGCTATTGCCGGCTTACTCAAAAATGAAAAAGTCCTCTCCTCCCACCGGCTTGATTTTTTATTCATCCTTGCTTGTATGCGGGTAAAAAGAAAAGGATTTGCTTCGGCCCTTTTTGCGCCATCAAGGCTCTGAAGTGTTTGGTCGATCTCCTTTTGTATTTTTTCTTTTGGTGTCATTTTACTTGTAATTTGACGATTTAAAAGATTGAATCCTTCTACCTGTAATTTTTATTATAATATTCTTCAAGTTCTTTCCTAAGATTTTGATTTGCACGGCTCATGAGCGATTCTACGGCAGACACTGTCGTATTTAACACTTCGCTTACGTCACGATAACTAAGCCCTTCCAGCTTATGCAGTGTATACGCCGTCTTCTGGTTTTCCGGCAAGGCATCAATCGCTTTAAAAAGAACTGCGGCCCTTTCCTTATTATCCAGGCTTACACCCGGGTGGTGAAAATCGGGAATTGATTCCTTTTCATCACCACTGCCAGTTAGTGATTGCAAAAAGCCAAACCTCTTTTTCCTTTTCTTACTTCGTAAATGATCCAATGCCGTGGTAGTTGCTATGCGGTAAAGCCAAGTCGAAAATTTTGCATCGCCCTTAAAAGTGCCGATCTTTTCAAAAACCTTTATAAAAACATCCTGTGCCAGGTCTTCCGCTTCGGTCTCATTTTGTACGATCCCAAGGATCGTATTATGAACCATATCCTTCCATTGCTCTACAATAGTCTTGAACGCAGTCTCATCTCCCTGTTTCAGTTGCTCTATTAATTCCGTTTCGTTGGTCAAGGCAGGTCATTGGTTTTCGGTTTTCAATTTAGGCAACTAATTTCTTCTGAAAAAATCTCCCTGGTTTTGGTTAAAGTTTGGTCTTGCTGGCGCTTTTCCAAAATTCTTCAGGTTATAGGTAAACGTCAGCATAAAATACTGCTGTAAGACTTTAGTCGTTACATCTTCAAAGTAAGTTTCCGTTACGTTTCTTGAAATGCTTTGGTTCTGATCAAGAAGATCAAATACAGAAAGACGGATCTCGCCTTTTTGACCTTTGAGTATTTTTTTCGCTATCGCCATATTCCATAACCAATAGCTTTGATTATATCCATCGCTTAATCCTGAATAAATTTGGTTGCTGAGGTCTGTATTAAACAACCATCCTTTCTTACTCAGGAGATTAAGCCTTGCGGTGGTTGTATGGGAGAAATATTTATTGTCCGCATTTGGCTGCAATGTATTTTTAGCGTTATTAAAACTACCATTGTAAGAAATGGTATAATCGACATACTGACTGATGTTACTGGCTAATACGATCCCGGCATTATAGTTATAAGAAGTAGTAACTCCCTTTTCATTATTTATCAGGCCAGGCGTCCTGTTTGTTATGAATCCTGTATTCAGGCTAATATTTGTTTTTATGAACTTTAATGGCTGTGCGTAGGTGACAAATACATTGAAGTTCCGCTGACCATCCATGTTTATAGGTTTGGTTAGTTGTGACCCTTTGTACAAAGTAACCGAAGGTGTAAGAAATGAATCTTTTGTTGCTGTATAGGTTGCTGTTGCTACATAATTATCGGTAAGTGATCCAAAAAAGTTTACGAACAAACTTTGGCTTTTCTTAGTGTCGGTAAATTGATAACGGCCACCTATTCTATGTGCAAAGGATTGATCAAGATCCGGGTTACCAGTTGTGATCAACAGCGGGTTTGTATTATTGATAACATCCTGCAACTGGTTTACAGATGGAGGATTTGTATTGGCTCTATAAAAGAGCCTGATGTTCTCTTTCTTTGATAATGGCAGATTGATCTGCAGGTTGGGCAAAATATTAGTAAACGTCCTTTCTACATGAGTAACATAAGGATATACCTGGTTACTTTTAAGCGTTGCAGACTGAATATCGAGTCCAAAAGAGATTTGTTTGTTACGATCACCTTTGCGATAACTGATGCCTCCTCTTTGTGTCAGGTAGGTGTTTTCAAACACATTGGATAAACTGGTGTCAAGTTGAGAATACTTCTCGGTAGCATTTTCAAAACTATATGCTTTCTTTTTTGAATCGTTAAAGTTATAAGATGGGTTATAACGGAATTCAAGTATCGCTCCTTTTTTCCCGATCGGTTCTGTATAGTTCAAACTGCCGGAAAACTGGTGACCCTTTGTGAGCTGATCATTAAATTGACGGGTCGTATCTTTTACTATAATAAGACCTTTATAATATAAGCTATAAGCATCCGTGTATGATTCGCCATCCTGATTATTGATACCAGTGTTGAAATTTGCAGAGAATGTTCTTCCTCTTTTCTTGAAGGAATGCCTGTAAAGAATATTGTTATTAAAGTTAAGACCAAGTCTGTCAGCCCTGTTTGCATTTAGCGTTTGACTGGTTGTGTCATCTTTATCTGTAAATATTAACCCTCTTGTCAAACTTTGACTATGATAATCCTGGACACTAATGGACGGAGTGATCAGGATTGAATTAAATGAATCAAGTTTCCAATCGAACCTGAAGTTCGCCCTATGATTATAATTGTTGCTCTCCGATGCTGCATTCTGATCATAAAATTGCGTGGTATCTCCTATCGGAAAATATTCCCTGGCAGTTTGTTCGCTGTTTTCCGTTTTCCTGTTATTGTAGAAATAACTACCACTTACATCAAGACTCTTTCCCCACTTATCATTATAATTAATACCTATGGAATTGGTTTTACTAATGCCGGCTTGCTGACCAACAAGAAAACCTCCGCCGCCGCCACCTCCAAAGTTGTTACCACCTCCACCTCCTCCAAAGCCCCCACCGCCTTGTCTGCCACCACCCTGTTGCCTGAAATTACCTCCGCCGAATCCACCACCGCCGCCACTGCTCGTTACTCCTAAAAGGTCTACTTCTGCAAAATTTTGCTGATTTACGTCATTAGTCAAAGCAACTATCGAGATTCTTGAATTCTTTTTAAAATAGCTCATATTGCCACCAACGAGATAATGATTGTCAGTACCATAGCCTGCAAAAAATCTTCCGAACTGGCCATTGCGCATATTTGGTTTTGTAACAATGTTGATCGACTTAGCAGCGCTTCCATCATCAACACCTGTAAACTGCGCCTGGTCGCTCATGCGATCGAATACCTGGATCTTATCAACTATCTCCGCAGGTAAGTTGCGAAGTGTCGCAGTGGCATCATCTCCAAAAAAATCTCTTCCGTCAACTGTTACCTTTCTCACTTGCTCACCTGCCACTTTCACCTGTCCATTTTCAACAGTAATACCCGGCGCTTTTTTTATCAGATCTTCTGAGTTAGCGTCGGGATTTACTTTTAACTGGCTCGCACTTATTTCAGTCGTATCAGCTTTTTGTTTTGTCAATGGCGGTGTACTTATTACTGTAACACCTCCCAAAGTTTTTGCCTCCCTGTTTACAAGAATATCATCAATCTTCTGATTAACGCTAGCCCAGATGATCTCCTTCTTCGTTAACTCGTATCCTAAAAAACTAATGACAAGATTATACCTGCCTGTGTCAGCCAAATTTTTGAATTCAAAACTTCCTGTTTTATCTGAAACCTCAGTAAGTGAATCAGTCCCCCGAACGATCTTTACAGTAGCCCCGGAAAGAGGCTGCTTATTTTCAGCGTCGCGAATAGTACCGGAAAGAACGGGAGTTTGAGAAAAAGATGAGAGTGAAAAGCCGAGCAAAACGATGGATAAGAGACTGACCTTCATTGTAAAGTTTTAATTCAAGGATTTAGACGCTTCAATTAATTTGAACCTTCGGAAAACCATACCGGATTGACGGTTGGCTGAAGGCTTTTAAAATGTCAAAAAAATAAGGCATTTTTAAGACTTAAACAGAAATCAATGGCCCACCATCCGCATGCTTTTTTACCTGGGGCTTCTAAACGGCTTGAAGCCTTATCCGATGGCGTTTTTGCAATTGCCTGCACGCTGCTTGTACTTGAAATTGATGTTCCCCATTTTAAATCGGGGTTAAGCTTAACGGACCAATGGCATGAGTTCAGTGAATTAATTCCATCACTTATTGCTTTTGGTTTTAGCTTTCTAAATATCCTTATTTTCTGGACCAATCATGATGCTATTAATAAAGTGATCGTTCGCTATGATACAAAGACGACCTATCTCAATATCATTTTTCTTTTGTTTATCAGTCTTATTCCATTTACTACAGCGTTCATCGGGCAAAATCCTCATTCATTTGTTGCGATCGCATCCTATGGATTGGTACTTATGTTTGCATCAGCAATAGCGATTTGGATGTATAGTCACCTTGCATTTAAATCAAATCTTTTATTACCTGAAGTATCTGCAAAATCAAAGAAGCGGGTTTACCGGCAGATCGTTTCAAGCCCATTTGTATATATAGTTGCTATTGCAGGCGGCCTGATCACCAATTATATCCCTATAACCATTTATATAATCATGCCCGTCATTTTTATGTTCATGCCACAGCTTGATTTCGATACTAAAGAGGAAGAATTAAAAAAGCAACACCAGGAATAATTATTCCCAAACAACTAAACCTGGTTTATCATACCATGCGGGGTATTTTGGTAAATGAATTTTCTCAATTTCATTTCTCTTTACTTTCAATGAAGGAGTGATCATATTATTCGCAATTGTCCAGGGCTCTTTCATGATCACGACCTTTTCTATTTTTTCAAATTTCTCCAATGAATGGTTGATGACCTCCAGGCTTTCAGTAAAATTTTTTATCAACTCATCCTTTACTTTCCTTTTTCCAGCCTCTGAAAGGCAAACCAGCGCCATTGGCTGCGGCACCCCTGTTCCTACTATACAAGTATGTTCGATATCGGTATCAGAAAGTAATTTCACTTCAATAGGTGCAGGAGAAATAAATTTTCCTTTATCAGTTTTGAATTGATCTTTTACACGGCCAGTTATTTTCAAAAATCCCTCATTGTCATACTCACCCATATCACCGGTCTTTAAATAATTTTCTTCATCAAAAGCTTCTGTTGTCATTTGCGGTTCCTTATAATATCCTTTCATATTTCCTTCACTTTTTACTCTTATTTCGCCGTCATCAGCAATTTTTACTTGTACTCCCGGCAATACCTTTCCTGCAGTTCCAAATTTGTTTGCTTTAGGTCCGCAGAAATGTGAGTACACACAATCCTCTGTCATACCATAAGCCTGGTAGATTATGATGCCGAGTTTTTCATACCATTGCTGCAACTCAACTGAGATGGGTGCCGCAGCGCTATAAAAATGCGAAACTCTTGAAAAGCCCATTTTTTTCTTTAAGCTTTTTTTGAAAAAAGAATTAACAAAGGGAATTGAAAGAATGATATCAAGTTTTCGTTGAGATAGTTTTGATAAAATACCTTCTCTCATTTTTTGCCAGATGCGTGGCACAGCAAAAAATATATTGGGTTGAATTTCTGCAAGATTTTTTGAAAAGGTTTCAAGCGATTCCGCAAATGAAATAGTACCACAGGTAAACAATGCATACAGTTCAATACCTACCTTTTCTGCAATATGACTTAGTGGTAAATAAGAGATCATTACAGGTTGATGTGGTAATTCTAACTGCGGAATCGCAGCAGTAATGACTGCAAGAAACGATCCGGCCGTATGCATTACTCCTTTACTTTTCCCTGTGGTACCGGACGTATAAATGATGGTTAGTATCTCCTCGTTTTTCCATGAATAAAGAATATTTAGTGGCTCATTTTTATTGATCAATTCTTCAATACTGTGTTGTTCATTTATGCCAAAAGCTTTAACGCCAATACGGATCATATTTTCTGGAATACCATTCGCCTGTGATTTGAAATCATCTAATTTACCAATGATAATCGCCTTGGCTTCACTATGAACTAAGATGGGTTCTATGGCAGCGGCAGATAATGTTGGATAGATTGGAATCGAAATACAACCTGCCATCATAATGGCAACATCAGCAATGATCCATTGAGCACAATTTTTTGAAAGTATTGCAATATGATCGCCTTCTTTTAACCCCAATGAAAGAAAACCGTTCGCAATTCTTCTTGCCTCGTTGCCTGCCTGGGCCCAGGTCCATGTTTTCCAAACTCCATGGATTGGCTGTCGAAGAAATATCCTGTCCGGGTTTTCTTTTTCCCATTTTAAAAATTGTTCGAGTGGTAGTGGCATGCGATCCTTTTAAAAAACTAATCTAATTGAATATTTGTAAAATAACGATTGATGAAGTCAAATTTTGAAAATTCTTTTTGAGTTCGTTTCACTTAACTTTAGTACCCAAAACTACAATCACATGAAACGTTTTGTTTTTGTTATACTCGTCATTCACTCCTCATTACTCATATTTTCACAAGCAACACAAAAGCCGCCATTGCATGGAAAGAACTGGATGGCCATCACCGGTAAACCTTTGGCAGCAACTGCCGGCGCCATTACTTTTCAAAAAGGCGGTAATGCAGTTGATGCCGCTTGCTCAATGCTTGCTGCAACATGTACTATGTGGGATGTATTGAGCTGGGGTGGAGAAACACAGGCACTTATTTATAACCCAAAAACAAAAAAAGTAATTGCAATAAATGCACTCGGTGTAGCGCCAACTGGTGCAACTGCTGAATTTTATAAAAGTAAAGGATACGATTTCCCTCCGGAGTATGGACCGTTGGCTGCGGTTACGCCCGGCACAGTTGGTGGTTTATGTTATATGCTTGCCAATTATGGCACGATGAGTTTAAAAGAGGTGTTGAAACCCGCCATGGATCTTGCAGCCGGTTACCCGATAGATGCACAAACCGCCAACTCCATGGAATCAAAAAGAAATAAAGAGTGGATAATGCAATGGCCGTATAGCAAAGCAGTTTTTTATCCCCATCTCGGAGAAAAAAGAGAAGCACCGGAGCCTGGAGAAATTTTTATACAAAAAGATCTGTTGGAAACATTGTCTAAAATGATAGAGGCAGAACAAAATGCCCTCAAACAAAAAAGGTCTCGTAAAGACGCCATCATGGCTGCCTATGATCGTTTTTATAAAGGTGATATTGCAAAAGAATTTGTACGTGGTTGCCAGGAACAAGGTGGCTTGATAACATTACAAGACTTAGCAAAGTGGAAACCAATTGAAGAAGAACCAATGCATGTAAACTATAAAGGCATTGAAGTATATAAACTGCAACAATGGACACAGGGCCCGATGCTATTACAATCGTTGAACATTCTTGAAAATTTTGACCTGAAAGCAATGGGCTACAACAGTTCAAAATATATTCATACGCTTTATCAAACAATGAACCTCACATTTGCTGACCGTGATTTTTATTATGGTGATCCTTATTTCGCTCCTGAAGAACCGATGAAAGGTTTATTAAGCAAAGAATATGCAAAGCAAAGAGCTGCACAGATCAAGTGGGATATGAATGATCCGAACATCGGTCCCGGTGATCCCTATCCTTTCGAAGGAAAAGCAAATCCCTATCTCGACCTATTGAAACAAAGAGCTTCATCAGCAGAAGGCAATCGCAATTTTCTTCCTTCACATGATTCTACTGTTTCATTCAATGACCCGTTATACATGGAAAGAATGTGGATGGGAACTACCTCAGTTGAAGCTGCAGATAAAGATGGCTGGGTAGTATCAATTACACCAAGCGGTGGTTGGTTGCCGGCTTGTATTGCAGGTCGCACAGGTGTAGGCATGAGTCAGCGTTTCCAAAGTTTTGTTTTAGATAAAAACATTAATCCTTTCAATGTTGTAGAACCGGGTAAAAGACCAAGAGTAACATTGACTCCAACATTGGCAATGAAAGATGGAAAACCATTTATGAGTTTTGCCGTACAAGGCGGCGATACACAGGATCAGAATTTATTACAATGCTTTTTGAATGTTGTTGAATTCGGAATGACGATACAGCAAGCAGTTGAAGCTGCCAACATCAATTCAAATCAATTGTGGTTATCATTGGGTGGAACCAAAACCGATGATCGCAGACCAAGAGCCGGTGAAATATTAGTAGGTAACACAACACCCGAAGCTGTAAGAAATGAATTAAAGAAGATGGGATATAAAATACAAACTGGCAACAGAACCAGTGGCCCTATCAATGCAATTTATTTTGATTGGAAGCATGGAAGTTTTTGGGGTGGCAGTTCTAATAATGGAGAAGACTATGGGATTGGGTGGTAAACTCTCTGTTCTCCTCCATAGCGAGTGGCGTAAATTGGAATATTTTGATCGATGGATTTGAAAATAATATTGGTATATTTTACTATTTAAATAATTAAGTCTTCAACTGGTAAGATGAATAAGAAAGATCCAACAACTAATCAGGTAAATAAAAAGCTTGGATTTTTCGACTCATTGGCGGAAGGATTTGGATGGTTCCAGATTGTGTCTTCGTTTCTTTTCCTCGGGTGCTTACTTGGACTTGGTATCTATGTTTTACTCCAAAACAAAATTGGTCTCATAATAGCTATTGGAGTTGCAATACTTGGTCTCATTATCGGTATAAGAATGGCGACAAAAGCCTGGAAAGGTAAAGGAACAATAGACCTTATATCCAGAAAGTCGGCAACACCTGAACTGGATGACAGCGTAGAAAAGTGAAACAGCACGCAAGAAAGGATTTGTGCAAAATCAACTTGATAGAATAAATTTCGACCTTATACTTTTATGCAAATTTCCATTGATAATTAGATAAATTTGAAACAAAAACTTGCGTCAACCTGCGAGTTGGCGGTAATTTTATGGGAACACTCTCCTCGACATTACTCATCATAGCTTTGACACTCGTTACAATTTATTCAAGCGGACAAGAGAATGACGAAAAAATTCTAAAGCAAGTTTTAGAAAAAGGTCTTGTTGATAGCGAATTTGTTTTTGGAAAGTGGACAGAACATGGAGGGACTGAAACGCATTTGAAGTATTTAGGGCACATAACTAACAAAAAAGGTAAGGTTTTCAAAATTGTAACCTCAAGTTGGATTTGGGGACTTTCACACAGGGCGACATCAAGAATCCTAATTTTTAATAACAGGGATCAGTATATAGGCGAATATTATGTGATAACAGTTTATGATTTGCCAACCAAATTGCAGAATGGAAATCTGATTTTCAAAAATACTGATGATGATTGTGATAAAAAACTATTTACAGTTGTAAGCTTAAACAGAGGATTACCGAAAAAGTTTTTTAGAAAATGTAAAGGTAAATTTGGTGATGTATATAGTTTTTATAGTGATTGACATGACAAAAAACTACCGCCAACAAGGTAGAAAAAAGACTGAAGACACAGCTTAAAAAGCGGTACCCAAATGAAGATTTTACTTTCAATCAAATCATGTGGGGAACTGGCGGTGAATACGAATTTGAAATAATATGCGATAAGGCCTTGTTTGACAAATTCACAATTTATCCAATGAAAAAAATTTGGGAAGCATATAAATCAACATTGACAACTTATTGGAAATAGAAGGCCGGGCATACGAATAAATCTCAGCAAAAGATTTTAACTTCAACTTCAGTTTTTAATTGACTTCATTGCCTTATTTGCCCTTCATTTGATCACTATTTAAATTTAACATCATGAGAATAGTACAAGTGGTTTCAAAGCCCGATCATGAAAATCTTTATTCATTGATCAAGAAAAAAGAAATTGAATTAAGACGAAACAAGCGAGGTACTTTGCATCCTGTAAAACCAAATCGCTGGAAGCATGTAAGCTATAAAGGCTTTATTGATTTCTATAAAGCAAATAAAGACATTTCCATTTTCGAGTTGAAACAAAAATCGGGAGAAAGTAATGACTGGCAACTTCTTCATTCTTTCCTGGGTTTCCTGGACAGGCACTTTCATAAAGAAATAGAATCAATTACCATTTTATATCGTGATTAGCTTTTTATAAGCATTCACCGGTATGAAGTTTGATTTATTTTAAAAAAGAATAATTTCAAATTGAAAAGTAATACTATGATACAAACAAAAAACAAACAACTTTTGCTATTGACAGGTTGTTTTTTAATATTAGTCTTTTTTACCACCAGTTCATTCGTCAGGCAAGTGAAGGCAACTACTGTACAGGACGAAATAGCCCAGGCGATCAATAATAACAGATGGGATTTTACAGCAGATTATGCTCACCCTTCATATGGTCGTTCAAGAAACATAACCGGCAGTTATTATGTGCAATGCCGTAAGGATACATTAATTGTTGCCCTGCCCTATTATGGCAAACTTAATTCTCCTGCCGGGGCGAATAACGAGAATCCACTAGATTTTAAATCCACAAGTTTCAAGCTCACTAAAGAGAAAAGAAAAAAAGGTGGCTGGCTTGTAACAATCAAGTCACCAAATTCAGAGGTTCAATCCATGGACTTTACTTTTTATGATAATGGTTCTGCACAAGCAAATTTTATCATGACAAATCGGTCGGGGATCAATTTTTCAGGAAAAGTGGCGGCGGTAAAGTAGTATCCTGATCAAACAAAACTTGAATTATTACTGGTAGTACATAAATTCGCTGTATGACCAAAACCCGTCTCGAAGCATTCAGCGATGCAGTCATTGCGATAATTATTACTATTATGGTACTCGAGCTAAAAGTACCACATGAAACAAGTTTTGATGCATTGATAAAATTGTGGCCGGTATTTCTTAGTTATTCAGTCAGCTTTCTTATACTTGGTATTTACTGGGGTAACCATCATCATCTTGTCCATACAATTAAGGAAGTAAGAGGCGGCATCTTATGGGCAAACCTTCATTTGCTTTTCTGGCTCTCACTTATTCCTTTTGCTACAGCATGGATGGGAGAGAATCATTTTGCTAGTACGACTGTAGCGGCCTATGCGTTACTGTCTGATCTCTGTGGTATCGCTTACTATATTTTACTAATGGTAATTAAAAATTGTAATCATGACAACACTGCTTTACTTGAAGTTTTGAGAAAACAATCCAGGAAAGGAATGCTATCGTGTATAATTTATACTGCCGCTATTGGCTTATCATTTATTAGTGGATTGCTTGGCGGAATTCTTATTGTCCTGGTTGGTATCATGTGGCTGATGCCCGACAGAAATATTGAAAGATCGCTGAAAGAATAAAGTATTTAAGCATTGAGATCTTTTACATACTGGTAGATTGCTTCCTGCGAAGCAATTGCTTTATTACCAACAGCAGGTAGTTTTTCATTTGACAGATCAGCACGGAATAAAACTGCTTTTTTGGTGTCGCTTAATTGCAATTGCAAAATATCATTGATTTCCTTTTTTAATTTTTCATCGTAGATTGGAAAGACCACTTCAATGCGGCTATAAAGGTTACGGCTCATCGAATCGGCGCTGCCCATATAGAATTCCGGATCGCCATTATTATAAAACATAAATATCCTTGCATGCTCAAGATACCGATCCACAATCCTTCTTATTGTAATATTTTCACTTTGTCCCTCGATGCCAGGGGCAACACAGCAAATACTCCGAACGATCAGGTCGATCTTTACACCTGCGTTACTTGCCTGATACAATTTTTCGATCATCTCTCTTGCCTGGAGATTATTTACTTTAAAAATTATATGTGCCGGTAATCCGGCTTCAGCATTTTCGATCTCACGATCGATCATTTTACGAACACGTTTTATCAGATTAAACTGCGTGACAAGCAAGTGCTTAAAAGTTATTTTCCCAAACTGCTCTGGCTGCAGTCGCGACTGCAAATAAATAAATAATCGCTGCAGGTCATCACTGAACTCTTTTTTAGAAGTAAAAAAAACATGATCAGTGTAAAACCGGCTCGTCGTCTCATTAAAATTGCCTGTAGCAAGCAATGAGTAGTGCTTCATATTGCCGTCTTCAAACCTTTTTACCAAAGCGATCTTTGCATGAACCTTTAACCCCGGAATGCTATTGATAATCTTTACCCCCGCAGCTTTCATCTTCTTTGACCATTTCAAATTGTTGGCTTCATCAAATCTTGCCTTCAATTCAACAAACACAGTTACTTTTTTTCCATTCTTCGCGGCACTGATCAATGCATTTACAATATGTGAATTAGCAGCAACACGATACAACGTAACATAAATTTCCTTTACCTGTGGGTCGATGGCAGCTTCATTAAAAAACCGGAGGATATAATTATATGAATGATATGGCAAATGAAGTAAACGTTCCCCTTCAGTGATCGTTTTAAAAATTGAATTGCTTGTGCTAAAATCCGGGTGACGAACAGACGGCCAGGGATCGTACGCCAGGTTTTTCCCGGTTGGATTCGGAAGACTGCCCATATCTTTCAGGTTATGATAACGGCCGCCTTCTACCATCTCCTCGTCTCTTATACCAAAATATTGCTTTAGAAAATCTCTGATTCCTACAGGCATTTTACCATCAAATAAAAATCTTGTGGCCAGCCCGATGTCCCTTTTTCCTAATTGCTTTTCAATTTTATCAGCAAGATCACCGGTGAATTCATCTTCAATATTTAATTCTGCATCACGGGTAAGCTTTACAGCGTATGCTCCGTGAATTTTATAGCCTGGAAATACTTCAGCAAGGTTTTCCCGGATCACATCATCGAGAAAAAGTAAATAGTGTTTGTCTTCGATCTTTGGTAATTCTGAAAAGCGTGGCAGTTGATCAGAAGGGATATTCAGCAATGCATATTCATGAACATCCGGAGAATCTGTGTCTTCAATATCAACAATAAAATAGAGATAATTGTTTTCAAGAAAAATAGCTCCCCGGTTTTCTTTTTTGAGAATGACTGGTTGAAGAAACGATAATACTCTTGATAGAAAAAAATCCATTATTGTTTCTTTATGTTCTTCTCTTATGCTATCACCGTAATAAAGATGGATATTATTTTCTTCCAGTGATGGTAAAATTTGCCGGGTAAAAATTCTTCCAAAGTCTTCTAATTGACCTTGCAGGTATTCAATAACTGATTGTGAAAGATTTTCCGGGTACTCATCACGCAACGAAGTTTTTTTAGCATTGATGCTTGTAAATGCATAAATAGATGGCATGCGAACCCTGAAGAACTCATCCAGGTTGGATGAAAAAATAGAAAGGAATTGTATACGGCTATAAAGCGGCACAGATTCATCAGCTGCTTCGAGCAATACACGGTGATTAAAACTCAGCCAGCTAAGGTCCCGGTTAATAAAAGTAAATTCTTTGGACATTCGGTTGGTTATTGTGTCTAAGATAATGGATAATTGGGTTACTAGCATTGTAAAGCAGAATTTCATGGCCGCTATAACAATACAAAATGTATAACATCAGTTTCTTAATTTTTATATCGCCATTTTTTCTAAAAGTTGCATTTTATAGCATAAATTAGAGCGTTATGCTTTAGCATTAGTGGAACCTCTAAATGAAATCAATCCTAAATAAGTGGAACATAAGAATGGTAATAATACAAAGGAAACCACACGAATTGAAGCATTCAGCGACGGCGTTTTTGCCATCGCTATTACACTTTTAGTATTAGAATTAATACAAACCTTGCATTCTCAAACTAATGAGGGGTTATTAAAGATATTCTCCGCTCATTGGCAATCTTTTTTTGCGTTTTCAATTGGATTTATAACAATACTCGTTTGCTGGATAAACCATCATATTGCGTTTGAATACATTAAAAAAATCGATACTAACCTGATGTGGATAAATGGTCTTTTATTATTAGTAGTAACACTTACACCGTTTCCAACAGCAGTATTAGCCGAGTACCTTCAAAAAGAAAGTGGAACGGCATTGGCGATCTTTGGCTTCAATTACATCCTGATATCAGTTGCTGCTGATAGTATCTGCACATACGCCTACAATCATCATCTTATAGAAGAAGAACACCGGAAATACTATTATTCCTATAAAAAGATCTATCGTTATGCTATATTTTATACTGTGCTTGTGTTTTTTATTTGCTTCATCTCTATTGTTATTCCCATTTTTTTATATACAATATTGTTTGCAGCATTCGCAGCGCCTAAAAAATTTGCTTCGCGACTTAACAAGATAAGGTTAACAAGAAAAAAATAAAATAACCGGAAATATTGGACCAAGATCTGGCACCGACAACTTGCATGATTTTTTCGATAGCAAACCCAAAGCTCCAAAAAGTTGGCTTAACCAGGCAAAAATCCAAAATAAAAAAAGAATTTTTTCCAAATCTTAACAGCTGGCTGAGAAAAATCAATCTTCTAATTAATAGGCTTCCTTATATTGCCATTGATCAATGAGCAAAAAAATCATTATCATATTCCTCGGCGCATTAATACTTAATGGATCAACTGAAATTCACCAGTTGTGGAAACTTCCTTTTTTGGTTAAGCATTATTTGCATCATCGAAATGAAGATCCGTTTCTTTCGTTCATCACATTTTTGAAAATACATTATACCGATAATGATCATCCTAATGATAGTGACGATAAAGACGATACTGAACTCCCATTTAAATCGGTCGGCAATATTTCACATATCGATACGCCGGTATTAGAAAAGAAAATCGCTGCTACCGGAGTTCATTATTTACTGGAAAAACCTTCAACTTACTATCCCAAAAGAATTCCTGATCACCGATCATTTTTCATCTTTCATCCTCCACGCATAGCATAATTTTTTTTACCGGCGGTTCACAACTATTATTTACACTTAAATAAAAAATTATGAATGCATCTCAAATTCATTTGGCGTTGAATCATGTGCCATTATTTTTCTCGATTGCAGGTGGACTTATCCTGCTTTATGGATTTATAAGAAAGCAAGATCAAATAAAATCCCTTTCGCTTTACTTTATGATAATTGCGGCGATATTCATCATACCAATTTATCTTACGGGTGAAGGAACCGAAGAAAATGTCGAAATGCTGCCTGGTGTTTCAGAAAGTTTAATAGAAAGTCACGAAGAAATGGCAATGATTGGTTTGATCATTATTTTAATTACAGGTATTGTTGCTTTAGTAACACTGATCATAAAAAAGAAAGCATCATTGTCCAGACCATTTTTGATGTTTTGTGCTGTTCTTGCATTTGCTTCTTTTGCAGTAATGGTGCAAACGGCACATCTCGGCGGACAGATCCGTCACTCCGAGATCAGAAATGGCACCATAGTAACTACAGGAAATGATGGTGTGGAAAATGAAGTAGATAAAAAGAATAAAGAATCAGAAGAGAAAGAAAGTGACTAAAAATGGAGAGGGCTCCGGCCCTCTTTAAACTTTAGAATAAATATTTGGTTTAGTTTAAACTTTAAGCATCATGTTACCAATAGCCCTTTTTGACAGAACTTTATTAACGTGAACTGGTATGATCTTAAAATAGAAGAAGTATTTGAACGAACAGGTTCTGGCGAAGTTGGACTGTCTGCTTCGGAGGCAAAGCACCGGCTTCATAAAGTTGGTCCCAATGAATTAAAAGAAGGAAAAAAGAAAACTATAGGCGGAATGCTGCTGATGCAGTTCAAGGATGTAATGATCCTTATTTTATTAGTGGCAGCAATAATATCCGGCATCATAGGAGATGTGACTGATACAATCGTTATCCTCATCATTGTTGTATTAAATGCTGTGATCGGTTTCTTCCAGGAATATCGTGCAGAGAAAGCAATGGAGGCCCTGAAACAAATGTCCATTGTGCAATCACAAGTCATTCGGGATAAGATTAAAACGACATTACCTGCTACAGAATTAGTGCCCGGAGATATTATTATATTAGAATCTGGCAATGCGGTTCCTGCGGATGTACGGATTATTGAATCAAATAGTCTGAAAATTGAAGAAGCAGCATTGACTGGTGAATCGATTGGCGTCGATAAGATCAGCGATGTGCTTGAAGACCAGGACTTATCCATTGGTGATAAGAAAAACCTTGCTTTCAAAGGAACTTTTGTGTCCAATGGTCGGGGTAAAGGCATCGTGATCGCCACGGGCATGAAAACAGAGCTTGGCCGCATAGCCAGGATGCTGCAGGAAAGTGAAACGCTTACCCCGTTGCAACAAAGAATGGCTTTGTTTGGGAAAAACCTTTCTGTCCTTGTTCTGATATTATGCTTCCTGTTTTTTTTCGCTGGCTGGTTGCGTGGCGAAGACATTGTCAAGATGGTGCTTACAAGTATTTCGCTCGCCGTGGCTGCTATTCCTGAAGCATTACCTGCAGTAATAACTATTTCGCTTGCTTTAGCAGCTAAAAGAATGATCAGGTTGAATAGTCTTATCAGGAAACTACCTGCAGTTGAAACGTTAGGTTCTGTTAGCTATATCTGTACAGATAAAACTGGTACGCTGACTAAGAACAAAATGCATGTCGAAGAAGTTTTTGTTAACAACAGGTCATACTCACATGAAAAGTTCAATAAACTAAAGGATGATGAACATGGTAATTTATTGTTGCGTGCTTTTGCACTGAATAACGATGCAGTTGAAGATGAGCAAAAAAAAATAAAAGGCGACAGTACGGAAATTGCGTTTATGGAAATGGCAAGAGAACAAGACATTAATGTTGAAAAATGGCCACGCATAGCAGAAATCCCGTTTGATTCCGATAGAAAATTGATGACTACTTTTCATGAACATGGTGGGAAGATAATTTCATTCACGAAAGGAGCGCCAGATATTTTATTGGACGGTTGCAAGAAAAGAGACAACAATGACGTCTTAAAGAAAGTTGATGAAATGGCATCAAAAGGTCTCAGGGTTTTAGGTTTTGCTTTTCGTTATTGGAAAGAAAAACCAAAAGATCCGACAAGTGAGACTCATGAAACCGGCCTGGAGTTTTTGGGATTGGCAGGTATTATTGATCCGCCAAGAGACGAAGTTATAGATGCAGTTGCTCAATGCAAAACGGCCGGCATTATACCAGTAATGATCACCGGCGATCACCCTCTTACAGCAAAAAATATTGCAGAGCGAATCGGGATATTAAACAACAAAAAAGACCTGATCATTACCGGGCAGGAACTTGCCTCGTTAGAGGAGGATAGTTTTCAAACCAAAGTTGAGAAAATAAAAGTCTATGCCCGTGTGTCGCCTGAACAAAAACTACAGATCGTAAAAACATTACAACAGAAAGGGCATTATGTTGCGATGACGGGTGACGGTGTAAATGATGCGCCGTCATTAAAAAGAGCAAACATCGGTATAGCCATGGGCATCACCGGCACTGATGTATCGAAAGAAGCTGCTCACATGATATTGCTTGACGATAATTTTTCAACGATCGTAAAAGCAGTAAGAGAAGGAAGAAGGATCTATGATAACATACTCAAGTTTATCAAATTTCTGATGACAACCAACTCGAGTGAGATTTTGACGCTGTTGCTGGGACCGTTAATGGGCTTGCCTGTTGCTTTGTTACCAATTCATATACTCTGGATAAATTTAGTATCTGATGGTTTACCTGCAATTTCTTTATCATTTGAAAAAGCAGAAAAGGATATTATGAAAAGACCTCCCCGTCACCCACAACAAACAGTTTTTGCTGAAGGCCGTGGTTTACATATGATCTGGGTGGGAATATTAATGGCTGGCATTTCATTATCACT
This sequence comes from Chitinophagaceae bacterium, assembly GCA_035764525.1. GTDB lineage: Bacteria > Bacteroidota > Bacteroidia > Chitinophagales > Chitinophagaceae > VBAS01. The sequence goes on along the minus strand of DASTZB010000595.1, from coordinate 708 downwards.
ACAAGGTTGGGCGATAAGAAATCATATGCCCTGGCAAACGATGGTCTTTAATTTTTTATGCTTAAGTCAAATGGGGCATGTACTTGCAATCCGATCTGAGAAGCAATCCTTTTTTAGTATTGGTCTGTTTTCAAATAAGCTATTAATTGGATCAGTAATGGTCACCTTATTGCTTCAAGCTGCCATAACTTATGTTCCGGTCCTGCAATCCTTTTTCAAAACCGAATCTTTAACACTAAAAGAATTTGTATTGGTAGGTGTAGGATCTATTTTAATCTTTGCAGCGGTGGAGATCGAGAAGATGGTAAAGCGAAAAAAGGAAAAACTATTAGCTATCTAAAGCCTATAATCTTACACCACCTCTCCCTCCAGATCATAATCATAAGCCTTCGTGATCTTCACATTTACAAATTCACCAATGGGTAATTTTTTAGAAGAATGTATCACCACTTCATTATCTACTTCAACAGAATCAAATTCTGTACGACCAAGGTATCGGCCAGATTCTTTTTTATCTATAATTACTTTAAATACTTTATTTACTTTTTCTACATTCTTTTCATAACTGATCTCCTGCTGCACTTCCATAACTTCCTGTGCTCTTCTCTCCTTTTCATCAGCAGATACATCATCAATTAAATCGTGTGCTGATGTTCCTTCTTCATGCGAATATGTAAAGATGCCAACACGATCAAATCTTTGTCTTTG
>DASTZB010000594.1:0-15374 GCA_035764525.1 Chitinophagaceae bacterium | reverse complement strand
AAGGGATTATTCTTGAGAAGGATAATAAAGAAGGCAACCGGCAAAAGAACACTGCCAGCGATCCTTTTTCATTCCTTAAAAAAAAACCAACTATTGATGATGAAGCCTTGCCAATTGCCAATTGCCCGTTGACAATTTTTCTTACCCACGGTCACCAGGGCGATGCGAGTAGTGATGGCAATTGGTTCAGTAAATTTTTTGTAGCAAATATCTGGGCGCCGCTGCAATCTTATTTAAGAATAAATTTCAATACACCGGCCTATGATGAAGATTTGAAGACAGCGCATAACCTTATGATGTATGAATGGTCGGCAAAATATAAAAATCTTGTTTTAATTACCGGCCATACTCACCAACCGGTTTTTGAATCACTCACCCATCCGGAAAAATTGTACAAACAGCTGGGTGATGCGATCAAATCAAACCGGCGAGATGAAGTAAAACAAATCGAAGAGGAAATAAAAAGAGGAGGCAGGGATTATAAAACAACCCCAGCTCAATATCTCACAATGAAACCATCCTACTTTAATTCAGGCTGCTGTTGTTACCGCGATGGAGATATTACAGGCATCGAAATAACTTATGAAAAGATTTCATTGGTGAAATGGAACATTAAAAAAGAAAGAGAAGTATTGGATGAAACAACACTGGAAAGACTACAATCGATACTTCGTTGATCAACTTTCGTTTCAGCATTTCACTGTTTTCTTTTTCTTTCCAATAGATCCTCGTGCTTCTATCTTTTTAATATAATCTGCTGCCGATGGAACTTTGCAGGCAGTCCCTTCCATATCAACATAAACATCCCCGATCTTTTTTGAAATTTCAATGGCCTCTTTCGTGAGTTCTTTTATATAGGCGCCAACCCCGATCACAAAGCCATTCATGGTATAGCGAACACGATTCGGAGCGGAGTGAATTTCTTTTACAATCCGCTGCAATAATTTTTTTACTAAAACAATGTCCAGTTCATTATCCGGTTTTAAAGCAATAACTCCTGACAAAGTATTCCATCCTGCGGAAGCAATATTTTCTTTTGATGAATCGATCCATTTCATACCCAATTCCCAGCCATATTCACTTTCTGCGGCCACCCAGGCTACTGTATATTCACTAATCCCTTTACTATGCGATTTTTCTGCCCATTGCTGAATATCTTTCTTACTCATCTTTGATTCATCAGCAATAAGACCAGCAAGGTACATGGCATCATAATTACCGGTAGCAAAAAGGCCCATAGCAAGCTCATGATCTTTCTTTACTTTTTTCTGGATCATTTTCAGATCACCAACCTTTACACCATACATCGGTCCGTTGTTTCCATGATTTTTGAAAATTTTTCTTATGGATTCAGAACCTTTCTTTTCAAGCTCTTTCATTATTTGTTCTGTTGTCATATAATATTTTTAAGAGTTAATGATGGTGAGGTGGCAGGAACATTAATCGCAATTTATAAAAAAACCCTCCGAAAAGGAGGGCTTAATTTTAAAAAGGTTTCTCTTTCATTTTATTATTACTACGATTTACATCCGGCAATTTTTTGTCAGGATCAAGTACAACATCCGTTACATTACTTGTAGTGGCTACATGAAATGTCCATGAAGTGCCACGCTGCCAGATCTCTACAGGGAGTGTAAGATCATGTACTTTTCCATTTTCTTCTTTTATCTGTATAAGAACCGGCATTGCCATTTTTTCCAGGTTATCGATGGTGATGTTAACGCCATTTGCCGGGTCATTTCGAATGTATTTTACATCTTTTACTGCCTGGTCAAGTTTCCATGTGTTCAATACCCATCCACGCCAAAACCAACCGAGATCCTCACCGGAAACATTTTCCATAGAATGGAAGAAATCCCATGGTGTCGGATGTTTAAAGGCCCAGCGACTTACATATTCACGAAAAGCTGCATCAAATCTTTCTTTGCCAAGCACTACATCACGCAATGCATTCAACATGATAGATGGCTTTTCATAGGCTGCAATACCAAGATCATTCTGGCCGATCACATCAGGCGCATTGAAGAGACCATCCATCTCATCATTAAAAACAAAACTCGTCATATCACCAGGGAAAAATGACGCAGATGCAAATTCTCCTTTATTAAATTCTTCGGTGGAAAGACCATTAATAAATGTATTAAATCCCTCATCCATCCATGCATATTTTCTTTCGTTGCTGCCAACGATCATCGGGAACCAGGTATGACCAAACTCATGATCAGTAACTCCCCATAAACCGGCGCCTGAAGAAGTATAGCCGCAAAAAACAATCCCCGGATATTCCATACCACCAACAATCCCTGCCACATTTGTTGCTGCAGGATATGGAAATTCAAACCATTTGTTAGAATAATGCTCAATAGCTCCTTTTACCATTTCGGTGCTGCGTTGCCAGCCGTTTTTCTTTACACTTTCAAATGGATAAGCGCTGATGGCCATCGATCTTTTCCCACTTGGTAAATTAATTTTTGCTGCATCTAATACAAATGCTTTTGAGGCGCCCCATGCTACATCTCTTGCATTACTGATCTTAAATCGCCATGTGCAGTTAGGTTTATTCGGTCTTGAAGATGCTTCTTTTATTTCTTTTTCGCCGCGGATCGTTACCGTTTTATCACTGTTCTTTGCCTCGCTCCATTTTTTTTGCTGATCTGCTGTATAACAATCCTGTGGATTCAGTAATTCTCCTGAACCAACAACGATCAGATCGGAGGGAGCGGTGATCGAATATTCAAGATCCCCGTATTCAAGATAAAACTCTCCTTGCCCAACATATGGCAAGGTATTCCACCCTTGAATATCATCGTATACACATAAGCGGGGGAACCATTGGGCAATTTCATATACCCAACCGTTCTTTGTTTTTAATCGTCCCATACGATCCGTCCCATATTCCGGCACTGTAAATTCAAAAGCGATCTTAACTTTTACTTTGTTTCCAGACCCTTTCAAAGCATCATTCAGCCAAACCTGCATACGTGTATCACTAACTGTATATTTTGGGGAATATGGTTTAGTCCCATCAACGCTTATTGACTTTATCACATCACCTTCGGTAAATTTTGTATTTGCCCAACGTCCACCAGCCTGTGTGGTTGTTGCAGAACCCCGTGAATCTTCACGGTAAATATTCTGATCAACTTGTAACCATAAAAACTTCAGGTTATCAGGACTATTGTTCGTGTATGTTATTTCTACATCTCCGGATATCTTATGGGCACCTGTATCGAGAGTGGCATTTATTTTATAATCAGCTTTGTTCTGCCAATATTTAGGGCCGGGTTCGCCGCTGGCACTACGGTAATCATTTCCCGGGTAAGGATAAAATTGCGGGTAAAATGCTTCCTTGTTATCATACTTTGTTACCTGTGCGTATTGCGTAAGAGCAATTAGTGATAGGATAATTCCAACAAAAACTTTCTTCATGTAAATAATTTTTAAAATCGGCGTGTAATATAATTTAAATAGACAAGAATGAATTTACCGTTTAAAAAACCGTGCCATTGTCAGGGGAAAACTGATTCCGCTATGACAATGCTTTCGGGTTTTCCAACGTCCACAAACCTGTCGCCGGTATGGTCAAAACCAAGAATAAGATGCTCAGCGGCTAGTGCGAGGTATGCATCTATAAGTGAAAATTTTCCCAAGAATCCTTTTTCCTGCATTAATCTGAAAACATTATATTCAAAAACGACCACACAGCTGTAAGCTTTTTCGTTGTACTGAGACTTAGGGATCGATATTTTATCTTCCCCTGTTGTTGAATTTCGCCATCCGCAAAGGCGATTATTTTCATCAAATAAAAGATAGCGGGATGTTTTTCTTTGTGTGACTCCGAAGCTGATCAATGCTTTCTTTTCTGTATGAAATGAGATCAGCTTATTAATATCAAGATCGGTAAGAATATCAGCATTACAGGTAATAAATCTTTCACCGGGTGTGAAAAACTCTTTTGCTTTCAGCAACCCTCCACCGGTTTCAAGCAGTTCATCTCTTTCATCGCTGATCGTGATCTTACTTCCCCATCCGTTGCTTTTTATTATAGTTTCAATAAGCTGATCTGCAAAATGATGAACATTGACAACAACATTTTTAATTCCATATTGTTGTAGATATTCAATGTTTCTTTGGAGCAATGATCTGCCATTCACAATTGCAAGAGCTTTCGGATGTGAATCAGTCCATGGTTTAAATCTGGTGCCGAGCCCGGCAGAAAAAATCATTGCCTTCATCTAACTATTTTTATTTTTTGGAGCGGTTTTTAATTTTTCTTCAAGCTCAATGATCCAGGGTTCTATTGGAATAACTGTATCCTCTAACTTAACTTTGCCCTTCTCTTTTTTAATATCCTCAACTGATATTTCGAATTCTTTTTTTCTTCCTTTTAAAATTATGTCCGTACGTGCCGCTGGTTTGGTTCTGATGACTTTATTGGTAACGGTAATTTTAAAGAACCAAACAATGGCATCAAGAATATGTAATTGTCCAAACTTCCATTTATATTCTTTTACCCCATCACGATCTATTAATGTAAAGAAGATATTTTCTTCAGCGCTGTTTCTAATGGGCATGCTGCTAATACGAAAGCAAAATTTTTTATTCTGCTTTTCCCTTATTATCCTTTCATGCATAACCCCCCATTGCTTTGCCTGCTCAATCGCTTCTTTTAATATTTTTTTATCAAGGTGATCAAGAGTTGCAATATCTAATAATCCTTCTGTAATAGTTTGTAAAATCAGGTCTTCTTTTTCTTTATCAGGGCAATTAAAAAATTTATCTTTTGGAAGGACCGCTATACCAAAACGGTACCAATCTTCTAACTCATAGGCTCTTGCTATTGCTTCTTTTTCATTTTCTCCAATTGAAATATTAATATGACTATAGCCCGGGCAGCAAAAATTCTTCTGTATAAGGATCCTGGTGATGACCTTCGTGTAATTAAAAAGATAAAAAAGCGTATTTGGAATATCGTAGGTGAAGTATAGTCGAATTTCTCTTAATGCTGTTGTAGAAGGAACAAATTGTTTTTTTCGTTCTTTTCTTTTAGCAAGAATTGAAAGATAGGCTTCATGATTGTATGTGTCAGGCATGGGTATTCTCAGGACTTTTTTTCGGGCAGATGGTTTTGCCAATTCTTCTCATCCTGTATCAAATGTCTCAACTCGATCTTCACTTTGAATTTATTTCTTAAATGTCTTGCCAGTGCATCGGCAGCATATACACTACGATGTTGTCCGCCGGTGCATCCAAAACTTATCATCAAACTCTCAAAATCTCTTTTCAAATAATCTTCAACAGTTATATCAACAATATCAAAAACGCTGTTGAGGAATTCAGTCATTTTGGTTTGTTGTTCCAAAAAATCCTTTACAGATTTATCGCGACCGGTTTGAGATTTAAATGCTTCTATTCTACCTGGGTTTAAAATACCGCGACAATCAAAGACAAATCCCCCGCCATTACCGCTGTTGTCTTCGGGCAATCCCTTTTTATAAGAAAAACTGTTGATCTTAACTGTCAGTGGAGTTTTTTCAGTTGCCTGCAAAGGAGTGAACTGTTGAATGATCTCGTCATCTACACAAATGTCAAGCACTTTTCTGAATTCAGGCAATGAAATACCAATACTTTGATTGTTGATGAACCACTTTAAATTGGTTAATGCTAAAGGTATGCTTGTTAAGAAATGAGCCTTTCGTTCAAACAAACCACGGAAGCCATAAGCCCCAAGTACCTGCAACAAACGGATCATTACATAACCATTGTATTGGCTTTTGAAAACTGGTTTATTAACCTTTGAATTAATAAGTTTTTCCAATGCACTGATATAATCATTCAATAGCTTTTCTTTCCATTCATCATTTAAGTTGGCTCTAGCCTGCCAAAGCATACTTGCTACATCATATTGAGGGGCGCCTTTCATTCCTCCCTGGTAATCGATAAAATGGATAACCTCCTCCTTTCCCCCTCCAGAGGGGGATATGGGGGAGGTTACCATTATGTTCCTGCTTTGAAAATCACGGAACATAAAATATTTGTATTCGGTGTGAGTTAAATAATTACTCAATGCTTCAAAATCATCAATAAGTTTTTGTTTGTCGTATGGTTTTCTTAATGCATCTAAGAAATAATATTTGAAATAAAGCAGATCAGCCATGATCGCTTGTCTGCCAAATTCTGTGTTGGTAAGACAACGATCATAGTCAAGTCCTTCATCGCCCTTTATATGAAGCCTGGCAAGTGTTTGCAAACTTTTTTGAAAGAGATTGTAGATATCATCAGTGTAGCCTTCAGATTCCAACCGATCGATCAATGATATATCACCAAAATCTTCCTGCAGATAAAACATTCGATCGTCGCTTATGACAAGAATATTGGCGACAGGTAAATTTTTACTGAAAAAATTTTCTGAGAAATAAAAAAAGGTTTCATTCTCTTTTATGTTAGCCCCATAAGTTCCAATGATAGTGGTGCCTTCCTGTTCATGAATACGAAAATATCTTCTTTCACTGCCGGATCGGGGCAATACATCAATCGATACAGCTTCTTTACCACGCCATTTCTTATATAGTTCAAGTGTAGATTCTATAATTTGCTGCATGGAGCAAATGTAATAAACCCCACTCAAACCTTTGAAAGGATTGCTTTTGGAGGAGTTTGAAATCAATAGCTTGTGCCACTAACAGGCATTAGCTTTTTCATCTATTTTTGTAGTTCGTATGGCTTACACCCCCAAAAATAAAGTCAGGATCGTAACAGCGGCTTCACTATTTGACGGGCATGATGTTGCTATTAATATCATGCGAAGAATCATGCAATCGAAAGGAGCAGAGATCATTCATCTCGGCCATAATCGTTCGGTTAAAGAAATTGTGGAGGCAGCAATCGAAGAAGATGTACAAGGCGTAGCAATTACCAGTTACCAGGGCGGGCATGTAGAATTTTTTAAATACATGAAAGACTTATTAGATGAAAATGGTTGCGGTCATATAAAAATATTTGGTGGTGGTGGTGGTACTATTTTGCCGGAAGAAATTGATGAGCTGCATAAATATGGTATTACAAGAATTTATTCTCCCGATGATGGAAGAAAGATGGGGCTTGAAGGAATGATCGAAGATGTGATCATGCAATGTGATATTCAATTAAATGGAAAAACAGATTACAAAACGCCGTTGAAATTAGAAGAGGTAAAAGATGTGAGAGTGATCGCAAGAGAGATCACTAATGCAGAGAACAATGGGAAATCGGAAGTCAGGAGCCAGGAGTCAGGAATTAGAACAATACCTGTGTTAGGAATTACAGGAACTGGTGGGGCAGGTAAGTCTTCTGTAACTGATGAGATCGTTCGTCGCTTTCTAACCAATTTTACTGATAAAACGATTGCAATAATTTCAGTCGATCCTTCAAAGAAAAAGACGGGTGGCGCATTATTGGGTGATAGGATAAGAATGAATTCAATTTCTCATCCAAGAGTTTATATGCGATCGCTGGCGACAAGAGATGATAATACTGCATTAAGCGGTTCCGTGCAGGAAGCAATTGATATATGCAAAAGCGCAGGATTTGATTTTATTATTCTGGAAAGTGCCGGCGTTGGTCAAAGTGATGCAAGCATACTTGATCATTGCGATGTAAGCATGTATGTAATGACGCCGGAATATGGCGCCGCATCGCAATTAGAAAAGATCAATATGCTGGACTATGCTGATATTGTTTGCATTAATAAGTTTGATAAGGCAGGGGCATTGGATTCGTTGAGTGATGTAAGAAAGCAATATAAAAGAAATCACCAGTTATTTACTGCAAAAGACGAAAGCCTGCCGATCCTCGGAACTGTTGCTAGTAAGTTTAATGATGACGGGGTAAATCAGCTATTTGAAATGTTGCTGAAGAAAATTGAAGAAAAAACAACTATTAGTTTTGGTAAATATCACTTTCCGGAAACTGCAAAGGTTACACTGGCGATCATTCCTTCTAACAGGGTTAGGTATTTAAGTGAAATAAGTGAAAGTAACAGGAGCTATGATCAATTGGTAAAAGAACAATCCGCCATTGCTTCCAAACTTTACCAATTGAACGGCGTATTGGAAGAAATTAAAAATTTTTCCTTCGCCCAGGGGTCACATGGTTATTCTACCGCCGTGCTTGAAAAAATGAAACTGTTTTACGAAGATCAATTAACGCCAGTTGCAAGAAAACTGATTACAAACTGGCAGTCAAAAATAAAAGCTTATGAAAAAGATTATTATGAATATAAGGTTCGTGATAAAGTGATCAGGCAGGAAATGTTCAGTAAAAGTTTATCAGGGACAAGAATTCCCAAAGTTGTTTTACCAAAGTTTAAAGATTGGGGTGACCTGCTTCGCTGGCAGGCTCAGGAAAATGTGCCGGGCAGCTTTCCATTTACTGCCGGGGTATTTCCATTAAAAAGAGAAGGAGAAGATCCAACAAGAATGTTTGCAGGTGAAGGTGGCCCAGAGCGAACTAATAAAAGATTTCATTATGTAAGTGTTGATCAGCCGGCGAAAAGATTATCAACTGCATTTGACAGTGTGACGCTTTACGGCGAAGACCCTGATTATCGTCCAGATATTTATGGAAAGATCGGTAATGCAGGCGTAAGTATTGCAACTGTTGATGATGCAAAAAAATTATACAGCGGTTTTGATCTTTGTGATCCGAAGACTTCTGTTTCAATGACGATCAATGGCCCGGCACCGATGCTGCTTGCATTTTTTATGAATGCGGCGATTGATCAGCAATGTGAGAAGTGGATAATGGATAATGGAAAATTGAAAATGGTTGAAGATGCGTTTAAAAACAAATATCAGAGCCTTTCTTCGCCTGTTTATAATAATACGTCATCACCCGACTGTTTACCATTAGGAAATGATGGTCTTGGTTTAAAGTTGCTTGGTTTATCGGGCGATGAAGTTTTACCAAAAGAAATATATGAGCAATGTAAGGAAGAGGCGCTGCAACAAGTGAGAGGTACAGTGCAGGCAGATATCCTAAAAGAAGACCAGGCACAGAACACTTGCATTTTCTCTACCGAGTTTGCATTGAAGTTGATGGGTGATGTGCAGGAATATTTTATTAAACAAAAGGTCAGGAATTTTTATAGCGTAAGCATCAGCGGTTATCATATTGCAGAAGCAGGGGCCAATCCTATTACCCAACTGGCATTTACATTGTCAAATGGGTTTACTTATGTTGAATATTATTTAAGCCGGGGAATGAACATTGATGATTTTGCACCGAACCTTTCTTTCTTTTTCAGCAATGGTATGGATCCGGAATACAGTGTGATCGGAAGAGTAGCCAGGAGAATTTGGGCAAAAGCAATGCGCTATAAATACAAAGCGAACAAACGCAGCCAGATGCTGAAATATCATATTCAAACATCTGGAAGAAGTTTGCATGCACAGGAAATTGATTTCAACGATATACGTACAACATTACAGGCACTGTACGCTATCTATGATAATTGTAATTCACTTCACACAAATGCGTATGACGAGGCCATAACAACACCAACTGAAGAAAGCGTAAGAAGAGCGATGGCAATTCAATTGATCATCAATCGTGAATTAGGATCTGCAAAAACAGAGAATTTCACACAGGGAAGCTTTGCCATTGAAGAATTGACCGATTTAGTTGAAGAAGCCGTGCTTACTGAATTTGATCGCATCACCGAACGTGGTGGAGTATTAGGCGCAATGGAAAGAATGTATCAGCGAAACAAGATACAGGAAGAAAGCTTGTATTATGAACATCAGAAACACACAGGCGAATACCCTATAGTTGGTGTGAATACTTTTTTAAATAAGCAAGGCTCACCAACGATCATTCCCAACGAAGTAATAAGAAGTACAAAAGAAGAAAAGGAACAACAAATAAATAATCTTCATGCTTTCTGGAAGCGCAATGAAAAAAAATCTGAAGAAATGCTGAAGCGATTAAAGGCGGCCGCCATTAAAAACGAAAATTTATTTAAAGAATTGATGGAGACAGTTAAGTATTGCTCTCTTGGCCAGATAACTCATGCGCTTTATGAAGTCGGCGGGCAATACAGGAGAAATATGTAAACTGTTTGAAAAATATTCAACAGGCTTAATTAACTTTCCCCCAAATTATAATACAGAATGAGAAGAATACTGGCTTTTCTATTTGTGATCATTTTTTTAGCGGCATGTGTCCATAATAAATATGCTTCGACTAATAAATCTTATAAAAAGCAGGTAAAGAATTATGCAAAGCTTTTGCGTGAATACCCTGTAAAAGATTCTGCGGGTCTACAATATGCAGATAATTGGGTCGGCACTACAAATTTTTCTATGCGTCGTCCCAATTTTGTTATAATACATCATACTGCGCAGGATTCATGCGAGCAAACTTTAAGGACTTTTACATTACCCCGCACAGCAGTCAGTGCACATTATGTTATTTGTGAGGACGGCACCGTTCATCACATGTTGAATGATCTATTGCGGGCACACCATGCAGGTTTAGGTAAATGGGGAAGCGTTTCTGATATGAATAGTTGCAGCATCGGTATAGAAATTGATAACAATGGAAGCGAGCCGTTCACCGAGCCGCAAATGAATAGTTTACTCCAATTGCTTGACAGATTGAAAAAAGCTTATAATATTCCGCAAGCAAATTTTATCGGGCACATGGATTGGGCGCCGGGACGCAAAGTTGATCCAAGTCGTTATTTTTCATGGCAAGCATTGGCTGAAAAAGGTTTTGGATTTTGGTTTGATACTACTAATGTAGAAGTGCCTATGGATTTTAATGCATTACAGGCGTTAAGAATTATTGGGTATAATATTAATAACCCGGAAATAGCTATTCAATCCTATAAAATTCATTTTGTGCCGCAGGATACAACAAGGACGATCAATGATGCTGATAAAAAGATCTTATTTGATCTTGAAAAGAAATATCAATAAGTAAAAGGTTACGTATGGAATTCGGAAGAGTTGAAGAAAGTGAATTGAACACCATTGATTTCTCATTACCTGCCGAACCAACGTTCAACAAAAAAATATTAAGTGGTAAACCAGCTAAACAACCAAAAATATATCTTGGTTGCGCCAAATGGGGAAGACCGGAGTGGGTTGGAAAAATCTATCCACCAAAGACAAAAGAGAAAAATTTCCTGCAACATTACGTAGAGCATTACAATTGTATTGAGTTAAATGCAACTCATTATAAAATAGTTGGACCTAAAGGAATAAGTAAATGGAAAGAAAAAGCAAAAGGAAAAGATTTTCTATTTTGTCCAAAGATGTATCAGGGAGTTACTCATCGCGGAACGTTGAAGGGAAAAGAATTCTTGACAAGAGAATTTCTTCGTGGTATCCAGGCTTTTGGGGAGCATCTTGGACCCATCTTTGTCCAGGTAAGTGATACTTTTTCTCCAAACAGGAAACATGATCTATTCAAATTCATGTTATCCCTACCCAAAGAGCTACAATTTTTTTTGGAGGTTCGTCATCCTGCATGGTTTAATAAAGAAAAAGAAAGAGAAGAGTTGTTTGAATTTTTATCTTCAAACAACATTGGTGCTGTAATTACCGATACGGCTGGCAGAAGAGATTGTGCTCACATGCGTTTAACTATTCCAAAAGCATTTATAAGATATGTTGGCAATAGTTTACATTCTACTGACTATGCAAGATCTGATGCATGGGTTCAACGCATGAAATATTGGTTAGATCAGGGGTTGCAAGAATTATATTTCTTTATGCATATGCATGATGAAGCAACATCGCCGGAGCTGACAGTTTATTTAGTTGATAAATTAAATAAAGAATGTGGATTGAATCTAATAAAACCAAAGTTTATAGAAAACACTCCACCCAAGAAAGAATATTCAGAAAGGATTGTTTGATTAACTTACTTGATACAATTCATTCCATCTTGTTGTATATCTCGGGCTGCGTAATTCCTGTCTCATTTTCCAATCTCTTGTCGTTCCGCTTGCGGCAAATTTCAATACATCATCCCGCTGACTGAAATTGATATTATCGATCATGTCCATCAGTTTTCTTTCACAATTCTTATGTCCCGGTACGAATAAATTTCCCTGTATCGACATATCGGGAACAATACCACTTAACATTACTCCGGCTTTTTTATAAAATCTTCCTTTTTCATATAATTTGTCAACAAGTGCGACAGCGGGCTTTATTAGTTCATTGGTAAATGAAGTTGCTGTTGGTAATGTTATATAATCAGAATGAGTAGCTCCGCGAAAATCAACATTATGATTTTCTCCTTTTGCAACCACAAATACATTTATGACCCAAGCAGCGCTGTGTTGTCTTCTTAATTTTTCTGCTGCTCTTGATGTATAAGTAGCAACCGCTTCTTTTATTGAGGCAATATCGCCTACAGGATTACCAAACATTCTTGTAGTAGCGATCATTTTTTTATTTACCAGTTCATCTTCCATTTCTTCAGAGGTGATCCCCTTCAATTCACGAATTAACCGAATGCCTACAACACCCCCAAGATGTGTATGTGCAAACTCTTCGTTAAGGTTTCTTAATTGCCAGGCATCATAAATACCCCATACTTCTTTTAATTTCTTTGCATACTGGTAACCGACTCCCCAAATATCACTTACCGGTGTTTTATGCAAGGCCGCACTGATCTTTTCATCAGTATCAAGTACGGTTATACAACCTGTGAGGTGTTTATTTTTCTTGGCCATGCGATTAGCAAGTTTTGCTAATACTTTAGTAGGAGCTACGCCAACAGAAACCTTGATGCCCGTCCAATCTTCCACTGTTGTTCTTATTTCTTTCGCAACAGCAGGCAAATCTTCCAATGGAAAAATACTGAGATCAAGAAAAGCTTCATCAACAGAATATACTTCTACATTTTTTTTACCAAGCATTATTCGCAGTGTTTCCATTACCCGCCAGCTTAGGTCGCCATATAAGTTATAGTTGGAAGAGAAAACTTCAACATTGTGTTTTTCTATTAAGGGCTTTGCCATAAAATAAGGCCCAGCCATTTCTACTCCTATTTTTTTTGCTTCATCACTTCTTGAAACAATGCAGCCATCATTGTTACTTAGTACAACAACCGGTTTCCTGTCTAGATGTGGTTTGAATAACCTCTCGCAGGAACAATAAAAATTATTACAATCAACAATGGCTCTCATAATAATGAATGAATAGAATAGGCAACCACTCCCCACATTTTAAAATCAGTAAACTCTGCAATATTGATCGGCTTATACCTGTTGTTATCGGGAATTAAAAACGCCGATGAAAAATTCTGATGATACCGACGCACCAATAATTCTCCATTTAATATTGCAACAATAATTTTTCCATTTACTAGTTTCAATGACCGGTCAACAATTAAAATGTCGCCATCAAAAATGCCCGCCTCCTGCATTGCATCACCTTTCATTCGAAAAAAATAAGTAGCCGGCTTATTGTGAACGAGTTGCTCATTTAAATCGATGCCCCGTTCCATATAGTCATCGGCGGCAGTGCCAAAGCCGGTGGCATTTGCTGTTTTTACTTCTTTTTGTGTGAATTGCTTTGTGCCTTTGTAGGCGGCTCCATAAAATTCTTCTCCTTCCATAAAAATATTTTTCTAAATAAAGTTGATAAAAATTTTTGATATAAACTAAAAATATTAGTAAATTTATACTAAATAATTTTGTACTAAAAATCAGGAGGGATGGGTTATGCAATTACAATCTGTTACCACGGTCACAATCCCGGGTTACCGGGTCTTTGAATACCTGCTAGTATTAAATCCACATGAAGAGTTGCGGAACAAGATCATGAAGGTGAAGCGGGAATTTTATGATGAATATAAAGCGCCGACAGCACTGGGTGGCAAGCCAAATATGATACTGGCAAACTTTCTTCAATATGAAATGATGGAGGAAAGATTAGTGAATCGATTGAAAGTCGTAGCGATGGGATTTCACCCGATCAAAGTTGAGTTAAGAGATTTTGGAAGTTTCCCCAGTCATACTATATACATAAATGTAATCAGCAAAGTGCCGGTGCAAACATTAGTAAAAGAGATCCGGCACGAAACGCAACGGCTCATGAAATTGAATGATGATAATAAGCCCCACTTCATACTTGAACCGCATTTGACTATTGCAAGGAAATTGCAACCCTGGCAATATGAAAAAGGCTGGCTTGAGTACAGCAATAAAAATTTCACAGGAAGATTTATTGCCGATGGAATGTTGTTATTAAAAAGACCACTCGATGAAAAAAAATACCAGGTAGTACAGCGATTTGAATTTCAGAATTTGCCGGTGACAACAAAGCAGGGGGAATTATTTATGTAGCGACCAATTTATACCATTAAGCCTTATAACAAGTTTGCCTTCTGCTTATCGAAGGCAAACTTTTACATTCTGCAATTCTGTCGCCATTAACCATTAAACCTTATCAATTTACTATCATGTCAGAAAAATTGAAACAGGACCATTACAAAGTAAAGGTCAAAGAACAGGAAGAAAATTCTCAATACTTGCAAGGAAGAGGAGCACAGATCAATACAAAAAATAAGTTTCTTAAAAACGAAAAAACAAAGGAACATATTGAAGCCGTTGATGATTGGGAAGAATCAAATGTGCAAACTCAATATCTGGAGCAGGAATCAAAAACAATTGTCAATAAAGTGGAGAGTCCTGATGTTGGTATGATGTACAGCATGAATCCTTATGCAGGTTGCGAGCATGGTTGTATTTATTGCTATGCAAGAAATGTACATGAATACTGGGGGTATAGTGCGGGTCTTGATTTTGAAAGAAAGATCATCGTTAAAAAAAACGCACCACAGCTCTTAAGAAAATTTTTAATGCACCCGAAATGGGATGCAACACCCATCATGCTTAGTGGAAACACAGATTGTTATCAACCTGCTGAACAAACTTTTCGTTTGACAAGAGGATTATTGGAAGTATGTAATGAATTCAACCAACCTGTTGGTATTCTCACAAAAAATTCATGGATATTAAAAGACAAAGATGTATTGCAGGAAATGGGAAAAAAGCAAATCGTTTCAGCAATGGTTTCTATTACTTCTTTTAATGAAGACCTGAGAAGAGTAATGGAGCCCCGAACAACAACAGCCAAACAAAAATTAAAAGTGATCAATGAATTAAGTTCCGCAGGGGTAAGAATGGGCATTATGATGGGACCAATGATCCCGGGATTGAATGAGCATGAAATGCAACGCATTATGAAAGAAGCAAGAGATAACGGAGCAACCTTCACTGCTTATACTTTTATAAGATTAAATGGTGCAATCAAGCTTTTATTCCATGACTGGCTCTATAAAAATTTTCCTGATCGTGCAGATAAGGTTTGGCA
>DASTZB010000593.1:0-9675 GCA_035764525.1 Chitinophagaceae bacterium | reverse complement strand
TACTTCATGGTTTCTTTAAACGCAGGATCATGCTTCACTCTTTTACCGGACAATGAACTTTTAGTGCGGGCATAATGCTCCCCATGCAATCGGTAAAAACAAATATTACCGATCGCTCCGCTTATTTTTATCAGTCCCGATTGTTTCGCCATAATTATTCACAAAAAAGAAAAAAAATATGTGCCTGCCAAATCTATTTATACATTAGCCATTCTGATGCTGGGCTACTAGCAGGATAGTGGCATGATAAAACATAGCAGAGGCAGAGAAGTTGTTTAGGGATGTGCTTTCAAAATGTTTAAATGGAATTGATAGAACAAGAGTGAGTGATGCTATATGAATCAGTGTGAGGTTTGTGAGTTTGTACCAACATGGGGTGATAATTAAGCTGGGACATCCGTCGACGGGGAAAAGCAGTGATGCTAAAGTTAAAAATTTATCCTGTTTAGTTTTAGGAAGGTAGCTTGCCATCCGTTTAAATAATCATGGCTGGATGCAGTTCCCAATTTACAATGCTGAAATTCCATATGAGTATTATTATTTCCAGGTTTCAATATAACTGAAACAAAAGATTCAACACCTGGTTCATTTTTCCATTCCCATGTAAATGATAAGTTGTGTAATTCTTCTACCTCAATGTATTCACCGATACAGGTATGTTCGGCGCCATCAGAATCTTTAAAAGTGATTTCAAATCTTCCACCAACATGCACATCCATTTTTGCTTTTATCCCACGTCCATTAGGATCTGATCCAAACCATTTTAGTATCCATTCCGGATCGGTCCATGCTCTCCAAACCTTTTCTATCGATGCATTTATTATAACTTCAATTGATATTGCATCATTTCCTGCTGGCTCTGTCATGAGTCTTAATTTGATAATTGCAAAGGATTACAAACCCAGCACATCTTTCATTTTATAAATCCCTTTCTTACCTTTTAAAAATTCTGCTGCAAGCACAGCGCCGAGTGCAAAACCTTTACGGGTATGTGCTGTATGTATGATCTCGATATCATCAATTCCGGAAGAATATTTTACTTTATGTGTGCCGGCTGCCGGGTCAATGCGTTCACTAAGTATTTCAAGGTCTTCGGGATTGTCGCTTATATGATTTGCCCATTTAGTTTTGCGGGGAATATTCTCAAGCACTTGTTCTGCAAGTGTAATAGCAGTTCCGCTTGGCGCATCTTTTTTTGCGGTGTGATGTATTTCGGTTAACTGTATTTCATAATCTTCATGATCTTTCATCAAAGAAGCAAGTCGTTTATTCACTTCAAAAAAAATATTTACGCCAACGCTAAAATTACTGGCATATAAAAAAGCTGCATTATTTTTTTTACAATCATTTTCTATTTCACCTAATTTCTCTAACCATCCGGTGGAGCCGCAAACTGTGGCTGTGCCAAACTGCATCAGTTTTTTTACATTTTCATAGGCACTGTGTGGCCCGGTAAATTCAATAGCAACATCAGCTTTCGCTAAATTTTCTTTTGTGAACTGATCGGCATTATCAATATCAATTTTTAAAACAATGGCATGGCCACGTTGCAAGGCAATTTCTTCGATCGCTTTTCCCATTTTGCCGTAACCGATGAGAGCAATGTTCATTTTGGTCTGTGTTTAGAGTTCAGATTTCAGAGTCCAGTGGTTCAAAGATATAAGATAAGCTTCAAGATTAGGAGTTTGACTCCGAACTCTGAACTATCGACTAAGAACTATAAACTATTTTCCAATTTTCAAAACAAGGCTAATGCCATTTGTTCTTGCCATATCACTATAGCCGGGTCTTATTTGGAGGGAGAGATCAGGGCTTACATCAAAATTTTTCAGGTGAGCATCAACGGCAGCATCAACAACATTTAAGCCCCAGAGTAATAAAAATACCAACGCCGAATAATCGACATATCTTCTGAATTCATCTCTTGCAGAACGAATAGAATTTGGACTAAGAACCTTATAGATTGGATCTAATTGATCGTAATCTATGGAATCTTTTGTGGGAGGTTCAGCTTTGATCCTTGCAGAGTATGCAAACTTATATTCTTTATAAATTTTTATGTTGTTAACGAATATATAGCCTGATACGCCAAGCCCACCATAGATAATTGGTATCTTCCAATATTTTTTATTGTATGCCTGTCCCCATCCGGGTATAATGGCAGAGCGCCTTGCTGCAACTTTTGGATCGTAGATCTTTTGCTTTACTGTATCGGCCTTTGATTTTTTGGCTGTTGAATCTTTCATCGTAACAGGATTTTCAGCAGGCACCGCCTGCGAGTAAGCCTTGCTTAAAAAAAATATCGATATGAGTAAGTAAAAAATTTTCATCTGTTAGTTCTGATTTGCTGAATAGCCTTGTTGTAGTACAAGAGTGCGACCCATTCGTCGCTTCGCTCCTCAGGGCAGGCTACACAAAAGCCTGATAGTAGTACAGCTGCTAAGCACATAGAATTAAACCTCCAAAAGAGCCCTTTCGGACAAAAATAAGTATTGAATTGTTAATAATAGGTTGTTACTATGTGTGGACAGGGGTTAATCTAATGGAACATCCAATTGTCCAAGGATTTTATTCAGCTCATCCATTGAATAATATTCGAATGTGATGGAACCACTGTTGTCTTTGCTGTGCTTCATCTTCACACGGGTACTGAAATGAGATGCTAACTTATCTTCAATTCGCTGGAAGCCGTCGGGCAATGAACTCTTTGTATGTTTTTTAGCGCCGCCACTGTCTTTATAAAGATTGCGAACCAATGCTTCGGTCTGACGAACTGATAATCCTTTTTCTTTTATCTGATCAAAAACGAAGAGTTGCTTATCTATAGAATCAACATTTATCAATGCTCTTGCATGTCCCATACTGATCTCGCCAATACGGACTGCGACCTGGATATCCGGTGGCAATTTTAATAAACGTATAAAGTTAGCAATAGTGCTTCGGTCTTTTCCCATTCGTTCCGCAACTTGTTCCTGCGTCAGATCCAACTCTTCCATCATTCGTTTAAAACTGAGTGCAACTTCCATTGCATTCAGATCTTCACGTTGCAAATTTTCCAGTAATGCCAGCTCAAGCAATTGCTGATCGTTGGTTTGACGTATATAAGCAGGAATATCTTTAAGCCCGGCAATTTTTGATGCCCGTAAACGTCTTTCACCTGAAACTAAACGATACCTTCCGGAAGGCATTCTTGAAACAGTGACAGGCTGGATGATATCGTGCGTTTTGATCGATGAGGCCAGTTCATTTAATCCTTGTTCATCAAAATAGCGACGTGGTTGTTTTGGATTAATATCGATGTCATCAACAGGAATCCGGAAAGAACCTGTAGCAGTTTCAACTACAGTAGGTTTCAATTGTCCGCTGCCGGTTTTCAGATCGGCGTCGATACTTTGCAATAGCGAACGTATGCCTTTACCTAAGGCTTCTTTATTTTGATTGGGCTTGGGCTGGGTCATTTAAGTTTAGATTTCGGATTTCGGATTTTAGATTGACGAAAATAAATCCGCAAACTAAAATCTGCAATCTACAATTCAAGAATTCTCTCTTCCTGCTTGATCTTGGTCATATTATTTTTCTGCAAAATTTCTTTGGCAAGATTAAGATAATTCACCGAACCTTTACTGCTGGCATCGTATAAAACAACAGGTTTTCCAACACTTGGGGCTTCACTTAATTTTGAATTCCGATGAATGATGGTATTGAAAACAATATCTTCAAAATGTTTTCTTACTTCACTTACTACCTGGTTGCAAAGACGAAGACGGCCATCATACATTGTCATTAAAATTCCTTCGATCTCAAGATTTGTATTTAGCCTGCTTTGAACAATTTTAATTGTGTTAAGCAATTTGCCCAACCCTTCCAATGCAAAAAATTCACATTGCACAGGAATGATAACGGAATCAGAAGCGGTCAATGCATTTACTGTTATTAAACCAAGTGATGGAGAACAATCAACCACAATAAAATCATAATCATCCTTGATCGGATCAAGAATATTTTTTAGCACAAGTTCCCTGTTGGGGTAATTGATCATTTCAATTTCAGCGCCGACCAGGTCAATATGCGATGGAATAAGATCAAGATTGGGGATCTCGGTTTTTAGCAGAACATCTTTTGCAGTGGCTTCATTTACCATGCAATCGTATAAACTCTGAGTAACATTGTGCAGGTCAAAACCAACACCGGTTGTGCTATTAGCCTGTGGATCTGCATCAACCAGTAATGTTCTAAATTCAAGTACAGCAAGACTGGCGGCCAGGTTAATGGCCGAAGTCGTTTTTCCCACTCCACCTTTTTGATTTGCTACACCAATAATTCTTCCCATGCTTAATTAATTGTAATTGTTTCTCCGATATTGATCAATAATAGCTCCGCTCCTTTAACTGCAAAAGCCTTTTTAGCTTTTTCGTGATCTATTTTAATAAAACCAAAAGTGTCATAATGTACACCTACAATGGTTTTGCAATCGATCATGCCAGCACATTCCGCAGCGTCAGTAGCGTCCATGGTAAAATTGTCGCCGATCGGTAAAACGGCAAAATTTAGTTTTGCCCATTTTGCAATCAAATTCATATCGGTCGTTAGTGCAGTATCGCCGCTATAATAAAAGCTTCCTTCGTTACTAGTCACGATAAAACCCATTGGGTTACCGCCATAGCTGCCATCGGGCAAGCCACTTGAATGTTGAGCCACTGTACATTTCACTATAAACTCGCCAAAATTCCATTTGCCACCGGTGTTCATCGGGTGAGTGTTGTGAATACCCCTATGATTAAGCCATTCGTGAATTTCCCAGTTGCAAACCACCTTTGCGCCGGAATTTTCAGCAATGGAAATACAATCTGCGATATGATCACTATGACCGTGTGACAAAAGAATAAAATGCGGCTTGATTGAACCGATATCAATGTTCTTCGCCAGGTCATTATAAGAAATGAAGGGATCGAACAAGACCTTTTTTCCCGATGTTTCTATCATGAAACAAGAATGACCGTAGTAAGTAAGTTTCATTTTTATTGTTTGAGATTCGGGTTTGAAGTTTGATGCCAGGTTGAGTGGCGTGAGATTTTGAGGAAACTCGAACATCAAACCTCAAACTTCAAACGAATTGGGCAAATGTAAGTTTTGTGAGTGAAGAACGTATTGGAGCGACTTATGTAATTATACTAATTTTGAGCACTATGAGAAACTCAGTTTTTTGGTGGGTACTTATCGGGTTTATGGTTTTGCTTGATCTTTATTTTTTCCAGGCATTGAAAACTATCACTCAAACGGCAAGTTCAAAAGCAAGGCTTATAATTTTTATTTGTTATTGGTTTATTTCTATCAGTGCGGTTGTGCTGTTAGTATTATTGCCTTACTTAAATTTTGAGAATAAGTTTTTTAGGAACACTTTATTTGCCATCATTGCCGGGTTATTTTTTGCAAAGATCGTGGCATCAGCAATTTTTTTAGTTGATGATATTCGCCGGGGAGTGCAGTGGCTTGCAGGTAAAGTTTTTTTTTCAAATACGGAAGGAGAGGGTTACCAGGCGGGTGAAAGAATTTCACGTTCTGTTTTTCTTAGTTGGATGGGGATGTTAATAGGAGGCGGCTTATTCGGATCACTCATTTATGGCTTTGGGAATAAATATCGATACCAGCTTCGGAGAATACACATGGCTTTTGAAAAATTGCCACCCTCGTTCAAAGGATTAAAAGTTGCCCATATATCAGATATTCATTCCGGGAGTTTTACTGATAAGCATGCAGTGAAAAAAGGAGTGGAGAAAATTCTAAAAGAAAAGCCTGATCTTATTCTGTTTACCGGCGACCTCGTCAATAATCGCAGCGATGAAATGAACGATTTCATTGAGATTTTTAAAAAAGTAAAGGCGCCGATGGGTGTTTATTCAATTCTGGGAAATCATGATTATGGAGATTACACACAATGGGATTCACCCGGCGAAAAGGTGGCAAACCTCGAAAGGCTCAAACAGATCCATAAAGAATTAGGCTGGAAGTTGATGCTTGATGAAAATACACAACTTGAAAAAAATGGTGAAAAGATCTCATTGATCGGCGTTCAAAATATTAGTGGTAAAAGAGGGTTTCATAGTTATGGCGACCTCTCAAAGGCCTACCATGGAGTTGACGGGTCTCATTTCAAAATATTGCTGAGTCATGACCCCTCACATTGGGACGCGGAAGTGAGACAGAAATTCACTGATATCGACTTGATGCTTTCAGGACATACACATGGTTTTCAGTTTGGCATAGAAATACCGGGTTTTAAATGGAGCCCCGTTCAGTATGTGTATAAACAATGGGCTGGCCATTATAAAGAAGGAAGCCAGCAATTGTACATCAACAGGGGGTTTGGATTTTTAGCTTACCCCGGTCGGGTTGGTATTTTACCCGAAATCACAATAATTGAGCTGGTTTGATGGATAAATTTGGAAAAAGACTAAATAAAGCAGCCCGCACCAGCGTTTTCAGGTCTGATATTATAGCCTTTAAACTATCTAAGTATTTATAAGTCACAGCCTTTGAATTTATTTGGCCAAATAATAGTTGGAGACACCACTGCCGTATGTTGAAAAAGAGCATCATCATACTTCCCTTAATCTTTTTGGGTATGGCATCGTACACCCAGATTTCATCATCTGATAGTACAAAGAAGAAAGAAAAGGTTGAGGATTGGGCTATTGATTCGACTATTGACTATGATCTTTTATTGCAGGATATGGAAACGTTTCTCGATTCCATTTCAATGCCGCATAGTTATCTCTTGGGAAGTTTTGCCGTAGGCAGAGGATTTTTTAATTATACAAGCAAATCGACTGCATTACTTGAGACCCGGAAAAATTTTACCTATATACCAACTCTTGGTTTTTTTCATAAAAGTGGACTGTGTTTAACTGCCACGGGCAATATTATTAATGATGACGACAAGCTAAATCTCTATCAGATCGCCGTAAGCCCGGGGTATGATTATCTTGAAAACAGGAACCTGGCAACTGGCATCACTTATACAAGATTTTTTACAAAGGACACATTATCGTTTTATACTACGCCACTACAAAATGAAATATTTACTTACTTCACTTATCGCAAATGGTGGATCAGACCAACGATCGCATTGAGTTACGGCTGGGGCAGCCGCACCGATTATGTGGAAAGAGAAGAGTTGATACAAGATCTTCGATTACGGCGTAGTGGTGTAACCAGGATCAATTCACGAGAATCTATCAGCGATTTTTCTATCATCACTTCAGTAAGACATGATTTTTACTGGCTCGGGGTTTTTTCTTATAAAGATCATGTTCGCATTACACCACAACTTGCTTTTATCAGTGGTACCCAGAAATTTGGTTTCAATCAGTCAGCAAATACATACGCCACCATTGTCCGTACCGGTGCCAATGTCTTATATAACTCTGAAAATGTTTACCTCGACGACCAATTGGATTTTCAACCGCTTTCGCTTACCATGTTTGTGAGAGGGGAATATTCTATTGGTAAATTTTTTATTCAACCACAAGTTGTGTTTGATTATTACTTTCCGACAAAGCACGATAACTTCAGCACATTGTTTTCAGTTAATCTTGGGATGATATTCTGATACTTTTACATTTTGTTACCAATTGCCCGGCAATAAATTTTTAGGCAAACAGTTAATGTATTGTATTTTAAAGGATTTTAACAGCCAGTAAACTCCCGGTGGCATTATAGTTGAAGTTTTACACACCAAACAAAAAAATCTCTTGACATGAAAACAAAACTTGCTATCATGGCCATTGCCTTGCTTACTATGCAGGCTGCATCGGCCCAATTCCGCCTTGGCGCTAAAGCCGGCGCTAATCTTGTAAAAGTTGATGGAAAATCTTTCAAAGATGAATTCAGGTACAATTATCACGTCGGTGGTTTTGCCGAAATTGGTCTTACAAGAGACAAAAAGCTTACTCTTCAACCTGAAGTTTTATTTAACCAATATTCTACAACTCTCGACAGTAGTTTCAAAGCTGTTTATGAAAATGTCCTTAGCTCAGAACAAACTCATGTAAGGCTCAATTATCTTTCTTTTCCCATCTTACTTAATTATCGGTTGCTTGGTCCTATTTATCTGCAAGCAGGTCCTGCTTTCAGCATCTTAATGGATCAAAGCAAAAACTTTTTGCAAAATGGTGGCGATGCATTTAAGAAGGGAGATTTTTCAATGATCGGCGGCGCACAAATAAGAATAGCGAAAATCTATTTATCGGGTCGTTATGTTGTTGGTCTTGCAAATATCAATGACATCGATGACAAGGAAAAATGGAAAAGCCAGGCAATACAATTATCCGTAGGATTGTCTCTCTAAGTTCATATATCTTTTGAAGCTATCCTCTTACATAGGTGAGAGGATTTTTTTTACCTGGAACTTCCAGCGTCAAAAATTGGATTTCCATACATGATTTTCGTGGAATCGGCATAAATCCTTACAATCTGTGATTAGCGGGCACAAAACTTGACAACTATAGATTCACTATGTATTTTTAACCCCTTGGCCAATTTAGTGTCAGGTTGTCAAAATGAAGATCAACTAATGAAAGATTCTAATTTTTTTCTGCGACCGGAAGATGAAATGGATTTTATCCCGATAATTCCTTTAAATGAAAGCGATGGCGAAACCGGCGATGGGACTGATATTCCGGATCAGCTACCGGTCATTCCCCTTCGAAATACGGTGCTTTTTCCGGGTGTAGTGCTTCCCATAACCGTTGGTCGGGATAAGAGTATAAAAGCAGTAAACGATGCTTATAAAGCTGACAAATTGATCGGCGTTGTGGCACAAAAAGACAGTAATGTTGAGGACCCAGGAATTCCTGATATAGAAAATATTGGAACCGTTGCAAGAATTGTAAAGCTGATAAAAATGCCTGATGGCGGTACTACTGTCATCATCCAGGGAAGAAATCGTTTCAAAATAAAAAGGATTCTTACTGATAATCCTTATTTCAAAGCAAGTATTGAAATTATAAAAGATGAAGAGTCGCCAAAGGATGAGGATTTTGCGGCATATGTTTCAAATATAAAAGAAACAGCGTCCGATATTATCCAGCTTTCGCCAAATATTCCCGCAGAAGCTTCTATTATTTTACGCAATATTGAAAACCCTTCTTTCCTTATTCATTTCGTTTCAAGTAATCTCAGCGCTGAATTAAAAGAAAAACAACAACTTCTTGAAACAAGTAATATTCGTGATAGAGCTGACATGCTGATGAAAATGCTGCAACGTGAATTGCAATTTGCTGAATTAAAAAATAAGGTAACTACTAAAACAAAAACAGAACTGGAGAAACAGCAACGGGATTATTTTCTTCAGCAACAGATGAAGAGTATTAAGGAAGAGTTAGGCGGTGATGCAAATGATCGGGAAATAAAGGAGATGCTGAAAAAGGCTGACGCTAAAATATGGACAACAGCGGCGAAAGAAATGTTTCAGAAAGGAATTGAGAAGTTAGAAAGAATGCATCCCACTACGCCTGATTACTCGGTTGTCTATAATCATCTTGATCTGATGCTTGATCTTCCATGGGAAGAATATACGGCAGATAAATATGATCTGAGAAAAGCAAAGAAGGTGCTTGATAACGATCACTACGGTATGGAAAAAATAAAAGAAAGAATTCTTGAGTATTTGGCAGT
>DASTZB010000592.1:0-3805 GCA_035764525.1 Chitinophagaceae bacterium | reverse complement strand
GATCGATGAGCATTATTACAAACCACCAAAATGGTTTTTTAGTAATGCAAGCAGGTATGATAATTATGAAAGAAATGGGCCAAAAGTTTTTGCTGGTGAATATGCTGCCCATTCAAAAGAAAATCCTGATGCAGAAAGCAGGAATAACTGGGAATCTGCATTGGCGGAAGCAGCTTTTATGACCGGGCTCGAACGAAATGCTGACCTTGTTCAAATGTGTTCTTATGCTCCTTTATTTGCACATGTAGATGCCTGGCAATGGAGACCCGATCTTATCTGGTTCGATAATTTAAGTTCGATGGCTACGCCGAATTATTATGTGCAAAAATTATTTTCTACTAACAAAGGAACACATGTAGTGGCTATAACTGAGAATGAAAAGCCAATAGTCGGTAAGGATAGCCTCTATAGCAGTGCAGTTATTGATA
Source organism: Chitinophagaceae bacterium (assembly GCA_035764525.1). Classification (GTDB taxonomy): domain Bacteria; phylum Bacteroidota; class Bacteroidia; order Chitinophagales; family Chitinophagaceae; genus VBAS01. The sequence continues at coordinate 3,377 of DASTZB010000592.1, read as the reverse complement.
AGCAAAAAGGAGAATTGATCATCAAAATTGTAAATAGCGCATCGACTGCTCAACAAGTCGAATTTTATTTGCAGGGTTGCAAATTGTCAAAAGCTGAAGCCATTGTTCAAACTCTTGCCACAAATGATATTTACAGTTATAATAAGGTTGTTGAGCTGGAGAAGTTAAAACCTGGTGAGAAGAAGCTCCTTGTAAATACCAACAAATTCAATCATTCTCTGCCGGCATATTCCGTTTCGGTTTTAAAGATCCCGGTGAGTATTAAATAAGGATATATCTCAGGACTGTACAGGATACAGAACTTGCTTTTTAATTGTTACTTTATAAACTCAAGATTGCAATATGAAAAATAGGATACCTGCTTTTGGGGTTTGGCTTCAACTTCTATGTTTTATACTTCTTTTTCATTTTACCAATGCACAAACCCGGATGGAAACAGGTGGTAAAAAAATGCCAACTGAATGGATCGATCAATCAACCGGGCATAAAGTAATAAAGCTTACAAGAAGAGAAGGGAATAACATGAGTTTTTATTTTCATAACAATCCATTTGTTGGCAGCAAGATGATATTTTATGGAACCGATTATTTGAATACGGCTCAAAATGATTCAGTAAAACAAGAAACCGGGAATATAACATCAGGCAACAAACAATTATATAGTGTTGATCTGACAACGTTAAAGGTTGAGCAATTGACCCGCCAGCCAAACGCAATGAATGGAGAAATAGTGGCACCCAAAAATAAACTCGTTTATTACCAGGTGAAGGATTCGGTATTTTCAACACATGTTGAAACAAAACAAACTAAACTAATTTATGTTTTTCCTGCAGATTTCAAAGCAAATATCACTACAGTAAATGCAGATGAGACTTTGTTAGCCGGTGCCTGGAGCAGTGATGAGGAAAAAGAAATATTGAAAAATAATCCAAACAAGAGTAGTTATTTCAATCTTATCTATGAAGCAAAACTTAGAAGAACTTTATTTACTGTGAATGTAAAGACAGGTCAACTGACCAAACTTTTTTCAGATACAGCCTGGTTGAATCATGTGCAATTTTCCAATACGGATCCGAGATTATTGATGTTTTGTCATGAAGGTCCATGGCATAAGGTTGACAGGATCTGGACGATCAATATCGATACAAAAGCAGTGAAGCTGATGCATAAAAGAACGATGGATATGGAAATTGCAGGACACGAATGGTTTGCTCCTGATGGAAAAAGAATATTATTTGATCTTCAACAACCAAGAAGTGTGACTTTTTTTGTGGCGGGTGTTGATGTAAAAACAGGGGTTGAAAAAAAATATAGTCTCACAAGAGATGAATGGAGCATTCATTTTAATATTTCACCGGATCAAAAGTTATTCTGTGGTGATGGCGGAGATTCCGGCCAGGTTGCTAAAGCAAAGGATGGAAGATGGATATATTTATTTACCCCAGATGGAGATAAATTCAAATCGACAAAGTTGGTAAATATGAAGAATCATAACTATAAACTGGAACCGAATGTTCATTTTAGCCCCGATGGGAAATGGATAATATTCAGAGCGAACTTTGAAGGGAACACAGATGTGTATGCCGTTGAATTGAACCCCCAAACCCACTAAACGGACGTGATGGTTCACAAGCCAGCTTATTGGAAAAGTTTTTTAAGCCCCGTGGGGGCTTAATGTTTGTAGCTTCGGGTTTTGCTGCGGGGAATATAAATATGTATAATGACAAGAACCCTGTGAGGGTTCATGTTATTCAGATAAATTAATGTGTGATGGAAGTGAATATGTTGAATAGAATTGTAGTAGTACAAGTGTGCGACGCAACATAAGTTAAATAGAATTACAAAAGTTGGTAACACAAAAAATTCATGTTGAAGAAAATTTTCATCACCTGTCTTGCAATTGTATTTACCAATTGTCTATTTGCACAAATTAAATGGCCGGCAATAACGCAGCAAACTAAACCATGGACTCGCTGGTGGTGGCAGGGTAGTGCAGTTGATAAACAAAATTTAACTGCAGCAATGCAACAGTACAAGCAGGCAGGGTTAGGCGGTTTGGAAATAACACCTATCTATGGTGTGAAAGGTGCAGAGGATAAGTTCATTGATTTCTTATCACCAAAGTGGATGGAGATGTTTCAATATACGTTGTTGGAAGCAAAGCGATTGAATCTGGGAATTGATATGGCTACTGGAACCGGCTGGCCATTTGGCGGGCCGTGGGTTGAAGATAAAGATGCGAGTAAGTACATTGCTTATAAAACTTATAGCTTGAACGGAGGAGAGATCTTGAAAGATACAATCCAATATCGCCAGGAAAGTTTTGTAAGAACTGCGAATGGAAAACCATTGAAAGTTGAAGAGGTACTTTCTCCAATATCAGCCAATAAGAATTTGCAGGAAATGGCATTGGACCAGGTAAGGTTTGATGTAATGCTGCCGTTGCAACTATTAATGGCTTATGATGAAAATGGAAAAGCAATTGATGTAACCACCAACGTTGTGAATGGAAAATTAAATTGGACAGCACCGGTTGGTAAATGGAAACTGATTGCACTTTTTGAAGGCTTGCATGGGAAAATGGTTGAAAGAGCTGCGCCTGGCGGAGAGGGCAGAGCCATCGATCATTTTAGTGACCAGGCATTAAAAAATTATTTATCAAAATTTGATAAAGCGTTTGCAGGGAAAAATATTTCCGGACTTCGTAGTTTTTTTAATGATAGTTATGAAGTGGATGATGCAAGAGGCCAAAGTAACTGGACGCCGAATTTCTTTGATGAATTTAAGAAGCGAAGAGGGTATGATCTGAAAAATGAATTGCCTGCATTATTTGCAACTGATAATTCTGACAGGCATACAAGAGTGTTATATGACTATAGAGAAACGATCTCTGACCTTTTGCTTGCAAAATTTACACAGCCATGGCATCAATGGGCAAAAGCAAAGGGAAAGTTGATTCGTAATCAAAGCCATGGCTCACCGGCAAATATTCTGGACTTATATGCAACGATCGATATTCCTGAAACGGAAGGAACAAATCTTACAAGATTCAAGTTCGCTACTTCGTCAGCACATGTGATGGGCAAACCATTGGCATCATCTGAATCGGCAACATGGCTCAACGAACATTTTCTTTCATCGCTTGGTGATGTAAAACTTATCCTCGATAAATATTTTCTTGGCGGTGTGAACCATATATTTTATCATGGAACAAATTATTCGCCAAAAAATGAAGAGTGGCCCGGCTGGTTATTTTATGCAGCGGTACATTTTACTCCCGCCAATCCTTTCTGGAAAGATTTTAATGCATTGAATGGGTATGCTGCAAGATGTCAAAGTTTTTTACAGGCAGGCAAGCCTGATAATGATGTGCTGCTG
>DASTZB010000591.1:0-2518 GCA_035764525.1 Chitinophagaceae bacterium | reverse complement strand
GAGGATACGTAAGTATTATAAGTTGTCTGCGGTAGGAAAGGCAAGGGCACGCGAAAAGGTGAGTGAGTTTGCAGACTACATCAATACCATGAAGTTTTTGCTGAATATAAAAACCCGGACGGCCTGATGTATCGCCTCAGCGAAGAGCAGATAAATTATATCGGTGCCGACATCAAAAAGCGCGGCATTGAAATGGAGAGTTTACAGCAAGACCTGCTGGACCATATCTGCTGCATGATAGAAGAAGGACTGGAAGAAAATGGCGACTTCGAAAAATTTTATGCTGCTGTTATTAAGACTTTTTATAAAAATGAGTTAAGTGAAATAGAAACAGAGACCGTTAATTTACTAACCAATAAAAATTATTACACTATGAAAAAAGCGATGATTTTCAGCGGGATATTTTCCGCGATAGTATTAAGCCTTGGCATCCTGCTTAAGTTTTTACATGCACCCGGTGCAAACGTCTGTATCGTCACGGGCATTTTCTTTTTCAGCTTTATTTTTTTGCCGCTGATGTCTGCGATGCGTATGAAGGAGAAGGAAAAAACAAGAGATAAATTAATTATCGGGTTAGGTGTATTCCCTGCCATCTTAATGAGCATATCCTTTGTGTTCCGTGTGCAGCATTGGCCCGGGGCTATGATGATGCTTTACGGCAGCATCGCCATACTGGTGTTATTGTTTTTACCTTTTTACCTCGTGAATGGATTAAGAAGGCCGGAAGCGAGGGTCAACACCATTGTCACTTCGGTGCTCGTTATTACCATCTGCGGCTTGTGGCTTACGATTGTTGCCTCACCCGCAGCAGATAAAAAACGCGATGCTGAAAATACTGCTACCTATCTCAGGAATGAAGAGATACTGCAGACAGAAAAGAAGCAGGTTGAACAATACACTAAAGCGAACTCCATCAATGAAGCATCTCTTGCGCTAAGCCGGAAAATTTATATCGGGTGCGAGGAATTGAAATCACTGATTATTGAATATGAAACAGGATTCAAAACCATTGACGCGGATTTTAAAAACGGAAATATCCGGTTAACCGACAAGTGGCTGCCAAACTACATGGCCAACCTGCCGGATGCAGCAAATAAATTAAATGAGCTGAAGACGTTGGTAATGCAATACAACGATTCCAATGCCGCATATCCTGACAAGGAAATTCACATCATCCCCATTCAATCAACCGTTTTAGACAGAAGCGAAGAAAGAAGCATCGGGGCTTTAAACAGCTTTATTCAAATCCAGATGTACGTATTGCAAAATGAAAGAGAGCTGACTGCGGTGAAAATGTCTGAACTATGATTAAGAATGATTAGGCTGATTTATCGCTTCCAGATTTTTCTTACTGTCATTAAGCATGTTGTTTAAACACCAGTTAGCATACCAAGGCGCTAAGAAAAAAGCAATAAACCTGAAAAAAATATTATCCGGTTTTGTATATGCAATGCTCAATTCTGCTTTTGTATCTCCTCCTTCGGGTGAGATAACAAGACGCATTTGATACCATTTAAGGATAATCATTTTAGCATCTCCAACCGTTTCCCAGGTTTTCTCTTTGTCTTTAATCCATTCCGTAACTAATACCGTAAAGTTCATTGTAAACCCCATCATTTTCCCCGACCAGCGGAATTTTGAATTAAGCCCGTTTGCATTCTCAGAAAGCTGTTGCAATTGTAATTTACTTCCCATCATCATTGCAGAATTTTCCATCATGTGCATTCCCGTGTTACCTAAGTTGTCCATGTAGGCGAAAACTTGTCCGGGTGCCGAATGAATGAGAATGGATTTTGATTTTGTTTTCATTATTTATTTACTCTTGCTGTTGCGCTTCGCTTAAATGCCTGTAAGCATTTTCAACCATTACAATTCCATCATCTACAATGATCCCCATTGCCAATGCAATACCTGTTAATGACATAATATTTGAAGAAAAGCCAAGGGCATTCAGCAGAATAAAAGCTGATGCAACAGAAATAGGAATCTGAATAAGAATAATGATTGCACTTCTCCAATGAAATAAAAAAATCAATATAACAATTGAAACACTGATAAACACTTCAAGCAATGTTTCCTTCACTGAGCTCACTGCTTCTTCTATCAATCCGCTTCTGTCGTAATCAATTTTAAACTTCACTCCTTCGGGTAAACCTTTCTGCACTTCGGCCATTTTTGTTTTTATACTTTTAATTACTGCATCGGCATTTTCACCGTAACGCATTACTACGATGCCTCCTACTTTTTCTCCTTCTCCGTTTTCATCAAAAATCCCATAACGTATGTCTCCACCCATTTGCACCGAGCCAACATCTTTGATCCTGATTGGAACATTGTTGGAAGTGCTCAGCGATATGTTTTCTATCTCGCCCATTGATTTGATGTAACCCAAACCGCGCACGATGTATGACTTATCACTCATTTCAAATTTCCGTCCTCCCACATCATTGTTGTTTGCCTTCACTGCTTTCAGCACATCCATCATGGAAAGGTTGTAATAGTTCAGTTTTACAGGGTC
>DASTZB010000590.1:0-9438 GCA_035764525.1 Chitinophagaceae bacterium | reverse complement strand
CAATTTATCCATTCACTGGTCGAAGATCTGAAAAGAGATACCGCACGCCTAACACTTTATATTCAGTTTAATAAAAGCATTTTGAAGTATTGTGATTCAGCGCAGTAACTTATTGCCAATACCGATATCTTCAAAAAATCAAACAGTTTTTTTGATTATAGCAGGGAACTTGCCAGGTTTATGCGATATTACCCGACAGACAGAACAATGCAACAGTTAAAGAGTGCTGGTAATATGCGATTGATACGAAACTGGGATGTTTCCAATGCGATAACTGATTACGACAGTAAGACAAAATTATTGACAGAACTTGATCAGCAGTTAAACGAACAGATCATTAAATACAGGGAATACCTAATTGAATTTTTAGATCTTACTTCCTATGACAAGTATAATCCTGTTGGTTCATTCATGAATAATAAAGGTGTTACAAGGGGCAATCCGGGCTATATCACTAGGGATGCTAAAACGGCAAAGATTATCTATAACCAGATTTTTACATTAAAAATGTTTTTTGGAGGAGTTGAAAAATCGGCTGAGGCGATGGTCGCAGACGGCGAACTTCTTCTTGATCTACTGCAAAAAGAATATCATTTCATATAGAATTGGTCCCTGGTTATCCGTAGGGTTCTAAGCAACCTTCTGTAATAAAGAAACCAAAATATTCCCTACAAGTAATCATTTAACCCATCTGCTACAGCCTATGTTTTTATGATCCGTTATTTATTTTGAACAGGAATAGGGGTTAATGCTCCTTTGGTTGTTATATTAAAAAGTATTTTTGGGCGCAGCTTTATCAATAGAGTACCGGGCACAAGGAATGGAATTGGAAAATGAAGCCATTGGCACATTACTGGCACAAAGGGATGAAACAGCCTTTGAACAGGTTTTTAAAACTCATTTTAAACGCCTGCACGCCTACGCCTTTACAATACTGAGGGATGAGGTGGAAGCGGAGGAAATGGTGCAGCAGGTTTTCTTCAAACTTTGGGAAAGAAATGAAAACCTTTCATTGACCGGTTCTGTTTCTGCTTATTTATACCGGGCGGTGCATAATGAATGCCTTAATTATCTAAAACATCAGAAAGTAAGATCAAATCACCAATTGCATGTTGCGTACAGTATGAAAAACGAAGTTGAACATCCTGCAAAAAAAGTAATGGCCGGGGAACTGGAAAAGAAAATTCATACTGCATTGAATGAATTGCCGGAGCAATGCCGCACTATTTTCCAGATGAGCCGTTTTGATGAATTGAAGTATCGTGAAATTGCAGATAAGCTGGGTATATCCATAAAAACAGTAGAGAATCAGATGGGTAAGGCACTGAAATTGTTGCGGGAAAAATTAGTTGACTTCCTGATTTTTATTTTATTATTTATTCATTTTTAATAACATAACCCTGGAACAGAAATTCTACCATATTGATGATGACCTGCTGGTGAAACACCTGCTGGGCGAAGCATCTCCGGAAGAAGACCAAGCGGTGATGGAATGGATCAGTGAGAGTGCAACACACAGGGGATATTATGAACAGCTCAGAAAGATCTGGGATAACAGTAAAAAACTTGCTGCTGACTCAACTCTTGATGTAAATAAAGCATGGGAAAAATTTCAAAGCCGTGTTAATGGTCAAAATGAATTCCCAAAAATTTTAAAACATAGCCGTTTCTCCTGGATGAGGGTTGCTGCATCAGTCATTTTAATAGCGGGTATTGGTATTGCTGTATATTTTTTGATTAATAAAAATAATGAGGCAATTGAGATGGTTTCCCAAACCGGGCAAAATATTTTAGTTGATACTTTATCGGATGGTTCTGTAATTACCTTGAATAAAAAATCAACTATTACTTATCCTTCTAAATTCACAGGCAACAAAAGAAGCATTGCTTTAAAAGGCGAAGCTTTCTTTAATGTGGCGCCGGATAAGAAGAAACCATTTATCATTTCGGTAAATGATGTTCAGGTGACGGTAGTAGGAACATCTTTTAATATAAAAAGTGAAAATGGTAATACAGAAGTGGTGGTCGAGACGGGTATTGTACGAGTAACAAAATTTGGTAAGACAGTTGAATTAATTGCCGGCGAAAAAATAAATATGCATGCAAATGATAGTATTGCCACTAAAGAAGCAGTGAACGATAAGCTATACAATTATTATCGCACAAAAGAATTTGTTTGTGATGATACGCCTTTGTGGAAACTGGTACAGGTAGTGAATGAAGCTTATAATGCTAAGATCATCATTGGCAGAAAAGAATTGAGTGATAAGCGGCTGACCACCACTTTTAACAATGAGTCCCTTGAACAGGTGCTGGAAGTTATACGCCTCACATTTGATATAACAATTACCAGAAAAGAAGACGGACAGATCATTTTAGAATAACCCAGATTACATCCATGAAATTCAGTACAGTTTTTAATCTCATCATTTTTTTATTTTTTCTTAATACTGCAATTAACGGCCAGGCCAATTTGCAGAAGAACATCTCTCTGGAAGTAAACAACCAGCGTCTTGATAATGTGCTTGAGATATTGAGCAATAAAGGCGATTTCTATTTTTCTTATAATTCCAGCATAATTAAGAAAGACAGTCTTGTTAGTTTCAGGGCTTCTAATAAAACGGTAAAAGAAATATTGTCGTTATTGTTTAATACTACTTATGAGTTTAGAGAAAGCGGTAATTATATCATCATTCGTAAAGCCCCAATAAGAATGACATTAGTGACTCAAAAGGGTGTAACCGAAGAAAAAATTTACTCAGTAAGTGGTTATGTGTACGATGAACAATCAGGCGCTGCTATTAATGAAGCTAGTATCTATGAAAAAACGATCCTTGCTTCGGCCATGTCCAACGAAGAAGGGTATTTTAAAATAAGACTAAAAAGCGGTAAATCAGGTACGGCAGAACTGACGGTGAGCAAAGAATTTTATGAAGACACTACGGTAAAAATTCAGCCGCGATTTAATCAGCAAGTCTCTATTACAATGATGCCGATTGAATTGCCAGGCAGTACTGAGGTGATCACACCTGAGGATTACCTGACACCTGACTCGTTGAAAGTTCATACAGATACAACTCAAACTGCGAGCTCGTCCGTTATAGCTGATTCCATCAAGGTGCAGCAAACTGGTGTAGGAAGATTTCTAATCTCTGGTAAACAAAAAATACAAAGTCTTAATTTAAAAAACTTTTTTGCCACCCGTCCTTTCCAGTTTTCAGTAGTTCCGGGATTGAGTACGCATGGACAGTTATCTTCACAGGTGGTGAATAATTTTTCATTGAATATATTCGGTGGATATACTGCCGGTACAAATGGTCTGGAAATTGGCGGTCTGTTTAATATTGATAAGAGAGAAGTAAAGTATTTTCAGGCGGCTGGCTTATTTAATTCAGTGGGCGGTGAAGTAAAGGGCGTGCAGCTTGCAGGCATCAATAACTTTGTACAGGATAGTGTCGAAGGGATGCAGGCAGCAGGTATTAATAATTTTGTGACAGGAAAAATGAGCGGTTTCCAGGTTGCAGGAATTTATAATCATGTTTCAGATAGTGTAAAAGGCGCACAGATCGCAGGTGTCGGAAATTTTTCAAAGGAAAAAGTAAGTGGTGGGCAGATAGCAGGTGTATCGAACATTAGCAATCGGGAAATGAATGGGGTACAAATAGCCGGTGTTATTAATTATGCTAAAAAGTTGAGAGGTGTGCAGATAGGCCTTATAAATATTGCTGATACATCAGCGGGATATAGTATCGGGTTGATCAATATTATAATCAAAGGTTATCACAAACTCAGTTTCTCTGCTAATGAGATACAAAACTTTAGTGCGGCCTTTAAAACGGGGAATTCAAGATTGTACAGCATTCTCCAGGCTGGCATGAATGCCAGTGACAGTAACAAAGTTTACTCATTTGGTTATGGTTTGGGTAGTGAGTTGGCCTTAAATAAGAAGAAAACATTTTCCATAAATCCTGAACTGAGTTGCCAGTATCTCTATCTCGGTTCATGGGATTATACCAATCTTTTAAACAGGTTCAACCTTAACTTCAATGTAAAGCTTGGAAAATATGTTTCTTTATTTGCTGGTCCATCTTATTCAGTTTATGTCACCAACCAGGATTTTGGTTTTGATGGTTACCGTTTCCCAGTTCCTCCATCCGGTTATAACACCACTAAATTCAGCAGTAAAGTAAGTGGCTGGTTTGGATGGAATGCCGGAATTAATTTCTTCTAAAATAATGTAAGCACATAGGGGTAGGGCTTTCTTCAGTTGTTATACTATCAAACAACTATTCAAAACCATTAAAGAAAAGAAAATGAGATTTGTTTTCGGGTTCACCTTATCCTTGTTATTTATTTCAGCCCAGGCCCAGTATTCACAGCAATTCCGTGGTACGGTCACAGACCAGGTGTTGCAACAGCCGCTTGCAGGTGCAACTGTGACCATAAGCCCACTTGGTAAATCGGCGGTGACTGATGATGCCGGTGTTTTTCGTTTCAGCAATATTCCTGTTGGTTCCTACCGAATTAGTATTTCCTATACAGGGTTTAAAGAAGGAATATTGGACAATATTGCTGTTAACTCCGGTAAAGAAACAGTTATTAATGTTTCGTTGGAAGCGATCATTCATACCGAGGCCGCAGTAATCATAAAAGCCGGTAGCAAAAAAAATAAACCGCTTAACGATATGAGTGCTGTAAGTGCAAGAGCTTTTACAGTAGAAGAAACTCAAAAATATGCGGCTGCAGTGAATGATCCTTTGCGTATGGCTACAGGTTTTGCAGGTGTGTTTGCGGCAGACGATGGAAATAACAGTATTGTTATCCGCGGGAATTCACCAACCGGTTTATTATGGCGCATGGAAGGAATGGATATCCCAAATCCAAACCATTTCGCTACACCGGGTAATAGTGGGGGTGGCATTTCAATATTAAGTTCTCAGTTACTTTCAAATTCGGATTTTGTTACTGCCGCTTTTGCAGCAGAGTATGGCAACGCATTAAGTGGCGTCTTTGATCTTAGATTGAGAAAAGGTAATAATGAGAAAAAGGAATATACATTGCAAGCAGGAGTACTAGGGTTAAATGCTGCAATGGAAGGACCGTTCTCAAAAAAATATAAAGGTTCTTATCTTGTTAATTACCGTTATTCCACATTGGCATTGCTTTCAAAGGCTGGTGTTATACCTGACGATGGAGCAACTAATTTTCAGGACCTGTCTTATAATTTTTATTTACCCACTAATAAATTCGGCACATTTACATTTTTTGGTTTTGGCGGAAAGAGCGATCAGAAATTTAACGCCGATGAAGATTCATTAAAATGGGAAAGTAAAAGCGACCGGTACTCCTATACATTTGTATCGAATACCGGTATGACAGGAATAACTCATACCATTCTTGCGGGAAATAAATTAAATATCAAATCAGGTATTGGAATTTCGCAAACCAAGGTTGGGTATGATGAGTATTATACAGAAGATGATTATACATCAACCGGTACATACTTTGATAAGTATAAAACAAATAAATTAATTTTTAATTCAACGATCAATTATAAATTCAGTAACCGACTGAATCTTCGTGCAGGTGTCATCGGCGATCTGATCAAATACAATTTTTATCGGCTTTCCAGTGAGCATGAAGGTGATCCATTGCAGGAGGATCTCAATTCTTCCGGGAAGACATCCACCCAACAAGCATTTGCGCAATGGCAGTATAAGCCCTCTAATAATGTCACACTGAATGCAGGCATGCACTATTTCCGTCTTGTTCATAATAACACTTCATCAGCGGAGCCGCGTGTATCTGCAAAATGGAATATTAATAACAAAAGCAGTATTGCTGTTGGTTATGGGCTTCACAGCCAGATGCAAACCCTGAGTGTATATTTTGCTGAACAAAAATTGGCTGATGGAACGGTTTTGCTTCCTAACAAAAACCTGGATCTGACTAAGTCGCATCATTATGTTCTTTCTTATAGTCACAGGTTGAGTAAAAACTTATTAGCCAAAGCAGAATTGTATTACCAGCAATTATTCAATGTGCCGGTCAGTATTTACGACAGCAGTTCCTTATCAACATTGAATATTCTGAATGATTATATAGTAGAACCAATGGAGAACACCGGGAAAGGAAAAAACTATGGTGTAGAAATTTCATTGGAGCGTTACCTGAAAGATAATTTCTATCTTACTTTGAGCAATTCTTTCTATCAATCAAAGTACACCGCAAAAGACGGCGTGGAAAGAAATACCCGTTTCAATGGTAATTATCTTGTTACGTTGATCACCGGGAAAGATTTCATAATTGAGAGAAAATCAAAAATATTTGGCGTCAACCTTAAAACGATCTATGCAGGCGGGCTTCGCACCACACCAATCGATTTTGATGCATCACAACAGCAGGGTTATACTGTGTTTAAAGAAAAAGAAGCCTACAGCTTGCAAAATGCTCCTTACTTCCGTGCTGACATTGGCATCAGTATGAAGTGGAACAGAAAGCATTTTACCAGCACTTTATCATTGGATATACAGAATGTGACCAACCGATTGAATGTATTTGGTCAATGGTATGATAGCGAGAAAAATAAAATTGTTACAAGTTATCAGACAGGTTTAATTCCCATCCTGAATTATAAAATAGAATTTTAAAATACTCAAAACAGAAATCGAATAAAAATGAAAAAACTATTTATTATGTTAGCAGCAGCTGCAGCAATATTAACAGCACCTTCCTGTAAAAAGGTTGTGGGAGAAGGAGATCTGCAAACCGAAACCCGTAACATCGCAGATTTTTCGGGAGTATCAGCGAGTATCGGGGGGAAGATCTATTATAAAATTGATCCTGTCTATAAAGTTGAAATAACAGCCCAACGGAACATACTCGATGTAATACAAGCCACTAAACTAAATGGGCACCTGTTACTGAAAGTGAAAGATGGGGTACGCATAAAATCAAACGAAGAGATCACGGTCAATATCAGCGCACCATCTGCGGACTATTTTCATCTGAGCGGTACTGGTGAACTGATCGCAACTGGGAATATTAATGCAACAGATATCGACATGAGCATAAGTGGTACTGGAAATCTTACAGTCTCCGCAGTGTCGATAACTAACAAAATAAAAGCTGCGATCAGCGGGTCAGGAAATATCAATGTATTGACGGGTTCCGCTAAAAACGAAGAACTAAAAATTAGTGGCAGTGGTAATTTATTATTGGAAAATGTTGCTGCAGAAAATGCTGAAACAAAAACCAGCGGTTCGGGTGATATCAAAGTAAACGTATCAAAATCACTTGATGTAACAATTAGTGGAAGTGGTTCGGTTTATTATCATGGGAATCCGCTGATCAGTACTGATATTTCAGGTTCGGGAAGAGTAAGGCCTATATAAAATACGGCCTTAATTGCAACTACAGGCGGTACATATAAATAATAGTTACGCAGACTTGTTAATCATTTTTTCCATGTAAAACTGAATGGAGTAAAACACGAACATTGGCTAACTTTATTTGAATAAACATCATTGTATGGAATGGAAAAATAAAGTAGCCGTGATCACCGGCGCCAGCACAGGCATCGGTAAGGCAACAAAAGAATTACTGCGTAATAAAGGAGCTATTGTTTATAATCTCGATCGCAATAAACCCGGCGAAGATGACCGCCATTTTATTTTTTGCGATGTAAGCAAAAAGGAAAACATCAATACAGCTATTGACACGGTTTTTGAAAAGGAAAAAAGAATTGATATGCTGTTTGCCAATGCAGGTGTCCATTTATTTGCAACATTGGAAGAGACAACCTATGAGCAACTTGAATCTATTGTTGCCATCAACATATTGGGCATTTTTTGCCTGCTTAAGAAAACAATACCGATCATGAAGCAACAGCAATTAGGAAGTATTGTACTGATGGGCTCTGACCAAACGTTTATAGGTAAAGCGGGCAGTTCCGTGTATGGTATGACTAAAGCTGCTATTGGACAACTTGCTAAAAGTACCGCTATTGATTATGCTCCTTACAATATAAGAGTGAACTGTATTTGTCCAGGCACCATTAATACGCCGCTGCTTCACCGGGCAGTTGAACAATTCGTTGCGAAAACAGGAACAGCAGCCGAAGAAGTTTATAGATTATTGGATGGAGTGCAGCCGATGGGACGGATTGGCAAGCCTGAAGAGATCGCCCAATCAGTTGCATTTTTATTGTCCGATGAAAGTTCATTCACGACAGGTAGCTTGTTTGCCGTAGATGGTGGATATACATGTCAATAGAAATTATGTCGAAGCGAATCTCCATATGATTAAACTTTTATCTTACAACTCAAATTCCCAAACAGTACGATACGCACCGTATTTTTCAATGTATGTTAAGAATGCATTGTAAAAAACATCTGCCCCGATAGTAGCGCTGTCACCAATAACAAATAGCCGTTCTTTTGCCCGGGTGATGGCAACGTTCATACGACGATAGTCTTTCAAAAACCCAATATCGCCATCATCATTGCTTCGTACAAGCGAGATAATAATGTTTTCCTTTTCCTGTCCCTGGAAACTATCAATGGTGCTGACGCGGAGTTGTTTTGGTAAAAGTTCTTTAGCAGCCACTACTTGCCCGGCATATGGAGAAATGAATGCTGTTGTCAAAGGATCAAATTCCCCTGTTGCCAATAAGTTTTGAACGATGGCTAACTCGCCTTTGTTTTGAAGGCTGCTTCCATCTGCGCCATGCTCTTCATGATAACCGGAGCCTGCTGTGTCGATAAAGGTTATATGCTCACCGGTATTCTGTAAATGTGCAGGGCTCAACAACTGGTTATTGTAAAAATAATTACCGCTGAATCCAGCGATCACTTCTTTCATCCTATATTGAGTGTTCAGTAAAAAAACAGGTTCAACAGTCTTGATTGCTACTTCGAGTATTGAACGATTAAATCCGAGTCGTGCCGCCTCATAGCTTAACACTGTCGGAGGCAGTTGCCAATGATCACCTGCTAACACGATCTTTTCGGCTAATGGAAATATGCACCATGCTAAAGGTTCAATACATTGGCCTGCTTCATCTAAAACGAGTGTATGAAAATGAAGATGATCAACCCCGGCATCATATATTCCTATCGGTGTTCCGGCAATCACATCCGCTTCTTCAAATAATTTTTCTTCATTGTAAGCCTGTAGTTTTTTTATCTCCGATCTTATATTTTTTACTTCTTTGAAAAGGAGCTGACGCTGTTCTCTTTCGGCTTTACCAAAACTTCGTTTGTATTTAAGCGCCATTTTACGAAACTCTTCAGCTCTTTGTCTTAATTGTTTAATTTCTTTTTGTTGTTTGCTGTTGCTTAGCCTTCCCTCCGGAGTATGAGCAAATATCATTTCATCAGCTTTGCTAGCATTACCAACCCTTAATACTTTCACACTTTGCTGAATCAAGCCTTTGGC
>DASTZB010000589.1:0-3661 GCA_035764525.1 Chitinophagaceae bacterium | reverse complement strand
CCTTCTCTCATCCGTACATAACCAACCGGCGTATCGCCATCAAATGCCAGTAAAAAAGTATTGCCTGGCTCCTGCACTTCCTTTATTAATTTTTCACGGGTAAATTGTTCATTCATGAATTTATCCATATTCTCCTTTGTGTTTACATATCCAAAGGTTTCATGAAATGTTCTGCGACTAAGATCGGCTATCAGCTCTGCGTCATCGGCTGTTGCAAACTTGATAAGAAATTCCTGCATAGATGCAAACTAAGAAAACAAAAGAAAACATCTCAAAAAAAACTGTCCCGATAAGTCGGGACAGTTTTTTCATTATGGAGTATATATGAAGAACTGCTGGTCAGCATAATTCTTTTTCTCCGGCCCAGAGTCATTGCATTGATCAGGTTTTCATAGATTATTCTTTGGTGAAAGAAAAAGACAATAATAATGCCGTTTGAAAATATTGTTGAAAACTAAAAATGAAGTTCCGCCTTGGAAGCAAACATTTTATGATCTGTGAAACCATGCTCTCATGTACTACATTCTTTATTTAAGACTGGAAATAAATTATGCTTTCGTACAATTACCTTGCATTCTTGCAAATAAAAGAGCCATAAAGCTTTTGAAAACTCAAATTAATTTTTAGTTTAGCGTTTCAATTTTCTTTCCCTGATCCACCTCCTTAGAATTTCCGTACTCTATCCACATCTATTGACCTACCATTTTAGCAGTTAATTTGACTTGATTTAAATGAATTCTTTATTGGCAAAGGTCAGGTCTTACCAATGTTCTTCATTTACATTCTTCCTGATAACTCCAGGTGTATAGACAAAAGATCGGGCTTTTAATTGAGCCTGATGAAAATGGTTAGTGAAAAGTATCCGCTATTATTTTGAAAGACCCTGGTTTTTTTATTCCGTATTTATTTTATCTAAAATAACCCTGTATGAAGAGTATTCTTTACCCTGAAACATTTCCATACCCGAACAGGTATGGAATTACAAAAGTTATTTCTCCTGCCTGGAAAAATAATTTACAAAATTTCCATCTAAAAATATTATCACTTTTTCTTGCGGCATTATTGTATGCCATTTCCAGTTTTGGTCAAGGCCCCTGCCCCGGCGCTAATTGCAATTCCGGGGATATCCGCATTACCAAAGTTGAATTGTTGCAAACAGATGGCTCGCAGTTACCAAGCTCCTGCGCTGCAGGAACGAACTTGCAAATCAAATTGAGAGTAACATTTGATGTAACCTCTTCAACCCGCTATGGGTTTTTTGTTGTTTCAAGTATTTATATCGATAACAGTTTAGCTGGAACAATTGCCAGTTGTGATCCGTCAACTTTTTCACAGGGGATTCATACAATGGATGTGGCTCAGTATGTAAATGGCAATCCTATTATGCTTGCCTGTGGTTCTATGGTACAGTTGAAGGATACGTATACTGCCTGGGATCAGCAGGTGGCAACAGTCAGTCATCCCGGCATCTGCACCTATTTAAATTCGAATGGCTCAGTTAGTGATTGTTCAACTATTGCGCCGAAATGTAAATTTTATGGGGAGAATGAACCGATCATTGTATTAGCCCCATTGGTTGCAAGCTTTACGACCCAGGAAGGTGATTGTAATGGTCTTAAAAGAACATGGACATTTACTAGCACCTCTATTGGCGGTAGTACCCCATATACATATACATGGAATTTTGGTGATGGCACTCCCGCATTGGTAACAACACAAAACCCCGTAACACATGACTATGCTTATGGAGTATCCGGAAATGTGAATGTAACTCTCAGCGTTGAAGATGCATCTACACCAACACACCAAGTAAGTGCAACACAGCCTCAAACAATTTCAGTAACGAGTTGTTGTATTGCTTCTACAGTTCCAACAGGAGCAAGTGCAGTAGCGCCGTCTATATGTAGCGGTGGCAATACAAATATAAGTGTAACAGGCGGTTCCCTGGGTACTGGCGCATCATGGAAATGGTATGTCGGAGGTTGCGGTAATGGAGTTTCAATCGGTACCGGTGCAACTATTCCTGTTAATCCTACTACCACCACTACCTATTATGTAAGAGCTGAAGGTGATTGTGGAACTACTTCATGTGCTTCTGTTCAGGTCATTGTTAATCCAATCTCGGTTGGTGGTACACTTGCTGAAAATAAAACAATATGTGCCGGGTCGAACAGTGGTGTTTTAAGTCTCATCGGTAACGTGGGTAGTGTTCAACGTTGGGAATCTTCTACCACAAGTGCCATAACTGGTTTCTCAACAATAAACAACACATTGGGTTTAACAAACTATACTTCGGGAGCTCTTACACAAGACACCTGGTTCCGTGTATTGGTAAAAAGTGGTGTATGTTCTGAAGCGACATCCAATACAATAAAAATTACTGTACAACAACCGATCAGCAATAACACAATTGCTGCCTCGCAAACCATATGTTCAGGAAATACTCCTGCAGGATTAACAGGTTCAACTCCATCAGGCGGTGATGGAAATTATTTTTATCAATGGCAATTGAGAACAAGTGGAGGATGGAATAATATTAACGCGGCCACTGGTAAGGACTTTGCACCCGGTGCAATCTCAGAAAACACCCAGTTCAGAAGAATTATAACAGCAGGTTCCGCTTGTTCTAATAATACAGGCGCTGCAATTACTATTACAATTAGCCCCGAATCTCAGGTATATGCAATAACCGGAAGTAATTTCTGCGCTTCTGCTCCGAACACCGGAACAGTTAAGTTGATGAGTTCATATCCGGGGGTTAATTACCAATTAAAAAAATCAAGTGATAATAGCGACGTGCAATCTCCTCAAATTGGCACAGGTGCTGCACTTACATGGACCGGCCTTGCAGCAGGTAGTTATTATGTATATGGAACTGGTCTCTCTCCTACCTATTGCACAAGCCAAACTGCAACAATTAATGTAGTAATGTTTGATTGTTCAGTTTTTTATACCTTAACGCAAGGTTATTATGGCGGTAAAAATGGTAAGAGTTGTTTTGGAACTAACCCGGTAAATACAATTAAATATTTACTTGGCAGCGTGGATCTGGTAACTGGTTCAACTAACTCCGTTACTGTGCCGGCTACGAATGATGGTGCAATTAAACTGAATCAGACAATGCCGGGCGGAAATACCCCGAATGCATTGCCTGGTGGCAACTGTACTATTACTACAGGATGTTTCACCTCCCCAACATATTTAACCCAACAAGGAAGGATCAATAATATACTATTATCTCAAACTATAACACTTGGCCTGAATGTAAGATGGAATAATGGAGAATTATTATTGTTTCCAATTAAGAGTGGCTATTTAACTACTCAAAAAATGAAAGGTTGTATTCCGAATGCAGTGTTGGTTGAAGTTTGTGAAAGCGGAACGATTTCATCAATACTGATGAATCAAAACGTGGTAGATTATCTTGGAGCAAACGGTACGGTTGCTGATCTATTACAACTTGCTAATGATGTATTAGGTGGTTCAAGAGTTCCTGGTGTTAATGGAGTGCCTTCTTTTGCCGATGTAAATGAAGCAGTCGATTGTATTAATAAATCATTCGATGAAGGTCGTCGCTTCCTGAATTATTTTGACACGAAACAAACTTGTGAAGGTCTGTTCCCTTCGCCTGCATTACCTGCCGGCACGGCAACAACAACAC
>DASTZB010000588.1:0-3304 GCA_035764525.1 Chitinophagaceae bacterium | reverse complement strand
ATCAGTCGCCTCCATTGCTGGTTAGTTTTTCAACAATATAATGTGGATAGCAAAAGAAAAAAGAAGCAAAGAAGAAAAGGTAATAGTAATAATAAATATTAAATAATAACTTCATTGTGCAAGTCTAAAGGACGAATATATTCTCGGCTTATTGCTCGCTATTCGGCTCCAGATTCAGCCGACGAATAACGCCGAGCATTAGAATAAACAATGAACTTTTATTTATAAATTTAGTAGCAGTTACAGGCTGACGAGTTTCAAATACCACCACATCGCCAAGCCGTAGCCGTTGGGCGTATACTATCCCACGTTCACACAAATCGCAACTTGACAAAAAAGTTTTGTCAACCAAACGAATTGACGAAGTTTTATAAAGCTGAAATACAACTATATCATTAAGAAATCTGTTATAATGACTGAGCAAACGAAACATATTCATTTGTACTTTTTTCAACTCTCAAAATTTTATTGAACTACCAATACAACTTTTCCTCTTGTTCTTCCTTTCTGCACATATTGCAAAGCTTCTTTTGCCTCTGTAACCGGGAAAGTTTTTTCAACAAATACTTTTACCGTTCCTTCCTCAATCAATTGAACAATTTGTTCTAGCTGTTCAGGATTGGAGATAAATAAAAACCTGGTGGCACTTATGTCAAATCCTTTCAATAATTCTTCTCTCGGTGCCGCAGTTATAGAAACATACTTTCCGCCGGGCTTTAATACTTTGAATGATTGGAGTTGTACCTCGGCAGTAGCCACGCTATCAAAAACAACATCTGCGTTTTTCGTTTTATCGGTTAGCCCATATTTTGTATAATCAATTACTTCATCTGCACCTATTGATCTTAGGAAATCAATATTTCTTTCAGATGAGGTTGCAACCACATACGCACCTTTCCATTTTGCAAATTGCAATGCAAACAAACCAACACCACCTGCTGCAGCCTGTATGATTACTTTTTGCCCTTTTTGCAAATTGCCATGATCAAACAATCCCTGCCACGCAGTTAAAGCGGCAAGTGGCACAGCGCCTGATTCTGTCCAGGATAGATTCTTTGGTTTGTGCGTAATAAATTTTTCTTTTGTTGCAACAAATTCAGCAAAGGCGCTTTGCTTTACCCATTCTAATGATCCTATAATTTCATCTCCCGGTTTGTAATTCTTCACATCGCTTCCTGTGGCTTCTACTATTCCTGCTATATCGCTGCCAAGAATATGAGGCGGATTAAAAATTCCATTCATTGTTGCTTTCCAGTCTACAGGGTTAACCCCAGCTACTTTTATTTTTATCAACATTTCATCTGCAGCAATAACAGGCTTGTCTATTTCTTCCACTGCTATATTATCGAATGAACCTTTCTCTTTAAGAATTAGTGCTTTCATTTGGTTTGTGGCTTTGTTGAAAAGAATTGTTGCTGTGTAAGTGAGCCCTTCTTCCATAGGAAGAATCGAAGACAACAGGCGCCCACCCACGTTATGTAGTTCACACAATAACAAATTTAATTGACATTATATGCTGCTGCAAAAACTTTTGCGAAGTCTTTCAATTTTGTTTTTCCTAAAGTTGTTGGATGATGTTTCCAATAATCTTCATACATAATTCCTTTGTTAATAGCATCACCCATTTCAACATAGTTCTTTGTAATTTCTTCAGGAAGACCAGCTTGTGTCATTGCATCGTAAGCTTGTTCGTTTGTAAATGAAACCCAGGCCAGGTCAGGCTTTCCGATTGCTTTACCAATTTCATTTGCAATGGCGCCTGTTGACACATCATCACTCGCAACGTACTGAACGGAGTGCCCGGCAAAATCTAGTTGAAGCAATGCTTCTATAGCGACGGTTGCAATATCAGCCGGATCAACAATACCAAGCTTGTTGTCTGCAACATTAAAGTTTGAGCCAATAATTCCGGCATGTTTTATAACATCTATATTGCTTAGTAAATTTTGATAGAAATATGCTGGACGAAGATGTTTGATGTTTACATCCGTTAAAGCATTCAGTGCTTTTTCTGCAAGGTGCAAACCACTTACAGGGCCAGTTCCGTCCTCTCTGTGTGCACCCACGCTGCTCAAGTTTACAACATATTTTACTCCGTTTGCTTTAATTGCGTCAGCATAATTCTTACCGATGCTGCTTATCCATTTTTTCCATTCTGTTGCGCCGAAGTTTGGTGGAACCATTGTATATACCGCGTTAGCGCCTGCAAAAGTTTTTGTAAGAAAATTTACATCTTCAACGGAACCCACTGCGACTTTTGCGCTCAATGATTCTATTGTTTTTGCATTTACCTGTTTTGATGTAATTACTGTTACTTCATGACCTCGACTAAGTAATGCTTTAGTTACAGGCAAGCTAATATTGCCCAATGAACCCGTGATGACGTATCTCACTGCGTTTGGTAATGTTTTCATTCTAATTTTATTTTGCTGATTAAAAAATCTTTTGCAAATTTAGAATGCCACGATTAGTTTTGCATGTTTACAACCAAATGTATGGTACTATCATAAATGTGAGTAATGAGTAAAGTAAAAGAAACATCAACCCATTTTGAGAATAAAATGAATCTCAACGAATGTGACCAATTTTTTGCGGTAGGGCTTATTTCGGGACAATGGAGACTTGTCATTTGTTGCCATTTAGCCGAAAGCAAACTTAGATTTGGTGAACTAAGGAAACGCATTCCAAATATTACGGAAAGAATGCTGACACTTCAACTTCGAAAAATGGAAGAAGGCGGTTTAGTTAAACGAACCGTTTATGCAGAAGTTCCACCGAGAGTTGAATATGAACTAACAAAAAGCGGACAAGAATTACGACCGATTTTGAAACAGCTTCACGAATGGGGAAAGAAACATAGAAAAGTAACAAACACTGAAAAAAGAAGTACTGCGCACAACAAGATATTGACCTAATAACGACTGACGAACATAAGCTCAACTTTAGTAATACTATTTAACTTTACTACAAAAATTAATCTGACGAAACTCTATTGCCGATGCTACGCCAATACCCAAATCCTTAGCGGCAATGGCCGGGACTTCTATAAGACGAAGTGCTTAATGAATTATTGACAAGGAATGCGCTATTTCCCAATGATCTTCTTCCGATGACTTCCGCCCCAAACTTTTAAAGCCAAAATAACTGAATCAAGTGAATGACCATGCTCAGTGAGTGCATAGTTTACTGTAGGCGGAAATGTATCGTAAACAGTTCTTTTGATCAACTGGTTCATTTCTAATTCCTTTAATTCTTTTGAGAGTATTTTGTCAGTTATACCATTTAGGTCTCTGGAAATTTGCTT
>DASTZB010000587.1:0-30005 GCA_035764525.1 Chitinophagaceae bacterium | reverse complement strand
GTTCCGCCATTGTACGAAATGTAAAAACCTCTTTCACTCCCCGCATAAAGCAAGTCTTTTACTTTTTTATCCTCTCTTATTACACGAATAAAATCATCGGCATCCACTCCTGCCGTGATCTTTGTCCATGTTTTGCCATAGTCAGTTGTTTTGTATGTGTAAGATGCATAGTCATTGAACTTATACCTGGTGGCGCTGATGTAAGCAGTGGCTTTATCATTTGGCGAAAGCTCAATTGAGTTTATCATGGATTCCTGCAAACCGGCTGGTGTTACATTCTTCCAGTTCTTTCCGCCATCTGTTGTCATGTACACTAAACCGCAATCACTACCAGTCCATATCACTCCTTTTTCTAATGATGATTCGGTTACATAATAAATGGTATTGTAGTTTTCACCACCAGCACCTTCATTCGTAATCGGGCCGCCGCCTAATCCCTGCTTTGTTGAATCGTTCCTTGTGAGATCGGGGCTGATGATCTCCCAGGTGATACCACCGTTTATTGTTTTAAACAAAACATTACCACCATGATAAATTATGGACGGATCATGTGGTGATGCAACGATCGGCGCATTCCAGTTGAACCGGTATTTCATTTTCTTTGGTTCAATGGCAAGGTTCACTGAAGGATAAGCCTGGATATCTTTTACTTCTTTTGTTTTTGCATCCAGCACTTCAATATAACCCTGGTAGCAACCGCCATAAAACTGAGTTGGATTGTTTGGATCAAATGCGATCCATGCACTTTCACAACCGGGGCCTACTACCCAATCTTTCTCAGTTATGCCAAATGAATTGTTACGGCTCTGGATCATCACAGATGTATTATCCTGTTGACCACCGTATACCCAGTAAGGAAAACGATTATCAACATTCACACGATAGAATTGTGCAGTAGGTTGATTGTTTAATGAGCTCCAGCTTTTACAATCATTAAAAGTTATTTCACCACCGCCGTCATCTGCCAACCCGATTATTGAAGGATTGTTTGGATTTATCCAAAGATCATGAGTATCACCATGACCAACTCTTACCTGAGAAAATGTTTTTCCTCCATCAATTGATTTTGTCATTGGTGCATTCAATACATAAACCACATTTTCATTTTTTGTATCGGCAAACACTTCCATATAATACCAGGAACGGGAAGTAATAAGCTGATCATTGCTCATTAATGTCCAACTTTCACCGCCATTATCAGAACGATACAAACCAGCTTTTGATTTTTCGGCTTCAACTATTGCAAACACACGATTGGGATTGGCTCTTGAAACTGACACGCCGATCTTTCCCATCTGTGCAGGCAATCCTTCATTTATTTTATTCCAGGTTTCTCCACCATCATTACTTTTCCAAATTGAACAGCCCTTGCCACCGCTTTCTACTTTCCACGGATAGCGCCGATGCTGCCATGTAGCCGCATAAAGAATACGGGGGTTTTTCATGTCTATGCTTAAACTGCTGGCACCTGTGCTATCATTTACAAATAAAACTTTGCGCCATGTTTGTCCGCCATCGGTTGATTTAAAAATTCCCCGATCAACATTTGGACCATGTACTGTTCCCTGGGCTGCTGCATAAACAATATCTGGATTATTTGGATGAATGACTACATCAGAGATATGACGGGTATTTTGCAATCCCATATTCTTCCATGTCTTGCCTCCATCAACAGATTTGTAAACGCCATCACCATAAGAAGTCATTACGCCACGAACAGCATGTTCACCGGTGCCAACATACACAACATTGGGATCAGATTCGGAAACAGCGATATCGCCAATTGATCCAACTTTAAAAAAACCATCGGAAACATTTCGCCATGTTAATCCCCCATCTTCTGTTTTAGAAACACCACCACCGGTATAACCAACAAAAAATGTTTGTTCATTGCCAGGTACGCCACAAATAGCATTGGCACGACCGCCGCGGAATGGGCCGATACATCTCCATTTCAATGATTGAAAAACGGAATCGTAATTTATTGCAGTGACCGGTTTTGTTTCTTCTGTTTTCTTTTGTTTTTGCGCTGTTAGTGAAAGGGCAATTGATCCAAATAAGATGATGGTGATTAGCTTTCGCATATAGTTAGTTTTGTGTTGTTGAAATTAAAGAAATTTATGCGAATCATTTGTTCTGTTTATCATTGGAGATTATACATTTTCTGAACAATGAATTGCATATATTTATGTGTTATGCGCCAACTTATGAGAGCTCAAATCTTAGTTCATCTATTGATATCTCTTTGCATATTTCTTTTTTCCTGTAGTAGCAGGATAAATGATACCGGAGACAAAATTTTATTTAAACAGAAAATCGTAAGAAGCCTAGCCTCAAATTCAGAGTATCAAATTTCAGTTTGGGAGAACTATACTATTGAAGAAAGAAACGGTCCTGATTTTACAGTCTATTATTTATATCCGGCAGACACGACGAAGAAATTATTTGGCAATGGAGGAATTTATTTTGGCAGACATCCACAACGAATACGACCAGACGGAGACAAAAAACTTATAAAGGATAGCTTAATAGTCGGAAATCTCTTAGGCAAAAAAGTAGATTGGATAATATTTGACTATGGAAACAGCATATCTGCTGAGACAATTTCAGAAATGGAAGATTATATGAAAATTTCAGCGTTTGCTTATGGACATAGTTATTCAGACATTGACTCATTAATAAGTATATTGGGATCATTAAAACGAAAAGAGTAAAATGCTATTCATTTATTAACGAAAGCTCCCTTACATGCATAAAATTCTTGCTGATACTTATGTTATTATTAGAAGCTCCAATTATTCGGTTGTTGGTGATGATGATCTATTTTTGTATTGAGGTAAATTAGAACACCAACAACTGTATAAGCTGAACAAAAATGAAAAAACTTTACTTTTTTTTAATACTCCTCTCAACCAAAGGTGACGGCCAAACCCTGTTAATTTCTGGAGACTATGGTGAACTTAAACTTGCCTATGACAAAAACACAAAACAGGTTACGGGGTTTTACGAGAACGGCACAGGAGTTGATGAGCAAACAGGAAATTCAAAATTTACTTGTTTCTTCTACTTTGAAGGGAAACTTTTGAAAAATAAAGCGACAATTAAAACTTATTATCCTTTAGACACGGCCATTATCAAAGGTGAACTCAAAGTTGAAGCTAAAGAAATAAAAATACATTTAGACTCAGAGCATGGTGGGTGTTGGAATGTTCTACATTTTACAGACGAAGCGGTGTCATTTTCTATGGATGAAAGCAAGCAATGGATACAAGTCAGGTATGCAATAAGAGACAGAGTATATTTCTATTCAGAGAAAAAAGAATCCAGTAAAAATAAGTCCTACATCCTCAAAGGAAATATTGTTTATATTGAAAAAATTGAACGAGACTGGGCTTATTGTAGTTATCTCGGCAAGAAAACAACAAAAGGCTGGATTAAGATGAATGACTTAAGCCCGTTGAAATCGAGTTAAGAAATCATTGCGATAGCTGCGAGAAATAAAGCTGGTTAGAATTACAGAAAGCACAAGAGTGCCCTTCGCTTCTCTCTGGGTAAACTGTGCAACAGAAGATTAATCAAGGAACAAATGTTCGATACATAACTCTTTATCCTTTTCTTAACAGGCCATTTGTAATTAGCGGAAATTATCAGCGTTTTAAAATCATTCAACTTCTAACCGGACATTTCATTTTTATTTTTTTACTGAAAAACACCTACAATGGCTGATACCAATGAAAGCCTGAATGGCTTGTACACGTACGACTCATTCGGCGAAAAGAAACAACCGGTTGACAATAATTTTTTATGGTGGTGCTCGGGAGCACATCAAAAATTATTAAAACAATTCCCCTCAGAACATAGCAAATACTCAGGGCTTGGTGCTGTGCTGCTGGCAACCTTCGTGCTGGCAACTATCTCTGCCGGCTATGCAGTTTACACTGTTTTTGGAAACTGGTTGTGGACGATCGGGTTTGCGATCATCTGGGGCCCCATCATTTTTAATTTCGACCGCTTTCTTGTTTCCACTATGCGGAAATATGGTGTATCGCGCCGCAAACAAATTATGATGGCATTGCCACGGCTTGCTCTTGCATTGCTGATCGGTGTGGTGATCGCACGGCCATTGGAGATGAAAATTTTTGAAAAAGAGATCAATGTAAAAATGACGAAAAACCTCCATGACAAGATCCGGCTTAATGATAGTCTTTTAGCCATGGAATATAAAAATCAACTCGCCAATGCAGAAACTGAAAGACAGCGCCTCCTCGGTCGCAAGCTGGCGATCGAGGATACGCTGCACAATTTGCAATCAGCGTACCTGCAGGAAGCGGATGGTACAGGGGGTAGTCGTCAAAGAGGTATTGAAAATATTACACGATTAAAACAGGATGCATTCAACCTGGCAAGAAATCAATTTGCTCCTGAACTTTTATTGCTTGAACAAAATATGAAAAGCCAGGATAGCCTGGTGAGTGGGGCCAAGGCTTCAATGGAAGATAAAAGAAAACAATTTGAAGCAACAGCTATGGCGAATATGGGTTTCCTGGAACGCAACAAAGCATTGGCTGATCTGTCTGCCGAAGAAGGAAGTGTGATGTGGGCGAGCCTTTTAATTTCCATGCTGATCATATTAATTGAGATCGGTCCGGTGTTATCGAAATTAATGATGCCATTGGGGCCTTATGATATTGCATTGGCAAAAGAAGAATTGCTGCATATGGCAAATGAAGAAGGCGAAATAAGAAAAGACAAAGTGGAAAGATTTGAAAGAAGAAAAGTTTATCATGAAAAACAAAAAGAAATGAGTGAAACACTTGCAGAAAAAGTGGTGCAGCTTCAGCAAAAAAATATTGACAGGGAGCTGGACAAATGGGAACGTGGTGAATGGCAACCGGAGGATCATCGTGCAAGCATGGATGAAGTGATGCGAAAAATAAAAAGTCAATACCAGTTTAAAGAAGATGACTTGTTATAAAAAAATTGATTGACCTTTTATGACAACCTTTTTTCACCACATAGAAACATAGGAACATAGATTTCACATAGACTATGTGTGGCCTCCTACGTGTGCTATGTGTCTATGTGGTACATTTTTTTATGATGCCTTAATTCGGTTGAAACATAAACATGTCATTTAATAAAATTTGAAAGCCAGTTAACCAGGGAGCTTTATTCTCGTACAATGCTAATGACCCGTCAACGAATATTGAGTATAGCCACGAAAATATTCGCCGGGTCATTTGTTTTACTGGCTATAGGTCTTATCATTCCACAAAAAGTTATTATGCCTGTGGAAGGAGCGACAAGAAAAAGTTATTCGCAAAATTCTTTTTGGGCATATCCCTGGGGCAAATCAGTTACACATAAAGGAGTTGACATCTTTGCAAAAAAAGGAACAGATGTTCACCCGGCAACAGCAGGAATTATTTTATTTAAAGGCAAAACGCCAAGAGGCGGTAACGTAGTTTTTGTGCTTAGCCCAAAATGGAGAATACATTATTATGCGCACCTTGATGAAATAAAAACAAACAGTTTTTCTTTTGTGTCTTCAAAAACCGTCATTGGTACAGTTGGCAATACGGGAAATGCAATTGGGAAGCCTTCGCATTTGCATTATACCATTAAAACAATTATTCCTTATCCATGGCGAATGGATAAAAGTATCCAGGGAAAAAGAAAAATGTTTTATTTAAATCCTATAAAGTATTTAAATGAGAGCCAGCCTTCCTGATCACATTTACATTTTATCTTTCACTCCTGCCCTCTTCTTCATTTCAGCAATAGGAAAAACGATCAGCCTTCCCATTTGCTTATCGCCACGATAAGTTACTACTTTCATTGTTGCTGCATCTCTTGGCACCATTACCGATTTTGAATAATGCGGATAGAAGTTGTCGGGAAGAGAATTATCAAATGAATAATGAACAGAAATATCAGGAACTTCTGTTTTCATTTCAACCGAGATCTCGTTCTTATCATTCTTTGAGAATTTAAACTCCGGATCGTACATGCTGGGCGCATATTTTTTTTGGGCCGCATCAAAACGTACAAAATTGTTTTCTACTTTTTTATAAAAACTACCCCAGTCCCTTTTACTCTTAGGACTCCATAAGACTTCGGCTATCGCAAATCCTCTTGGCCAAACCATATAACGCAAATGACGCATATTATAAACTTGCTCCGTCCATAAATTGGCTTGTCCACCTTTTATAAATTTGGGATCTACTCCATCGGGCACTGGTTCAAACTCGTAAGATTTACTTAATCGTAATGTTGCATAAACCGGCGGCTCAAGCATAATATCGCCCTGCATATAATCAAGATAAGCGAATGTGGTTGGGCTCATTACTACTTCATGATTTTGTTTGGCGGCTTCAATACCACCTTTCATTCCGCGCCAGCTCATTACTGCTGCGTTTGGGGCAAGGCCTCCCTCCAATATCTCATCCCATCCAATTAATTTCTTTCCTTTTGAATTCACGATCTTCTCGACTCTTTTTACAAAGTAGCTTTGGACTTCATCAAGGTTTTTTAGATCTTGTTTTTTCATCAGGTCTTTTATAGCATCTGATTTTTCCCAAAAATTCCTTGCTGTTTCATCACCTCCCACATGTATGTACTCGAAAGGAAATAGCTGCGCTACTTCTGTGATCACCTTATCAATGAACTCATACACTTTTTCATTTGCAGGACAAAGAGTGTTATCAACAAGTCCATAAAAATGTGCGCCGGGTGGCCATACCATAAATTTTTCTCCGGAGTTTACTGCATAAGTACCGGGTGTGCAGCTTAATTCAGGATATGAAGCAATAGCAGCCAGGCTATGTCCCGGCATTTCTATCTCAGGCATAATATTGATAAACCTATCTTTTGCATATTGCACAATTTCTTTAATATCGTTTTGAGTAAAGAAACCTCCGTAATTGCGGGGCTCATTTGGGTCAGGATTAGAAAATGTACCGAATGTTCCTGTCTTATCAACTCTCCATGCGCCAACACTGGTTAACTTTGGTAAACTTTTTATTTCTATGCGCCAACCCTGGTCATCAGTTAAATGAAGATGAAGTAAATTATATTTATAGGCAGCCATATCATCGATAAATTCCTTTACATCTTTCACACCAAAAAAATGGCGGGATACATCAAACATCAACCCTCTCCATCCGAAGCGGGGATAATCCGTGATCTCAACCACAGGTATTGGCCATAAAGCATTTTTTACAGTTGATTTGCTTTCGATAGCAGGAGGAAGAAGTTGTAATAAAGTTTGTGTTCCATAAAATAAACCAGCAGCTTCGTTGGCAGTAATTGTTACGCCATTATTTGCTGATACGCTAAGTTGATAACCTTCTTTGCCTATTGTATTGTTTGCCGTTTTATTCAGGGAAAAATGAATATCGGCCTTTTCAGCAGCTGAAGCAATTGAAACCGGCAAACCAGTAACAGATAACTTTTCCTTTAACCAATCCGCAATTTTTTTGACCGCTAAATTTGTGGATCCCTCTTCAATCACAATTTGTGTTTTAAGATTATAAACTCCCACTTTTTGCTGAAGTGAAACAGGTTCAGGAATAATTGAAACCTGGGAAAATGAAGGAAGAATGACTATAAAAAAACTAATTACTAATAAGATTCTTGAAAGCATAAGGTAAGCATTAGATTGAGCGATGAAGTTAAATTATTTTAAGGGTGAAAATGTTGATGAAAAATAAATTTTTAAATAGCTGACAATTCCATGCTCTTAAGACCCTGTAGCTGGAGAATGCACAGCTCAAGTTGTGATCTGGGAATAGACGCTTCTATCATACAGAACAGTTGCAGCTCTTGTTTTAAAATGACACAGTCATTCTTTTTAATGATCCTCATAACATCATTTAATATAGTATAATCAAATTGCAGCCGGTATTTTATCAAAATAGGTTTTTTAATGACTCGATTCAGTTGCAAAGCGAAAGAGGCAGCCGTTTTATATGCATTGATCAAACCGGGCACACCAAGTAATGTGCCGCCGAAATAGCGAACAACAATTAGGGCAACATTACTTAATTGTTTACTGTCGATTTGTCCAAGGATATGTCGCCCGGCGCTTCCTGAAGGTTCGCCATCGTCACTGCTGCGAAAATTATTTCCATCTGTGCCGATGCGATAAGCAAAACAATGATGCACTGCTTTGGGATGCTCTTCTTTCAGTTGCTTTAGCCGTTTTTTAAAATCATCGGCCGATGAAATTGGAAAAGCATAAGCAAGAAAGCGGCTACCCCTGTCTTTGAATTCAGCAACGGATTCCCTTTCGATCGTTTGATAAAAGTTATTATCGCTATTACTGTTTGCCAGGGCTTGGGTCTTTTTTTATAAACAAATAATAAAACGGGATGTAGGTAATGAAGGCATTTGGAATAATGATTGGGAGATTAACATCGGTCAAAATGCCATATATCAAAAAAGCAACAGCGCCGAACATATTAACGAACCGGATCGTTCTTACATTCGAACTTACAAGGAAACTAAGAACAACTAATCCTGCCCCAAAATATCCTAACCATTCAACCCAATTCATTTTGATAAATTTTAATAGAGTCATTCAAGATCGTCATTTCCTGCTTTGCATCTTTAAGTAATAATTCCGGTGCTGCCAGCCCATTATTAATTATTAATTTTTCATTTTTAATTATTCTTGCTTCATCCCACATTTCTTCATCGATAAAAGATTGCAATAATCTTGCACCGCCTTCAACAAGCACACTTTGAACGTTCATTTGATATAACGCATTCACAATTTGATGAACAAGATTTACATCTTCCGTTACCTGGTAATAAATAAAATTATCTTGTTCTTCATGCTTTACCCTATTAAAAACAACTGTTCTATGTTTCCTATTAAATATTTTTAAAGTTGATGGTAATTTCAGTTCCATATCAATTACCAACCTTATTGGCGATGGACCAACCCAGTTTCTTGTCGTCAATTCAGGATCATCAAGCCAAGCGGTATTCGTACCAATAAGGATCGAGGCTTCTTCACTTCTCCATTTATGAACAAGCCTGTTTGTTTGTTCATTTGAGATCAATAAACGATTTGGACCGTTACCTGCAATCTTTCGGTCTGCTGTTTCCGCCCATTTTAAAATTATATAAGGCCGATGTTTTATATGAAAAGTAAAAAATCGTTTATTGAGTTGTTTACATTCCTTTTCCAGAATTCCAACAATAACTTTTATACCTGCCGCAGAAAGTTTTGCAATTCCTTTCCCATCAACTTCCTTAAAAGGGTCACGACAACCAATTATGACTTCGGGAATTTGATTTGCTATAATAAGATCAGAGCAAGGTGGCGTTTTACCAAAATGACTGCATGGTTCCAGTGAAACATACAAGACTGAGCTTAAAATCTTATCCTTGTCTTGCTCTTTAACTGAATTTATGCAATTCACTTCTGCGTGAGACCCGCCATATTGATGATGATAACCTTCCCCAATAATTTTTTCTTCATGCACGAGCACAGCCCCGACCATTGGATTGGGTGCCACATAGCCTGCACCGAGCTTTGCCAGCTCAAGGCAACGATGCATATATGTTTCGTGAATGGTCAAAGCGAATGGTGATTAAATACAAAAGTAAAAGATTATACCTTCCTAATGACTGTACAAATTGACCATTCACCATTCACGTCGTAAGTTTGCCAATGACCCTGAATGAAGCCCGGACAGTTTTGACCAAGGAACTTAAGAATGTTTATGACAATGATGAATTAAGAAACATCATTGAGCGGGTGATTGAGCATATAACAAACATGCCCAGAGCAGAACAAGTAAAAAATAAAGTCCCCTATCTTACCTGCACACAACTCGAAAGCCTGGATGAAATAACAGAAAGACTGAAGAAAAACGAGCCTGTTCAATACGTATTAGGTGAAGCATGGTTTGCAGGAATGAAATTCAAGGTGAACAAAAATGTATTGATTCCGAGGCCAGAGACGGAAGAGTTGGTTGATTGGATAATTAAAGAAAGTCAAAAGTCAAAAGTTAAAAGTCAAAATATTATTGATATAGGGACAGGCAGCGGATGTATTCCTATCATTTTAAAAAAGAAATTGACCGAAGCAACTATTTCAGCAATTGATGTTTGCAGTGATGCATTATTTACAGCAACTGAGAATGCGATAGAATTAGATGCTGACGTAGATTTTCTTTTGTTCGATTTTCTGCACGAAGAAAAATGGAAAGAGTTAGGACAATACGATATAATTGTCAGCAACCCACCTTATGTAAAACAAATCGAGATAAACACCATGCATGAACGTGTAAAGGAATTTGAACCGCATCTTGCTTTATTTGTACCCGATAATGATGCCTTGTTGTTCTATAAAAAACTTTCAGGTTTCTCAATAAATCATCTAAAACCCGGGGGAAGTTTATTTGTTGAAATAAATGAAGCTTTAGGTAATCATGTTGTAAACACGTTTCGATCTGCGGGATTCGTAAATGTTGAATTGAAAAAAGATATGCAAGGAAAAAACAGAATGGTAATGGCCTCTGTGTAGTTTTATCTCCTTAAATATTTTTGCCTATACTCAACTACACCATTTCTTGAATAATCTGTAACAAGATATTTGTCATTAAGAACTGAGACAGTAACAATGCTTACTGTACCGCCTGAGTCTTCAAAAGTTAATTGATTGCTCCAATAATTGTAGTGATAAATCCCTTGCCCAGCAGGCACATCATTGAAAGCATAATACTTGCCATCCTCCGAAAGTGTTAACCTTAAAGGAAATTTTGGAGCATCGCCGCATATAAGCATTCCAGAGTTATCTCTGATACAATCAGAAATTTCCGTCCACAACCCAACGATAGACACTTGTTTATCTTTTTGGCAAGAAAAGAAAAATATCGAAATAAAAAAGAATGCGGATAATCTTTTCATGGATTAGGATTTCAAACATGAAAATATATCCTAAGTGAGGAAAATACAAGGGGAAATTACTTGGGAATTAATTCATCCTTAAATAGAAACAATAAGGAAAAAGAGAAGCAGGATGATCAAAGCTATGCTATAATTAATTCTTGACGTTCACCGCAACCTTTGCATTATTCTTTTTAGCTGCTTCCAGCACTTTTATAAAGCCGGCATGATAAGAAATAGAGTCGGCATTTACTACGACTGTCAGCGTATCATCAGGAGACTTGCGGTGTTTATCCAATTCAATTTTCAAAAATGAATCAAGAAGGAACGGAGGCACTTCTCTTTGACCGATATAAACCTTTTGTGCAGCATCAATAGAAACTGTAACACTTTGCTTCACTTTTCTATCCTTTGATCCACGTGGAGTGTTCACCGTTTTTACGTTCGGGTTAGCTTGTGTGGTAGTTATCAAAAAGAACATCAGCAAAATGAAAAGAATATCATTCAGTGAATCTGTAAACACTTCCGACTCTGTTCTATGTTTTTTTCTAAACTTCATTCTTCAGGTGATTAGTGAGTTGGCTCTTGTAATACATCAAGAAAATCGGCAGCAGCGGCTTCCATCTTGTTTGATGTCTTATCTATTTGTGTATTGAGATAGCTGTAGGCAAAATAAGCGATCAATCCTATGACCAAACCTGTTATTGAAGTAATAAGCTTTGTATAAATACCCTGCGAAACAACATTGATCTCCACTTCATTTGCTTTTTGAATATTCGCAAACAATTGCATCAAACCGATCAGCGTTCCCACAAAACCAAAAATTGGCGCTGCTTTGGAAACAACGGAAAGAATACCCAGGTTCTTTTCCAATTTATACATTTCCAATTGCCCCACATTATCCATACTCTTTTCAATGTTCTCAATTGGTTTGCCAACACGCTGCAATCCTTTGTCAATGATCCGGGCAACGGGGTTATTCGAGTTTTTTGCAAAGCTTCTTGCCGCAACAAGATTACCGCTTACAATATGATCTCGGACAATATTCATGAAATTCTGATCAATATTTGAAGCATTGCGTATGGCAATGTAACGTTCTGTAAATACATAGATGGCCAGTAACAACATAATAGCAAGCGGTACCATGATCCATCCACCCATAAAAAGGAGCTCCATAAAACTGATGCTGCCATCATTATTGCGGTCAACATTAATATGACCTGCAATCTGGTTCAACGAGTCGGAAATCTGTAAAAGATCAATCATTTCATTTTTTCTTTGGTTCGTAAAAGTAGTACTATGAAGTTCTCAGGAATAGATAACTTTTCAACAACTGTGGATGAAACGAGAAAAATAATGCCACGTTGTGGAGGCATGTTAAGTTTTAGAGTTCTTTAACAACAATCAAACAACGCTTATATAAAACAGTTAAACTTTCGCAAATAACTATTTAGGTGTAGAGCCTGCAGGTTTAATCATCAAAGCCTGTATCTGTTTCATTGTATTTTCCATGCCTTGCGCACTTCCATCAAGGAAGATAACATTGCCTTTTCCAAACTCAGCAAAATTCTTGATCGCTTCCGTCCACATACTGAATAAAATTACATTGGTATCAAGATTGGCTTGCTTCATCTGTTCAGCTGCTTCCGTCATACCTTGCGCCACTTCCATGCGGAATAATGCTACACCCTGTCCACGAAGTCTTGCTGCTTCCTTCTCTGCCTCTGCTGAGATCTTTATTGCATTACCTTCTGCTTCGGCAGATTTTGTTTTCGTAATTAACAAAGCCTGACCTTCATTCTCTGCGGCAGCCTTGAGGTTATTACTTGCTACTACCTTGCTCATTGAATCAAGTATCACTTTGTCAAATGTGATATCGTTTATTTGGAGGTCCTGTAAATGATAACCCCAATTTTCCAATGAATGATCGACCTGTTCTTTTACATATTCAACAATTTCTTTGCGGAGACCTAATACCTCTGCTTGTTTTTTTGTAGCAACAAAAGAACGGATATTGCCTTCAATTGTCCGGATCAAGGCCTGCATCAGGTCCCTGTCTGCAATGAATTTGAATGCTACCTTTTTTATGGTTTCTTCATCAGCATTTTGAACAGAATATAAAAGCATGCTTTTGAAATAGACATTTGCCTGGTCCTGTGTCACCGCCTGGAACTCTAATTCCACAGAACGGTTTTGAATAGACACTTTTTTATGCACTGATTCGATGATCGGCCATTTCATTCGCAGTCCCGGCCTGGCTATTCTGCGATACCTGCCAAACATGGTAATAACACCGATAAAACCCTGGTTGATGGTATAAAAAGAACCAAAGAAAATAATAAGGATGATCAAAGTCCACCAGTATTGGGACCAAAATTGTTGCATATAAAAAATTTTGAGTGAGCTAAAGTACCAAGAATTTCAATGGAGAGGGAAATATTTTACAGCAAGTGACAGACAGAACAGAATAGAACTAACTTTACAAAAACTTTTTTATGTCACGTAGCTCAAAACTATTTATTGGCATTCTAAGTTTCCTGCCGATCGTTCTTCTTTTTGTTTTACTTTTCATGATTTTATGGTTAATACCCACTTTCGTTGAATGGGATAAAACTTATGAACCAGCACCGCAGGAAGTATTCAGCACATTAGGTCCCATATTTATTCTTGTATTTGGATTGGGCATACTTTCAATTGGCCTGCTTGTCTTCTTTATCATGCACCTGTTAAGACACAAAGCAATGGATTCAACAGAAAGGATCATATGGATACTAGTTTTCTTGTTTGCAGGCATTATTGGGTATCCTATTTATTGGTATATGAGAGTCTGGAAGGATAGTATTTAGGAGTTCTCATGCCAGATGCTTACAAGATGTACCATTGTTTCTACTGCTTTATTCATATCCTGCACACTGATGAATTCAAGCTTTGAATGTATTGCCTGTTCACCAGCAAATAAATTTGGGCAAGGTAAACCCATGAATGATAAACGACTACCATCCGTACCACCGCGAATGCTTTCAATTTTTACTTTTAGTCCTGCTCTTTTAATTGCTTCCTTCGCATGATCCACTACTTGAGGATGCTGCAACAATACTTCTTTCATGTTACGGTATTGTTCCTTCACCTTATATTCAAAAGTTGCTCTTGGATAAAGTCGCATCAACTCTTCAATTTGCGTACGCAGGTAATCTTCTTTTTTTTGAAGGCCTTTTGTATCAAAATCACGAATGATAAAATCAACACTGCATTTCTCTGCAATGCCCTCCAATCTTACGGGGTGAATAAATCCTCTTTTTCCTTCGGTTGATTCTGGTGATAACCTGTCTTTAGGAAGTGCGGCCAAAATTTCCCCGGCGATCTTCATCGCATTTATCATTTTTCCCTTTGCATAACCGGGATGTGCAATTACGCCATGAATGATGACTTCCACAGCATCTGCACTGAAAGTTTCATCTTCAAGACTTCCCGCATTACCTCCATCCAGTGTATAAGCAAAGTCTGCCCCTAGTTTTTTCAGATCAACTTTTTCAGTTCCTCTTCCCACTTCTTCATCAGGCGTAAAAAGGATCT
This sequence comes from Chitinophagaceae bacterium, assembly GCA_035764525.1. Taxonomy (GTDB): domain Bacteria; phylum Bacteroidota; class Bacteroidia; order Chitinophagales; family Chitinophagaceae; genus VBAS01. Next base: position 15,530 of record DASTZB010000587.1, on the reverse strand, counting down.
TTATTTCGCCATGCTTTACATCATTATTCGTCATTAGAAAATTTGCCAGGTCCATGATCTCTGCTACACCGGCTTTATCATCACTTCCTAATAATGTTTTTCCCGACGCAGTGATAATATCATTCCCAATTTGTGTTTGCAGGTATGGATAATCAGTGGTTTTTAAAACCTGTGCAGTATCATCGGGTAAAACAATATCCTGGCCCTGGTAATTTTTATGAACAATAGGTTTTACATCGGTGCCGCTGCAATCAGGAGCCGTATCAACATGAGCACAAAAACAAATAACCGGCACTTTCTTTTCAGTAGTAGAAGGAATGGTTGCATAAACATAACCCCACTCATCCATGTGCGCATCAGCCACACCTATTAATTTTAACTCTTCGGCTAAGATCTTACTAAGATCTTTTTGTTTTTCGGTCGATGGATTTGACTTTGAAAGAGGATCGCTTTGGGTATCTATCTGAACATAACGCAAAAACCTTTCTCCGGCAGTGAACTTGTAATTTTCAAACATACTTTATAAAAATGGACAGCGAATATACGACGAAACTTGTCAATGGTGAATTGTGAACGGTCAATGGTTAATTTATTTAACTCTCCTATTCACAATTGACCATTCACCATTGATAAAAGATAGATCGGAGTTACTAATGTAAAACGGAGCCCTTCGCTTTGCTCAGTGCAGGCTGTGCGTCGCAACGGAAGATCAATCAGGATTCACAAGCCCGTTAACAACTTCACTTGCAAAACATGAAATAAGTTTCTACCTTTTATTCCTAAACCAAAATCAACTATCATGAAAAAATGGTTAATCGGCTCTTTTGTTGGAGCTATCCTTGTGTTCTTATGGCAGTTCCTATCGTGGACAATACTGCCCGTTCACAGCGGTGAAGCAAAATATTCACCGGCGCAAAACGAAGTCATGAATTCGCTTTCTGCCTCACTTAAAGAAGATGGAGTGTACATGCTGCCTACTGTACAGCCTGGCGCCTCAATGGACGATCATGAAAAATTAATGAAAGATATGGAAGGCAAACCATGGGCAACTGTGATCTACAGAAGTTCTTATAAAGGCGACATGGTAATGCCAATGGTCCGCGGGTTTCTAGTTGACTGGTTTCTTGTTTTTACATTGATCTACATTCTTACCCGTGGCGGCACGCCAACAAGAATAAGGGTACTTGCAGGTTCTGTTGCTGTTGGCTTATTTACTTTTATGGCCGGACCTTATACAATGCATAATTGGTTTCAAACACCGACAGAAGCATACATCGGTCATTTACTGGATGCTTTTGTTACATGGGGATTGGCCGGCATTTGGCTGGGGTGGTGGTTGAATAGAAAATAATTGAAAATTAAACCTTGAAGGTTGAAAGTTTATAAAGAACATTAAACTTTCAACCTTCAATATTTTCAGCAAAGATCAAGGCATTATGATCAGCGGCTTTGCACCAACTATTTCCACCAACTCAAGATCAAAAACTAATTCTTCGCCCGCCAACGGATGATTTGCATCGAGGATCACAACATCATCTTTTATCTCCACAATTTTTACCTGGAACTGTTGTCCTGAGGCGCTGCTCATCACAAGCGGTGTTCCTATTTTCAATTCAATATGTTCGGGAAATTGAGATTTCGGATATTCAATGATCATTTCAGAATTCTTTGGACCGTATGCATTTTCAACAGGAATATTTATTGTCTTCTTCTCTCCTACTTTCATACCCGTCACACCCTCATCAAATCCTTTTATCACCATTCCGCTGCCCACTTCAAATTCGAGTGGCTCGCGGCCCTCAGATGAATCAAATGTTTCTCCACTTGTCAGGCGACCATGGTAATGTACTTTTACTTTGTCACCGTTTTTTACTTGTTGCATGATTAATGTTTTTTGTGATCAACTTATGAATTTCTAATCACCGTCCCTTGCGACGCTCCTTTCATCTTTCAGTTCTTTCCTCAACATTTGCGTCGCAGTTTACCCTGAGCTTGTCGAAGGGTCGCACTCTTGTACTGTAGCAACTCTGCGGAGCAATTAAGAAGACAAAAAGAAAAAAATGAGTTTGCAAATTACGGAAATATCATCATGCAACCTTTCGAATATTAATTCAGGTCTTACTGATAATTTTTCTGAAATTTGAAACAACAGAAATTTATGAAACAAATCTTTTCCGGGCTTTTAGCATTGTCTTTATTTATGATAAGCTGCCAGGCGCAAACCAATCAGAAATCAGAAATAAGAAACCAGGATACTAAAATTATACCCGGAGCTGAACGGATCAGTGTTTATTTACCATTCTTAAAAGGCAAAAGAGTCGGAGTGTTCGCTAATCAAACATCAATGGTCGGCAATACTCATCTGGTTGATACTTTAAAAAAACTTGGGATTAATATCAAAGTGATCTTTGGACCCGAGCATGGATTTCGTGGTACTGCAAGTGCTGGTGAAAAAATAGGTAACTACACTGACGAGAAAACGGGAATATCAGTTGTTTCGTTGTATGGAATAAAAAGAAAGCCATCGGCGGAAGACATAAAAGATATTGATGTGCTGATTTTTGATATACAGGATGTCGGCACTCGTTTTTACACCTATATTTCTTCTATGCAGGAATTTTTGGAAACTGCATTGGAAAATCATAAGCCATTATTGTTATTAGACAGACCAAACCCAAATGGTTTTTATGTTGACGGGCCAGTGTTAGATGTAAAGTTTAAAAGCTTTGTTGGCATGCAGCCAATACCTATTGTTTATGGAATGACGATGGGAGAATATGCTATGTTGCTGCTTGGCGAAAAATGGGTGTCAGAAAAAGCAAATGAGGTTAATGCTTATAATATTACCACTAAGGAAACGGTCGATACTCCTTTTCACTTTTTGGTTATTAGATGCAAGAACTATACACATAAAAGCAAATACGTTTTGCCCGTAAAACCTTCGCCAAACTTACCGGAAATACAATCGATCTATCTTTATCCCACAACTTGTTTGTTTGAAGGAACAGCATTAAGTGAAGGTCGTGGTACAATAAAACCGTTTGAATATATTGGGCATCCCTTGTTGCCAAAAAATATGTTTTCATTTACTCCAAATCCAAATGAAGGAGCCAAAAGTTCCAAGCATTATGGAAAAGTTTGTTATGGCTGGAATTTTGGTGGAACACCCGAAGAAGTGTTAAAGAAAGTAAATAATAAAATACAATTACAGTGGTTATTTGATGCCTATAAAATTTTCCCGGGTAAGGACAGCTTCTTTTTAAAAACAAATTCATTTACCCGTCTTGCAGGTACTGATACGTTGATGCAGCAAATAAAAGATGGCAAGAGCGAAGAAGAAATAAGAAAAAGTTGGGAACCGAAACTGGGTGAATTTAAAGTGGTGAGAAAAAAATATTTGTTGTACGAAGATTTTGAATAAATTTCAGAAACCAAAATCAACTTTTATGTCTACCGAAACCAACCCAACTCCCGCTCCTGCAGCATCAGGCATGGACGGAAAATCGATTGCCATTATCAGTTATTTTACCTGGATCGGCTGGATCATAGCTTTTGTAATGTTTAATAGCAACAAATCGCAGTTAGCTGCCTATCATATCAGGCAGTCTTTACTTCTTATGATCCTCGGCATCTTATGTTATATTGTTCAGATAATGCTGATCTTCGTTCCTTTTTTGGGATGGGCAATTATCTTTTTGCTATGGATCGGTCTTGTCGTGTTATGGGTGCTTGGTTTGGTCGCAGCAATAAATGGCCAGGAAAAACCCATACCGGTAGTTGGGGCACTGGCCCAGAATATCTTTAGTGGTATCAAATAATAGACTTACTTCTTTACTTCTTTATAATAACTTCGCAGTGATGACTGACCATCAATTGCTGCGAATTGTTTTTAGGATCATTTTATTGTTTTTACCGCTTTCCTCCTGTAAAAACAAACAGGCAAATGAAATTTCCTTTTATTACTGGAAAACAACATTCTCTCTGTCGGTAACAGAAAGAAAAGTATTGGATAATGACCAGGTAAAGAAATTATATATACGCTACTTTGATGTCGATAAAGAAACTCTTCAGGATCCTGCCGCTCCCGTTTCTCCGATCACCCTCGACAGTTCAGTTAAAAAATATGAAGTTATACCGGTTGTTTATATCAAGAAACGGGTTTTTGAAAACATTGACAGTAATGAACTGAAATTGCTTGCAAATAATACTTTTAAACTTGTTTCCAAGATCAATCAATTACAACAAATACAAAATAAAGAGATACAGTTTGATTGTGACTGGACCGAAAAAACAAGAGGTGCTTATTTTTCTTTTATTAATTTCTACCGCACTCTTGCCAATCAATTTATATCAGCGACCATTCGCTTACACCAGGTAAAATATTATAACCGTACCGGTATACCTCCAATTGACCGGGGAGTTTTAATGTATTATAACATGGGCGAAATAAACAGCGGCCCCATTAATTCCATTTATGATAAAACAAATGCAGCCATGTATAATGCATCTCTATCCCGTTATCCTTTACCAATTGATATAGCATTGCCAATTTTCAGTTGGGGACAGCAGATCCGCGATAATAAGGTAATTCAATTGTTGAACAAGATCTCTGCTTCTCATTTCCAGCATGACAGCAACTTTGTTTTCGTGAACCCCTTCCGTTTACTTGTCAGGCATTCTTGTTTTACAGCGGGATATTATTTCATGGAAAACGATGAAGTAAAACTTGAATCAGTCAGCCAAGATGAGCTCATATTTATGTCAGCGCAAATAAAAAAATATGCCCGAAAAAAATTCTCTCATGTAATTTTTTACGATCTTGATAGCACTAACCTTGTTCAGTATGAAAAAGATATTTACAAAGAAATTCTGCGCACTGTTAATTAGCAGCTTTATTATTGGTACAAGCATTATATTGGCTTGCGCCGGCGGCGATTGGGAAGGGTATGAAAATTCCAATTTCACACCCGAAGCATTTGTAGAAAAGAAACTGAGCCCTTTCTTTTATTCCGAGTTGTTCTATTATGGTATTGGGCATGATGAACAACAGTCCACCAGGTTTATTGAATCAAATATAACTGACTGGTTAGCTTATTTAAATAATAATGCTCCTGTTGAAGAATATGCTTTTTTATTAGACCGTGCTTCCAAAGGTTGTGTGGACAGTATCATAAGTTTTACGGAAGGGAAAATTGTTATGCCACCTGCAGCATTAGCAACCTATCAATTTTTCAAACCCAAAGCGGATAAAAAGACAAAAGCGTTTCTTGGTTATCTTTCTCTGGCTAAAGAAGCAGAGCAATTTGCCAATGTAACTTATGATTGGTGGGACCATGACCAAACAAAAAAAACAGCATATAAAAACGCCGCCATTTTAAACAAAGCACTTCTTGCAGGTTATACCAATGCCGGGGACAAGTTTTTAAAACAACGTTATTGGTTTCAGCTAATACGTTCTTATTTTTTTAATGGCGCACCCGAAAAAGCAATCGAATTTTTTGAGTCAAACAAAAATCTGTTCGAAAAAAACAAAATGTTCTTCCGCTGTCTTGCTTATACTGCAGGGGCGCATTATAAATTAAAAGAATTTGGAAGAGCAAACTATTATTATAGTTTGGTGTATGATGGTTGTGATGATCTAAAAACAACTGCTCACTATAGCTTTCACCCGCAAGAGGAAAAAGACTGGCAAATCACTTTATCGTTATGCAGGAACAGGGAGGAAAAAATTACTCTTTGGCAAATGCTGGGAGTTTTCTATAAAGATGAGAAAAGATCAATAAGAGAAATTTATAAACTAGACCCCTCCAGTATTAAATTGAATTTGTTGCTGGCAAGAGCGGTTAATAAACAGGAAAGACAATTGGATGCTGATTATGCAGACTACGCTTCTGACAATGCCCCAGACAAAACAATTGACAAGCCTTTACTTTCATTGATCAGCAACATTGCCAATGATCCAAATATAAATGACCCTTTTATGTGGGATGTGGCTGCCGGCTATCTTCATATGCTGGATCATAATTATTTGATGGCAGAAAACAATTATAAAAAGGCCGAAAAGATTAACAGCATTGAAAAAATAAAACAATGGCAATTAAGATTACTGAAAGTACTTAACAAAGTTACTGCCGCATCATTAGTGGATGATAAATTTGAAAAGGAGATCCTGGACGACATAGAATGGTTACGAAGTTGTGGTAAAGACGCTCCGGAATCATTCCGTTACAACTATGCTTTTGAAACTATAAAACAAGAGTTAGCAAAAAAATATGGCCTCCAAATGCGATTAGTTAAGTCTGAATGTTATGTTTCAAAACCTGCGTTCTACTCAAAAGATAAGAACGTAGCTGATCTGGAGGCTTTTTTATTGAAGAAAAATAAAACTCCATACGAAGAGCTTTGCAAAAATCTTTACCAAAATACTCTTGATGATCTGTATGAATTCCAAGCAATAAAAATGGCTTTTGCTGACAAGATCGATGAAGCTATTTCACTCATAGAAAAATCAGGTGAAAAAGCAAAAAAGGGCCTGCTTGGCAATCCATTTAACGGACGGATAAATGATTGTCACGATTGTGACCATGAGCAATACAAGGGGATCCATTATACTAAACTTGCCCTCTTGCAGAAGATGAAAGAGATGAAGGCGAATATTGTCGCAGGAAAAGATATTTACAATAACGCCTTATTATTGGGTAATGCGTTTTACAATATGTCACATTATGGCAATGCAAGGTTTTTTTACGAATCCGCTATACTTGGTGATGCTCATTATTCTCCGCAAGTCATCGATAGCGTATTTAAAAATTTTCTTATCAGCATGAAAATACCAACGACTTATTACCTGAAAGCCTTGGCTGCAGCAACAAACGGGGAACAAAAAGCCAAATGTTACTACCTGCTTGCAAAATGCGAGAGAAACGATTGGTATAATAATAAATTATACAGCAAAAATGATTATTACTGGGGAGAGGATATGGTCGATGTAAAAGCCATTACCAATTTCGAAAGCTTAAGGCAGTATAGTGATACCCGTTATTACCAGGAAGTATTAAAAGAATGCGGTTATTTTAAGATCTATTTGAAATAATAAAGAACAATTCTGGGACTTATCTTCGCAGGAATTATGAATGAGCATCGATCATTGCGGATTGTTTTTATGGGAACTCCTGAGTTTGCTGTTGCATCCCTTGATGCATTGGTAAAAGCGAAATGTAATATTGTTAGTGTGATCACAGCTCCTGATAAACCGGCAGGTCGCGGCATGAAGATGACCGAGAGCCCTGTAAAAAAATATGCTATTCGTCGTCACATAAAAGTTTTGCAGCCGGAAAAATTAAAGAATCTGCAATTCTTAGAAGAATTAAGATCACTGAATGCAGACCTGCAAATTGTTGTTGCCTTTCGAATGTTACCCGAATCAGTGTGGAATATGCCACCACTGGGTACAATCAATCTTCACGGAAGTCTATTACCACAATATCGTGGCGCCGCTCCAATTAATTGGGCAGTAATTAACGGGGAAAAAGAAACAGGCGTAACAACTTTCAAACTAAAACACGAAATAGACACCGGTGATATTTTAATGCAGGAAAGCTTTCCAATTGATGAAAATGAAACTGCAGGCGAAGTGCATGATAAAATGAAAGAGATCGGCGCAAGAGTATTGGTGGAAACAGTGAAAGGGATTGCTGATGGGACACTTCAGGAAAGACCACAGTCCACGGTCCACAGTCAACAGCCAGAAAATTCTGACTCCCGACTCCCGACTTCAGACGCCAGTCAATTAAAACATGCACCAAAGATCTTCACTGAAACATGCAACATAGACTGGCGAAAATCTATTGATGAAATTCACAACCTTATCCGTGGCCTCTCTCCTTTTCCCGGGGCATTTACAGAGCTTGGTGATAAAACAATCAAAATATTTCGAAGTGAAAAAGAGCTTTCATTGCCTACTTCAAAAACCGGGCGTTGGGAATCTGATGGGAAAACTTATTTGAAATTTGCAGCGAAGGATGGATATATACTCCTGAAGGATGTGCAACTGGAAGGCAAGAAAAGAATGTTGATCGAAGATTTTCTTCGTGGTTACAGGTTTGGCTGATCAATCCCTTTCATTAATTATTTTTTCAGCTATCAGCAGATCCATTGGCCTGGTGATCTTGATATTGTTTTCCTCGCCTTCAACCAAGGTTACCTTCAATCCATATGCTTCTACTACCGTTGCTTCATCTGTAAATTTCTCTTTGTAATCGATCTTAAAGGCAGGCAATAAAATTTTACTATGAAAAGTCTGTGGCGTTTGCACCAGCATCACTTTATTCCTGTCTATCGCATCATTGCCTTCCTCATGAACAACTCGTACACTGTCTTTACTGGCAATAACAGGGATTGCGGTGCCGGTTTCAAAAGCATTTGCATAACATCGATGAATAAGATTCTCCGTTAGAAGACATCTTACACCATCATGAACAAAAATTATTGAATCATCCTCCACTAATTGCAATCCATTTTTTACCGATTGAAATCTTGTATCACCGCCGGCTGTGATCCTGATCTTTTCTTTGTCGAAATATGCATCAATGATCTCCTGGCCCATATCAGTGTAATCAACCGGCAGTACGAGTATTATTTGTATATCGGCAAAGGCGTTTAAAAAAGTTTGAAGCGTATAATAAAGGACTGGCTTGTTATTTACCAATAAGAATTGTTTCGGCACCGTTCCTCCCATTCTTGTACCTGATCCTGCTGCAACTATTATTGCATATTTTTTCATGCTGCAAATAACTGTGATTTAAGCGAAATAAAAAATCCCGGTGTTTGTTACCGGGATTAAGTTTTTTTAAAGAAAGCTATAGGATCTTAATTGATTACAATTATCCTGCTTAGTACACGGGTACCATCATTCCATACAATTGTGTATATGGCCGGAGTCATATAATTTAATATCACATCAGTTTGTCTTGAATTCCGAACAGGCAAAATTGTTTTTACTTTCCTTCCGAGAATATCATAAAAATTCAATTCAGCATTTTTATTTGATGCCGGATGTTTTATTATCAGAAAGTCTTTTGCCGGATTAGGGTTTACAACAAGTTCTTTTGAATTGATACTGCCCGGGCCGCCAATACCTGTGACAGAATTAAATGTAAAGCCTGAAGCTGTCGCCGTTCCACCGGGTGTAGTCACACTTACATTTCCAGATGCACCTGAACCTATTACGGCTGTTATTGTAGTAGCATTTACAACTGTAAAAGATGATGCTATTCCACCAAAACTTACAGCGGTAGCACCTGTAAAATTTGTTCCTGTAATAGTGATTGTTGCTCCTGTTGCTCCACTAGTCGGAGTAAATGATGTAATTGTTGGAGAAGCAATAAATGTAAACCCTGACCAGGACATAGTTCCGCCTGGTGTAGTCACACTTACATTTCCCGATGCACCCGAACCTATTACTGCTGTTATTGTGGTAGCATTTACAACCGTAAATGATGATGCAGCTGTTCCTCCAAAACTAACAGCAGTAGCACCTGTAAAATTTGTTCCTGTAATTGTAACAGTACCACCGGATGGTGCAGTAGTTGGTGTAAAAGATGAAATGGTTGGAGGTGGAACAAATGTAAACCCGGCAAGAGAAGCCGAACCACCCAATGTGGTTACCGTAACATTTCCTGAAGCACCTGATGCAACAATTGCAGTTATGCTGGTAGGGCTATTGACTATAAATGAAGATGCATCGGTACCTCCAAGACTTATAGAGGTTACTTCACTGAAATTCGTTCCAGTGATTGTCACACTGGTACCATTCCCGCCACTTGTTGGTGTAAAAGATGTGATGGTTGGAGGAACGGGTATAACTGTAAACCATGCTCGTGATGCAGTACCAGTCGGTGTTACCACCGTTACATTACCGGAACTTGTTCCTGCAGCAACAATTGCTGTAATGCTTGTAGCAGAATTTACAGTGAATGATGCCGCTACTATTCCACCAAAACTTACCGCTGTTGTTCCCGTGAAATTGGTTCCTGTAATTGTGACAACTGTTCCTGTAGGTCCGCTTACGGGTGTAAAAGAAATAATCGAAGGACCTGTATAACCGAAACTATTTTTTAGAATCGAGATACGGTTATCATTATAATTACCAGTGGCAATTTCGGGCTTGCCATCATTATCAAAATCACCAACTATAACATGATAAGGATTATTGCCAGTTGTATAACTCACCCTTGGACTGAAAGCAATATTTGAACCACTGCTGACATTATCAGCAACCGAAATATTAGGGCTTGGAAAAATTTGAGTATAATCAGGTTTAGCGTTACCATTTAAATCGCCAATTGTGCCAACAGTCAGTGCCTCATTTTGAAGCAGCTCTGTAAAACCAAACCCTCCATTATTACGAAAAGAAGCAGTCTCTCCAATTATATCCAATTTACCATCACCATCAAGATCGGCAACAGCTAAGTTGCGATCCTGTGAAGTCGTTGTCGTTGTAATATCTATCCGCCCTAAGCTGATAAAGTTACCGTTGCTTGTATTTCTCATGATACATATAACATGCCTTGAAACCTGATGTCTAAATCCGATCACAAGATCCTTTCTGCCATCATCATCCATATCTCCAATAGCAATCCGGGTTGGGTATTCATTATAGCTTGCTACATTACCTGAGATTATATGCATTATTGGCGAATCAAATGATATATTATTATTGACAGTTGTATTTTGGAGGGTTATCATAAAGAGCTCACCGGCTGCTGTTGTGGTATTTTCATTTGTCATTGCAAGATCCGGCTTGCCATCTCTGCTCAAATCTTCAATGACAACATTTACTGGCATATGCCATACAAAGAGTTCAAGTGCCGGGCCAAATGAGATTATTCCATTGCTGGTTGTATTTCTAAATACACAAGCCCGATATAGCGAATTGCCTGTGAGAACCACAATATCTAATTTGCCATCACAATCAATATCGCCAACGGATACTGAATATGGGTTTGCGAGAGTAGGAAAATCCTGGTGAGGAGCAAATGCTAATATGCCATTTGTACTTAAATTTTTAAACACAGAAAAAGAACTGGAGCCATTGTTGGCGGATATAATATCTGGTTTACCATCGCCATCTATATCACCGCTTGCAAGGTATCGGGGATTGTTGCCAGACACAAAATCTGTTCTTCCGGCAAAAGAAGTTGAAGTAAAAGGCCCACCACCGGCAAAGGTTATTGTAAATGGTAATGTTGATGAAGCCAACTTACCATTCGATAAAACTGTGATCGGCGAAAGAGAAGCGCCAAATGGAATAGTGATAGTTAATGTACTGGAAGTAGCGGATGACACAGTTGCTAGTACACCTCCGACATAAACAATATTATTTGCTGCCACCGGGTTAAAGTTTGCTCCCATTATGGTTACAACAGTTCCTGGTGGGCCAGATATTGGATTAAAAGAGTTTATTATTGTAAGCGATGTAAAAATAAAACCCGTCTTATTAGCAGTTCCTCCTGGTGTAACAACGGTCACCGATCCTGAAGCACCAGATGCAACAACAGCAGTAATGGTAGTTGCGTTAACAACATCAAATGAAGCGGCTGCTATTCCACCAAAACTTACACTTATAGCACCGGATAAATTTGTACCAGATATCGTAACAACGCCACCCGTTCCTGTGCTTATAGGTGTAAACGATGTAATAGTAGGTGGAGGAATATAAATAAATCCTGCAAGCGAAGCGGTACCTCCCGGTGTTGTTACACTTACATTTCCTGAAGTTCCCGACGCAACAACAGCAGTAATTGTAGTTGAATTTACAACTGCAAAGGAACTTGCATTGGTACCGCCAAACTTCACTGAAGATGCATTAGTGAAATTCGTTCCGCTAATTGTAACTGTTGTACCGGTACCTGCAGACAAAGGAGTAAAAGATGTTAATGATGGTGGTACAATATAAATGAACCCAGGTATAGTTGAAGTTCCATTTGCATTGGTAACAGCTATATTTCCAGATGCACCAGCTGCAATTATAGCTGTGATCGTAGTAGCATTGACAATATTAAAAGATGTAGCGGGAACACCACCAAAACTTACGGCAGTAACTCCATTGAAATTATTACCTGTTATTGTTACTGTAGTTCCTGTACCAGCAGATGTTGGATTAAATGAACTAATGGACGGCAATATCAAAAACCCGCCAAGATTGCCAGTACCATATGGAGTTGTTACGGATACATTTCCAGAAGTACCCGGTCCTACTACCGCCTCTATAATATTTGAAGAAACTATACTGAAAGATGAAGCTGCCATTCCTCCGAAACTTACTGCTGTTGTGCCAGTGAAATTAAAACCATTAATAGTTATAGTCGTGCCTGTTGCGCCCAGAGTTGGAGAGAAAGAGCTAATGACCGGTGGGCCTGCATAAACGAAACCTTCTAATGAATCAGTACCATAAGTACCTGTTACAGATATTGCACCAGAAACACCTGACGCAACAACAGCCGTGATAGTCGTAGAATTAACAACGTTAAATGATGTGGCTGGAGCACCGCCAAACTTCACCGAAGATGCTCCTGTGAAATTTACTCCAGTAATAGTGACGGTTGCTCCGGTGCCGGCAGTAGTCGGATTAAACGAGCGAATGGTAGGTTCGTTATTTTTATTTCTATGAAAAAAAACTAGTTCTGTCGTAAAACAAGATGCGGCGATATCGGGTTTTCCATCTCCTGAAAGATCACCCGCAGCAATAAAATTTGCAGTACAAGTGAATAAAGGCACCGGTGCAGAAAATGAAATATTACCGATACTGCTGGTGTTCTGTGATACCGAACTATTAAAAGCAGCTACAAATATATCCAGCTTACTATCTCCATTTATATCTGCGATTGTAACATTAGATGGAAGTAAGCTTATATTAAAATCCTGGCGGGCTGCAAATGTAATTGTACCTGCATTACTCGTATTTCTAAAAACAGAGTAAGTATTTGAGTTATGATTAACAATTGCTAAATCCAACTTACTATCTCCATCCAGGTCACCAGTTGTCACTCCGAAAGGTTCATCTCCCGTTGTAAAATTTCCTTTGGGAGCAAATGTAATCGTTGCTCCGGAACTGGTATTTCGAAAAACGGATACAGTATTAAAAAGCTGGTTCACAATTGAAATATCGGTTTTACCATCGCCATCTATATCTCCTGATGCAAGAAAATTGGGGCCAGGGTCAGTTGCAAAATCAATCTTTGCTGCCAAAGAAATATTTCCAATTGAACTTGTATTGCGATATACTGAAAATGTGTTTGATAAATAATTTGCAATACTCACATCAGGCTTTCCGTCATTGTTCAAATCAGCGATCACGATCGAATAAGGATTATCACCTGTAGGAAAATCGATCTTTGGTGCAAATGTTATCGCACCAACAGTACTCGTATTCCTGAATACAGATATGGTCCTGGTTACTATGCTTGACGAGATCATATCAGGCTTGCCGTCTCCATCAAGGTCTCCTGCAGCAATAGCATAGGTTTGAATACCTGTATTAATATCTTGCTTTAAAGCAAAAGATAGTTGACCATTTGCACTTGTATTTCTAAGGATCGATACTGATGCATTTGGAGCTCCGGTGTTATAATTATTAGGCGTAGCAATATCTGATTTACCATCACCATCAAAATCAGCTAATGCAATACCATTAGGATGCAGATCAGTTGTTGAATCGATCGGTATGGCAAATGTGTTATTGCTGTTATCAGGGAATTGTATGATGTTAGCTCCTCCCGGAAAAGTAAGAATGAATGACTTGTTGGAATAACCTGTAAGATTACTAACTGTGACACTGATGGGTTGATAGGTTGCACCTGCCGGCACTGTCACAGTAAGTGAGGTAGCACTGGCGGTCGTTACATTTGCTCTGACTGCCCCAAAAAAAACAATATTGTTTGCAGGTGTTGCACTAAAATTAGTACCAATAATTGTCACCGCAGTTCCAACAGGTCCTGAAATTGGCGAAAAAGAATTTATAGTTGGTTGGGCAAATAAGCCTGAAGCAACAAAAATTAATGGAAAAAATAGGTGCAACTTTCGAGTTCTCATAATGGACAGTTCTTATTGTAATATACAACACAAATAAAAACCCCGCAATGCGGGGTAATTTATATTGTTAATTTTATTTTCAAGCCTTTGATTTCTCTTCTTTCCCTTCCTTGCCTTGCTTTAAAGAAAACTTGATCTTTTGATTTTCTTTATCAAGGTCAGCGATCAATATATCCCCATGTTTTACCTGCATCGAAAGTATTTCTTCTGCAAGTGGATCTTCCAAATATTTCTGAATAGCCCTGTGTAAAGGTCTTGCACCAAATTGCTGGTCGTAACCTTTCTCAGCAATAAAAGATTTTGCATCTTCAGTCAGCTCCATGCTGAATCCGAGATTGCTCAAACGCTTCATCACACTCTTCATCAGTATATCAATGATCTGGAAAATATGATCCCTGCTAAGTGAATTAAATATTACCACATCATCGATCCTGTTCAGAAATTCGGGAGAGAAAGTACGTTTCAAGGCTTTTTCAATTACAGCTTTGTTGCTTTCATCCAGGTTCTGTGTTTTTGATGCGGTAGCAAAACCAACACCATCACCAAAATCCTTTAACTGGCGAACACCAATATTAGATGTCATAATGATCATGCTGTTCTTGAAATCTACTTTTCTACCCAAACCATCAGTTAACTGGCCATCATCCAGCACTTGCAACAGAATATTATAAATATCCGGGTGAGCTTTTTCTATTTCATCAAGCAGGATCACACTATAAGGTTTGCGGCGAACTTTCTCAGTCAACTGGCCGCCTTCTTCATAACCCACATATCCCGGAGGTGCACCGATCAAACGGCTTACAGTGAATTTTTCCATGTACTCACTCATATCAATTCTTATCAGCGCATCTTCGCTGTCGAACATATATCTTGCTAATGCTCTTGCCAACTCCGTTTTACCAACACCTGTAGGCCCAAGGAAAATAAAAGTACCGATCGGTTTCTTTGGATCTTTTAATCCCACACGATTACGCTGAATGGCTTTTACTACTTTAGCTATCGCTTCTTCCTGTCCTACTACCATATTTTTCATGTCATCGGCCATACGGCGAAGTTTCTCTGTTTCAGCCTGCACCATTCTTTTCACAGGAATACCTGTCATCATACTCACTACTTCAGCTATTTCTTCTTCACCAATTGGATATTTCTTATGCTTGCTTTCTTCTTCCCATTCATTTTTTGCCTTTTCCAATTCTTCTGCCAATCTTTTTTCAGTATCGCGAAGAGAAGCTGCTTCTTCAAACTTCTGGCTTTTTACCACTTTATTCTTTTCATTCTTTACATCCTCAATCTTTTTTTCCAGCTCCACAATATTTGGCGGCACATTGATATTTTTCAAATGCACTCTTGCCCCCACTTCATCCATCACATCGATTGCTTTATCAGGAAGCAAACGATCTGTCATATACCGATCACTCAGTTTTACACAGGCATCAATA
>DASTZB010000586.1:0-2377 GCA_035764525.1 Chitinophagaceae bacterium | reverse complement strand
TGGATGAATTTCCAGAAGCGGAATTCACTTTGTGTAAAATCGGGGCCAGGATGTATTATATGATTTCTTAAAAAGAAAATACCTGCAAAACTGCAGGACAAAACATGAAGCAATGCCGGGTGTCGCGCCCGGCTTTCATGTTGAAATAGCCGGTGCGAATAATTAGCTGCACTATTGTGCAAACCATTTAAAAATGTGTGAATAATGTAACTTATAGGTTTAATTGTATAAAACATATCGGTATGAGAGGAAGCACTTTTGTACTGTGAAATTTATTTACACCTGTACCGCCAGATGCGGCAATCTAAAACAAATAAAATGAAAAAAATAATCATTGTTTCCATATTCTTCCTCGCAGTGATGGGTTTTAAAAGCTCCGCACAGGAATCAAAACCTTCGGAACAATATGGAAAGACCTTAAACTTAGGTTTAGGGATAGGGTATTATGGATACATCGGCCACTCGGTTCCGGTGTTTCATTTAAACTATGAATTTAATATTTCCAATAATTTTACGTTAGCTCCTTTTATCACTTTCTATACCTATAAATACGGCTACTACTGGAAAGACAACAACGTGAATTACCCATACCGGAATTATTACTACCATGAAACCGTTATTCCGATAGGACTTAAAGGCACATACTATTTTGATGACTTACTGCAGGCAAATTCCAAATGGGATTTTTACCTGGCAGGTTCACTGGGGTTTGCAATAATCAACTCATCCTGGGACGATGATTACTATGGCGACCAAAACGTATATCACGGTGCAAGGTCAGTATACTTTGATTTACATGTTGGAACAGAATACCATTTCAATAATCATCTCGGAGGATTCCTTGACCTATCCACCGGAGTTTCAACCATCGGTCTGGCCATTCATTAATTCTTATAAAAAGTAAATCAGTAAAATGGAAAGAGACAGCTAGTGGCAGAAGTTAAAAAAGAAGGAATCCTTATAGAGAAGACCGCTCACGGTTTTGAAAACGAAGGGGTGTTGAATCCTGCAGTAATAAGCAGAGGCGACTACAATCATCTTTTTTACAGGGCAGTGAGTAAAGGCAATTACTCCAGCATCGGCTATTGCAAATTGAAAGGTCCTTTCACGGTAGAAGAAAGGTTTGACACCCCGGTGCTCTCTCCGCAATTTGATTATGAGTCGCAGGGTGTTGAAGACCCACGAATTGTAAAGATTGACGACTTGTACTATCTCACCTACACTGCATATGACGGTGTAACTGCACTGGGCGCGTTAGCTACTTCAAAAGATTTGCATCATTTTGAAAAGCAAGGATTAATTGTTCCGCAAATTAAATATCAAGAATTTAAGCAGCTCACCGAGCGTAAGGGTAAATTAAACAACAAGTACGCACGATATAATAAGGAACATCCTATCATGTGGGATAAGAATGTGATTTTTTTTCCCCACAGAATTAACGGCAAACTATATTTTCTTCATCGTATAAGACCGGACATACAAATTGTTTCAGTTAACAGCTTGCAGGAACTCACTAAGGAATTCTGGCAAAATTATTTTTTGCGATTTAAGGAATGCATCGTGCTTTCGTCTAAATATAAGCACGAAGTAAGCTATATTGGAGGTGGGTGCCCACCGATTGAAACAAATCGCGGATGGTTATTGATTTACCACGGAGTGCACGATACAACAAAGGGATATGTGTATTCGGCTTGCGCGGCATTACTGGATTTAGAAAACCCGCAGAAAGAAATTGCCCGGCTGCCATATCCTTTGTTTAAACCTGAACATGAATGGGAATTAAAAGGCGAGGTCAACAACGTGTGTTTTCCTACCGGTACCGTTGTGGTAGATGATACCTTATATATTTATTATGGAGCAGCTGATGAACGGATCGCATGTGCGTCTATGAGTTTGTCTTCGCTCTTAGCTGATCTGCTTCTTAATCTTAATAAAGATGAAAAATAAAATTGTTTTAAAAAAGGGGGTTGATGTGATGAATGAATTACTTCCTAAGGCTATTTCAAAAAACGGAGCTAAACATTCAGATAAAGGAAATGTCTTGCCGGAAATTTTATTTATAACTTCTTATCCTCCGCGCGAGTGCGGCATTGCAACCTATTCGCAGGATTTAATAAAAGCACTGAATAATAAATTCAACCATTCATTCAAGCTAAGAATTTGTGCCCTGGAATCGGAAAATGAAAAACATGATTACACGGATGAAATAAAATATGTTCTTAACACCGATCATCCTGAGGCATTCACAAGATTGGTAAAAACCATTAATAATAATGCAGATATCAGGATAGTGATGATTCAGCATGAGTTCGGATTCTATGCAAAAAGGGAAAATGATTTCCGGCAATTTTTAGAGGCGCTAACTAAGCCGGTTGTT
>DASTZB010000585.1:0-3100 GCA_035764525.1 Chitinophagaceae bacterium | reverse complement strand
TTTCACGTACTAAAAACCGTTCTCAATATGAGGCTCTTTATTCCGCAAGACGTTTGCACCTGTTTAATCTGGTGATGGCAGAATCCGTGGAGGGTAAAGGTCGTTTCAATGATAAAATTGCGGATGATGTTTGGAGTATTTGTGAAGAGAGTTTTTGGGGAATACCGGCACATATTCCAGGGTTGGCTAATGTTGATTCTCCTTATGTAGATTTATTTGCCGCTGAAACGGCTTCTTTGCTTTCATGGACTTACTATTTCTTAGGCGATAATTTAGATAAAATCTCCAAACAATTAAAACCAAGAATTGTAAGTGAAGTAAAGCGCAGGATGTTGGACCCCATGCAGACAGCAACCTGGTGGTGGATTGGTAATACTAACCCTGAAACCCGTCTCAATAACTGGTCGCCGTGGATCATGTCGAATTATATTACAGCTGCTCTTATTTTGGAGACCGATGAAACCAAACGGGCCGCAGCAATTAAGCGTGGCTTGAATACGATTGATCATTATTTAAATGGCCTCGGTAACGATGGTGCTATTAATGAAGGACCAATTTATTGGTTTGCATCAGTAGGATGTGTATTCGATGCACTTTCTTTATTACATAGTGCAACAGCCGGAAAGATCAATTTATATACTGAACCATTTTTGAAAAAAACCGCCAGTTACATTTATCAAATGCACATTGCAGATAAGTATTTTGTGAATATAGGTGATGCAACAGCTCAAATGAAAGTAGATGGGCCAACCCTTTACCGATTTGGAAAAGATATCAGTGATTCAAATTTAATGGCGTTTGGAACTGAGGCGGCCAGGAGTGTTGCTTCAGTCGCAAATGATCCTACAGATCGTATGCTATCAAGACGTTTTTTCAATCTTATTTCGATGAAAGAATGTTTCAAGTATCAGCAAAAATATACAGGCCCTGAGAGTGTTTGGATGCCTGATATTCAAATGATGTGCTCCCGCTCAAACAACGGCATATTTGTGGCATCGCATGGAGGACATAATGGAGAGAGTCACAATCATAACGATGTAGGTGATTTTATTGTGTATGTAAACGGGCAAGCACTTTTAGTAGATGCAGGCAGAGGAACATATACAGGGAGAACATTTTCTGATGAAAGATATAAACTTTGGTTTAATACTTCAGCATATCATAACCTGCCTGAAGTGAATGGTGTACAACAAAAAGAAGGGGAGCAATTCACTGCAAAGGATGTTCAGTACACTAACAACGATAAACTCACATCACTTTCCATGAATATAGCTGCGGCCTATCCTTCAGAAGCACAAATAAAAAGTTGGAAGCGAACAGTGACTTTGTATAAAAAAGGATCGTTGGAAATAACTGATGATTATGTATTGAACGGAGACTTGCCAGTGAGTCAGCATTTGATGACTGTATGTAATCCTGACATAAGTCGACCGGGGGTTATTGCATTTACAATGGCTGATGAAACAAGAGTAAATCTTTTGTATGATGCTAATATTTGGAATATTGAAAAAAGCCCTGTGGTTTTAAAGGAGCCGGAAGATGAAGAGATTCGCAAAGTTTGGAAAGGTCAAACAATAGTGCGGATTACATTAACAAGTAAAAAAGAATTAACAAGAAGCAAAACAACTTTAAAATTACAAAAAGCCAATTGAAAAGGATGATTAGTAAGTAAGTTGGAGGCATTTAATTGATGCCAGGGTTTAAAAATACTCGTCTAATAAAATAGTTATTAGAGAAATTAAAAAGCAAGTGTGTTATGTTTAAGCAATTAGTGGTTTTATTTATTTGTGCCGCATTAAGTAAAAATAATGTCGCTGCACCAATTAAATTAAATGCTTTTAAAGAATATAATAAAGCAAGAGTTGATACTTTGAAGGTGCTAACCTATAATGTACATCACTGTAACCCTCCGGGCAAAAATTTAATTGATGTTTCAGCCATTGTGAACGTAGTGAAACAGAGTAATGCTTCGATCGTTGCATTGCAGGAAATTGATGTCAACACTTCAAGATCGGGAAAAGATCTGGATCAGGCTGAAGCAATCGCAAAGGCATGCGGCATGTATTTTTGTTTTGGAAAGGCGCTTGATTTTGCCGGTGGTGGTTATGGTGTAGCAATATTGTCGAAATACCCAATCAGCGATGTGCAAACTTTGCTTTTGCCTAAAGATGTTGATCCTAAAGCCGAGCAAAGAGTTTTACTGACAGCCAGGTTAACCATAGGTAACAATAAATACATTCGTTTTGCCTCTACACATTTGGATGTTGTTAATGAATCAAACAGGGAACAGCAGGTTAATGTGATCATTAAAAAAATGGCAACCGATTCGTTACCTTTTATTATTGGTGGCGATTTTAATGCGACTCCAAAGAGTAATTCCATCAAGCTTTTAGATAAAGCATTTCAACGTAGCTGCACAGAATGCACGCCGACAATACCGCAGGATACACCCACTGATGCAATCGATTTTATTGCTTTTGACAAACGAGTAGCAAAAAAAATAAAAATTGTAAAGCATTTTGTAATAACTGAAACATACGCCTCTGATCATCGACCTGTGTACGCAGAATTGCTGATTAAAAATCTTTAACACAAAAAATTCAACATCAATGGAGCATTACAATAAAAATAAGCTGTGGATTTTCGTAACGATGTTGGTCGTGAGCATTTATACAAATGCACAGCAATCGATGAGAGAATTAATTGCTGAGGAGATGCAGTTTGCTGCAAAGCAATACAAAATTTTAGCAAAGAATACACCGAACGATAGCATGCCAAGATCTTATGTTGCTCAAAAAAATAAATCAATCAACAGCGATACCAAATGGTGGTGCAGTGGTTTCTTTCCTGGTTCGCTGTGGTTGATATATGAATACACAAAAGACGAATCAATTCGCAAGGAAGCAGAGAAAAGACTTTCCATTTTAGAAAAAGAAAAGCATTACACCCAAAACCATGATCTTGGCTTTATGATGTTTTGCAGTTTTGGTAATGCATATCGCATCACTGGCAATAAAATATATAAACCAACGATTGATACAGCTGCGGGATCGCTTATCACACGTTACAGACCGGCCATTCAATCAATTCAATCGTGGGA
>DASTZB010000584.1:0-5619 GCA_035764525.1 Chitinophagaceae bacterium | reverse complement strand
GAGTAATCCGGCACACCCGAAAGCCATCGGCTATTACCTCGGAAAAAAGAGTGGAATAGGATTTGTTTTTTTTAAAAAGGTACCGTGTAAATGAAAACACTTGTTTCATTATTTTCCCCGAACTATGGAAAGTGTGATGTTCAAATAAAAAAACAAACAATAGTATTTTTAAAAACCTGGCGTATAGTATCTTCTCGGCTATACTAAGAATATTTAAAGTCCACGTTTAACTTTCGTGCAAAGCAACCTTGAATTCTATTGAAACGATTAAGGGGTTTTACCTATTTTAAGAAAAACCATTCCTTATTTTGAATATGATTACGGAGCTTATTGAAAGAGCAGGTTTTTTAAGTTCACTTCAAACCAGATTTGAAAGTGTTGTAAAAAATGAGGGACATTGTGTATTAATCAGTGGAGAAGCTGGTATTGGCAAGACTTCTTTGGTGAAATCCTTTTGCAATGACAAAAGGAATGAATATAACATATACCAGGGGAGTTGCGACGCATTATTCACACCCAGGCCATTAGCACCTTTATATGATATCCTTTGGCAGTTGGAGGGTGAAAACTGGGAGAGCAATTTGAGCGCAACAGATCGTTCGGTATTGTTTGCTAGTTTTCTTCATAATTTAGAAACTAAGAAACAAACAGCGATAATTGTATTCGAGGATATACATTGGGCAGATGAAGCTACGTTGGACTTTATAAAATTTCTTGCAAGACGTATTACACATGTTCGTTGTCTGTTTATTCTTACCTACCGTGATAATGAAATTCATTCCAACCATCCATTAAGAAATGTTCTGGGTCAACTTCCAGCAGGTTCTTTTACACGATTGCAATTAACACCATTTTCGAAGAAAGCAGTTGAAAAGCTATCCTTGGAGAGAGGATGGAGCGGAGAAGATGTTTACAGCATTTCAGGTGGCAATCCATTTTACGTAACTGAAATACTGGCGAGCTATAGTACGGGTATACCTGATAATATTAAGGACTCTATTTTATCTGTATATAACCTGATGGATGAAAAAGCAAAACACATATGGCAAATACTATCTGTACTCCCAACTGCATTTGAGATAAAATATCTTGAAAAGATGGAGCCTTTTTATGCGACCGCAATTGAGAACTATCTCGATCTTAAGATATTGATCCTTGATAACGGTAGGATATTTTTTAAACATGAGTTATACAGGCGAACTATCGAAACATCCTTGTCACCATTACTAAGAATTGCACTTAACAAAAAGATCCTTGAGTTATTCAGGGAGAATTTTGAAGCAAACAATGAGATCGAACGCATTATTCATCATGCAAAAAACGCAAATGAATATGAAATTGTCGTTAAGTATGCGCCAGTGGCGGCAAAACAGGCTGCGCTATTAGGCGCACATATTGAGGCATGCAGGTTGTATTTTTCAGCGATAGAATATTACCGGGGCAACGATAAGGATTTGCTGTTACAATTCTATGAAGGATACGCTTACGAATGTTATCTTACCAATCAGACGAAAGAAGCCATTATTTACAGTAGCAAATCCTTAGAACTCTGGAAAGAAAAAAATTGTTCAGAAAAAATTAGCAGCTGGCTGCGTTTATTGTCAGGACTATGGTGGAATGATAACCTGAAAAAAGCTGAAAATTTTGCATTACAGGCCATTGAAGTTCTGAAAGATCAACCTGATTCAAAAGCAAAAGCAATGGCATATAGCAACATGTCACAGTTAAAGATGTTTGCAGATGCTCCTGATGAAAGTATATACTGGGGTGAAAAGGCAATCACTTTGGCGAAGGAATTAGATGATAATGCGATCCTGTCTTATGCTTTGGGTAATGTTGGTTCTGTTAAAATAAGAATTCCGGCACAAAGGCAAGAAGGATTTGAACTGCTCCATCAAAGCCTTGACATTGCCTTGCAAAACTCCTGCCATGAACATGCCGCACGGGCCTATGCAAAACTCGGATATAGCGGGATAATCATTAAAGACAATGAGCTTGCAAATGAATCTATAGAAATGGGTATTCCATATTGCGAGGAAAACAATTTAGACCTATGGCGACTATATATATTGGGAGTCAAAGCAACCTTAAAATTAGAAACCGGGAACTGGAACGAGGCCTTTGCAATAGCAGACAGTCTTATAAAAAATGAAGCGACGCCAAAGATGATCAGAATTTTTGCTCTTTCAGTTTTGGCAAGGATAAAGATGCGAAGAGGTGATGTGGATGATGATCTGCTTTCTATTTTGACAGAAGCAAAAGAAACTGCATTTGATACTATAGAACTGCCGAGAATCATCCGGGCATTGACAGCTTGTTTAGAATATGAATGGATAACAGGTCATCGTTTTATTGAAAAGGAAGCCTTGGAAACTGCAGTAAAGATGATTGAGCAGATGGGTAATATATATGATAACAGTGAATTTGCTTTTTGGTTATTAAAAGCGAGGAAACAAAAACTACCACTTAAAGAAATATATGGTGGCTATGAAACCAGCAGCCCTTCAAAGGCCAGGATAGCTGCATCATCATGGAAGAAATTGGGATTCCCTTTTAATGAGGCGCTTACTTTATTCGAAGGAAATGAAGATGACAAACGAGAGGCAATAAAAATAGTGCATGACCTTGGCGCAGATGCCACTTATGAAAAAATGAAATTTGATATGCGGAATGCAGGCATTAAAAATATTCCGCGAGGTATCAGAAAAACTACCCGTTCCAACCAGGCACATCTCACTGAAAGGGAACTGGATGTTTTGCAACTGATGAAAGAGGGGTTACAAAATAAGGAAATAGGAGCCAGGCTTTTTATATCACCCAGAACAGTTGGTCATCATATCTCATCAATATTCTTCAAGCTTGATGTAAACTCCCGTACCAAAGCTGTTGCGCAAGCCGTTCATCTCGATCTTATTAAATAGACTTCAATTAAATTATGATAAGGTAGTTCCCCCCGGAATCAATCAAATCAGGATTACACCTGCACTTTTACACATGTAGATGGTATCCGGATATTGTAAAATAGGTGGTATTGAACAATAAATAGGCGACGATACAGACATCAGATAAATGTGGGACTCTCAATTTTGTGATTCATTATTCACTTTAAAAAAAAAGTATGAAAAAGTTTGTTGTTGAAAGAAATTTTCCGGGAGCAGAAAATCTTTCTCCTGAAGAACTGGAAACAATTTCGCGAGCCTTCTGCGAAGCCATCGGCAAATTGAAAAAACCTCATCACTGGGTACAGTCATTTATCACAGAGGACAAAATCTATTGCATCCACATCGCCGAGAGTAGGGAGGCGATTCTTGAACATGCAAAGTTGGGCAAGGTTCCCGTAAATACTATTTCTGAAGTGAAAACAATTATCGATCCTGTAAACTGCAATCTCTTGTTTTGAATCGATTGGATGGCATACCAATTCTGTACCGCTAAAAGCTTCACCAATTAAGTATCAATTGACTGATCAGAAACAATAATAAAAGGTATATGAATGTTGCTATCGAAAAGACATTTTCATCTGAAAGGCAGAAAGTTCACGTTGAATACCTGGCTATTGAAAAGAAAAGTGATTTTTTATCTGCTGCGGAGCTGGACGCTTGCCTAAATGGGTGTGCTCTTAATGACAGGTTAAGTCAAAAAAGAATATATAATTCCTTTTATAATTATGCGCTGACTATATGCAAGTGCTATGCAGATAATTATGATGATTCAGTTGAGATCTTAAATGATGGCTTTCTGAAAGTTTTCAAGGAGGTTACGCGTTATAAACCATCATTTGCCGATGTTGTAAGTTCTTTTAAGGGATGGGTAAGGAAAATAATGATCCACACAGCTATTGATCATTTTAGAAAAAGCAAGAGACATCGCGTTACAAGGGAATTGGATAGTGATGTTAGCGGGGTTGCAGCAGTACATGAAGATGCGCTTGATAAAGTTTCTTATCAGGAAATTCTAGGATCGATACAACAACTAACTCCTGGATATCGGGTCATTTTTAATCTCTTTGTAATTGAAGGGTTTTCTCACGAAGAAATAGCTGAACGTCTGGGAATTTCAATTGGCTCATCAAAGTCGAACCTGGCAAGAGGAAGAAAACAATTGCAAAAGATTTTATTTCAGAAAAATCAAGCACAAAGGTCAGAAAAGGTAATCAGGACTCATTCAAAACCAGAAGCGATGCATAGTATAGAAATGGGAATTCGCGACTGAATAGTACCTGCATGAACCCTTCGATTTTTTAAAGGTAGATTAGAGATCAATATGAAATAGAACGATAAGTTTTGAATACGAATACATTGGGATAATTAATTTAATAAACAATCATTGATTACTTATTACAAAAATTATGGACAAGGTAAATATATCTGTTGCAACTGATCCGTCGATTGGCAAAACAAACAATAAGATTGTAAAAAGAGGAAGAAAAGTGAAACCTCTGCAGCCTGAGAAAGCTATAGTTTCAACAGTAGCAGGAGATGGTTCACCCGGATTTCTTGACGGTCCGGCATTAACTGCAAAATTTAAATCTCCTCTAGATATCGCTATTTTACCAGATGGAGCGATTTATGTGGCCGATGCATTTAATAATAGTATTCGAAAAATTCAATATGGCATTGTATCAACCTTTGCCGGTAACGGGAAGGCGAATATTATGAATGATATAGCCAGTAAAGCAAGTTTCAAAATGCCTAGTCGCCTGACATTAGATTGTATGGGCAATCTGTACACGTTAGATGCTGCTGATCCACGCATCCGGAAAATAACTCCTTTGTGCGATGTTTCCACTTATGCCGGTTCAAATCTTTTTGGATACAAGGACGGTTGCGCAATCACCGCACAATTTGGTCAAAGCTTCGGTATTGTAAGCGATGAGCAGGGAAATATTTATGTGGCAGATTCACAAAATGACTCCGTTCGCAAAATTTCTTTATCTGGAGAAGTTACAACCATCTCAGGTGGTAATCTGGATCCATTCCGCTGTGTCACAGGAATAGGGGTTAACCGGCAGGGAGACTTATTTGTGGCAGATGTCACTCGTATAAAAAAAATTTCCCACGCAGGAATTATTTCGACCTTTGCAGGGGGCTATTTCAAAGGTTATTCAAACGGAAAGGGCAATACAGCGAGATTCTCACAGATCGAAGGCCTGGTTATTGACAAGCTAGAAAATATTTATGTTACAGATGAAAACCGTATAAGGAAAATAACACCTTCGGGAGTTGTCACAACAATTGCAGGAAGTGTTTCGGGTTATGAGGATGGTGATGCGACTTCTGCAAAATTTGATGGGCCACAGGGTTTGGCAATAGATTTAGATGGGAACATTTATGTAGCAGATTTTAATAATAAAAGGATACGTAAAATAACTTTTGTATGAACTATTGGCGGACGTTTTCAAAACGAGAGAAACGAATAACCAAAACTAAAAATGGAGCAAAACGTTATAAATAATTCAGGAATTTTATTTGTCCTATCTGCATTTTTATAGCAGTAAGTTTTACTGCCCCTAAAAAAAATATTGACACGAATCTTGTTTGCTGAAACAGTTTATTTACGCCTTGTGGATTAGCAATTTTTGAATAATATCGTTGAATGGCATTTATGAAATAAAAAAGT
>DASTZB010000583.1:0-2685 GCA_035764525.1 Chitinophagaceae bacterium | reverse complement strand
CCATGATATAAATTTTCAATGGCATACAATGGATTTTACCGATCCATTTTCTATTCATGATGTCTTTGGAAATATTAAGCCCGATGTTGTAGTACATGCCGGTGCTATGAGCAAACCAGATGAATGTGAGTTGGATCAAATGAAAGCATATTTGGTGAACGTAGAGGGTACGGTGCCGCTCTTAATTAATTCAGAAGAGCTGAAAATCTTTTTTGTTTTCATTTCAACAGATTTTGTTTTTGACGGCGAAAGAGGAATGTATAAGGAAGATGATGTCCCACGACCGGTTAATTATTACGGCCGTACAAAACTGGAGGCAGAAGAAGCAGTGAAAGAATATGAACATAGTTGGGCGATTGTAAGAACAGTGTTGGTTTATGGAAGAACCCGCTCCGGTCATAGTAACATTTTAAAAATTGTAAAAGAGAAACTGGAGAAAGGAGAGGAGTATAATGTAGTAGATGATCAGCTACGAACACCAACCTATGTGGAGGATCTTGCAAAGGGAATTGTTTCAATTTTTGAGAAAAAGGCAACAGGGATTTTTCATTTATCAGGGAAAGATATTTTAACGCCTTACCAAATGGCAATAAAAACTGCAGAACATCTTCATCTTGAAAGTTCACTAATTAAAAAAGTTACGGCTGCAAGTTTTAGTCAGCCGGCAAAAAGACCTTTGAAAACGGGATTCATCATTGACAAAGCAAGAAAAGAATTAGGATATGAACCTGTGAGTTTTGACGAAGGATTGAAAAAAACTTTTAATTGATCAGTGGGCTTTGCCAAAAGCTTTTTCCCCTGCACGAAGTGCAACACCGAGTCGATTTTCAGCTGGAGGAATTGGGCAATTATATTTCCCACTTACATAAGCACAATAAGGATTATAGGCTTTATTAAAATCGATCATTACTTTGTCATTGACGATGTCTTTTATTTCAAGATCAATGTATCGGCCGCTTGCATATGTTTCTTCGCCGGAAGTGGCATCTGTAAATGGAATAAATAAATGATCCTTGTATTGAGGCGATGCCATCAGGTCCTGGCTTTGATAAATACTCAATGTAACTGCCGTATCATTTATTGTAAAATGAATTATTCCATAAACCCTGTAATTCTTTTTTATTGGTCCTGAACTTTCCATCCTGAACCACGGTGAGTTCGTCGTTCTTTCAAACCGGCAGTTCATCCTGTATTTTTCATTGACTGGAAAAAAAGACATGAACTCTTTATCTTTTCCTGAAACGACTTCATGCTCCTTTACATATTTTTTAAAGTATGCTTCTGTAGAATCTTTATAATTTTTGCTTTGTGCAAAAGCAAAACTTGTAAATGCAAAACAAACAAGAATGAAAAATATCCTCATAATCATTTTTTAAATCCTGTAAATCGTGGTTCTGGTTTAATTCATCATTAATACATTTACGCTTCTTTGCAGAATATTGAATGCAATTTCGGCCATCAGGTTCTCTTTATCAAGAGTGGGGTTCACTTCTGTAATTTCAAAGCAGCAAACTTTGCGGTTGTGCATGAATTTGCTGATAAGGTCTTCCACTTCTCTTTCTCTTAGACCATTTCCCACCGGGGTTCCTGTACCTCTTGATATAGAAGAGTCAAGGGAGTCTACATCAAAGCTTATATAAATATCAGTGCAGTCATCAAGGTGACGGGTAACCGAACGAACAATATTCTCAGGGCCTTTCATTCTCACTTCTTTTGTTGAGATCAGTTTGATGTTATGTTTATCGATCACATACTTTTCTTCTTTCTCATAATCTCTTGCTGAGATGAGCACCACATCTTCTGGCAATACCTTTGGAGAGATCTTGCCAATGTTTTTTAATTTTTCCCAATATGCTTTTGTTTCATCATCCAGTTTATGCACGGCGCAATCTTTATTGTCTTCACCAAGTGTGATAGCTAAGGGCATACCATGGACATTACCCGAAGGTGTAGTGTAAGGTGTATGCAAGTCGGCATGTGCATCGATCCATATCACCCCCAATTTACTTTTTGGCTTCGCCATTTTTATACCGGCAATAGTGGCGCCGGCAATGCTATGATCACCGCTGATAATAACGGGGAAAAAATTATTCTTAATTGTATCAGAAACGGCTTTACTTACTTTTTCATACATCGAATAAACACCCTTTACTCTTTTTGCGTAAGGTGATTCGATGGGTTCATAAAGCAATTTATTTTCATGCGGAATTCTCTCCGAAGGGAAATGAATAAAGAAATTACTCATGAAATCCATGGCGGCCACCTTGATAGCTTCCACTCCAAGACTGGCGCCACGTGTCCCGGCGCCGATCTCTGATGGTACTTCGATCAGCTTGATATTCCTCATAAAATTTATTTCTTTCCCTGCATCCAAAAATCTGTGAAGATGAGCCACCGGAGGGTTTAGTAAAGCGGCAAAAAATGATGCAGCAATCGATTTTTCAGGAACGACAAAGCTAAAAAAACAAGGCCGGAAAACCTAATGAGTGTTAGCGGGACGATGAAACCTTAACGGTTTATTCATGTGCTGCAAGTACGGGAATAGAACTATGAAAAGCAAGCTTTTTGGTAGTACTACTTTTAAAAACGGAATCGTAAAATGTGTGATTGCGGGGAACAGTGATCACAATATCAATATTCTTATCATGTACAAATTGTTCAATAGTTTCATGAAAATCGAATGTA
>DASTZB010000582.1:0-4651 GCA_035764525.1 Chitinophagaceae bacterium | reverse complement strand
CGCACCAGTACCCGGATCATAGGCAACTCCTAATTTTTGTAATAAAATATTTACGTTACGAATATTATTATAAGTAGCAGCCCAATAAGTGTAAATAGCCTGGTGTGATGTACTTGGTGTAAACATATCCAGATCACTCAGGTCGCGGTTGCCTGATGCCGTACTGCCAGGACTTCCCTGTTTTGAATTATCACTCCTCAATTCTGTAAACTGCCATTCATTTGATAATGATCTTTGCATTCCATTATAGCAACCGGTCAATGCAGCCTTCACTTCTTCCAAATTAGAATAATAAGTAGCTGTGTTCAGATTGGATTGCGGGTACACATCAATTACTTTATTGCAAGAGAGTACCCCTACGCATCCAACCAGGAATATATATTGTATGTATTTCATAATATTTTTTTTAATGGTTAGAAGTTGATGTCTACGCCAAATAAATATGTTTTCGGTGTCGGGAAACTTCCACGCTGGTAACCATCAACGAGTGGAGTTGCATAAGGGCCGGACGTAAATCTTGCTTCTGTATTTATTCCGCGATACCCGCTTGCATTATGGAAGTATAAGTTTTGACCAGAGAAGTATACTCTCATTGAAGTAAGCCTGGCTGCCTTTGCGATCTTTTCAGGAAGTGTATAACCAATAATTAATTCACGCAATACATAATAAGAAGCATCTTCAATAACATAATCAGTAAGCATCCAGTTAAAGCCTACAGTTGAATATGGTGTCTTACCATCACCAGGGAACATTGGACTTAACCATCGATTTTTATTATAGGCTGAA
Source organism: Chitinophagaceae bacterium (assembly GCA_035764525.1). GTDB lineage: Bacteria > Bacteroidota > Bacteroidia > Chitinophagales > Chitinophagaceae > VBAS01. Next base: position 3,865 of record DASTZB010000582.1, on the reverse strand, counting down.
TTGTATCTCTTTGTTTCATTATAATTCGGATCACCGTTTACTAAGGAACCTCCCTGGCTTCCCTGGAAAAGGAAACTTAGGTCAAACGCTTTATAAGTGACGTTGTTTGTAATACCCCAGATAAAATCAGGGTACGGTGAGCCCATAACGATCCTGTCATTGGCATCGATCACCTTGTCTCCTGTTACATCTACAAGCTTCAATCCACCGGGAACAAACACATTGCTCAACGCACTGTTCAATCCTCCCGCTCTTGCTGCATCGATTTGTGCCTGGGATAACCATACACCGTCTGTTTTATACCCAAAGAACTGAACCAATGGATCTCCCACTCTGTTCATATATAATTCTGTTCTTTCTCCCTGGTTCAGAAAGAAAGCTTCCTGTCCTAACTCAAGCAGCTCATTTTCATTGTGCGAAAAGTTTGCTGTTGTTGACCATTTGAAATTTTTTGTTCGGATATTATTTGTCGTAAGCTCTATTTCGACACCGTTATTTTGCAATCTCCCGATATTATTCCATGCTCTTGAGGCACCAGCAAAACTCATGATATTTTGCTGAAGTAATAACTGATCTGTTTTTGATTTGTAAGCATCTATCGAAAGTGTGATCAGGTTTTTGAAGAGGGCTATATCAATACCTCCATTAAATTGATATGTTCTTTCCCATGTTATATCAGGATTCGAAAGAATATCTCTTGATGGTACTTGTCCATTATTAACGGCTCCGGTACCCACACCCAAAGGATAATTAGCTGAATACAAAAGATCATAAGGCGCATTATCAATAATATTATTATTACCAGTTAGCCCATAGCTTGCTCTCAATTTCAAATTACTCAGCCAATTTATATTGTCCATAAACTTTTCCTGGGTTGCGACCCAGCCCACTGAAATCGATGGGAACGAACCCCATTTATGACCAGGTGCAAACTTGCTACTCCCATCAGTGCGATAGCTTGCGGATAAAAGATATTTGCTTTTATAATTATAGGTGATACGGCCGAGGTATGACAATAGTCCGATCTGGTTCTTTAATGTATAAGTCCCCTGGAGATTTCCATTTGCATCTATAGAGGGTGCCTGTATTTGTAATGCGTTGTTTGCAGTTTGGATGTTGTCAGTTGGATAATCCGTTCCTACAACTTGTTCATCATCTATTTTTGTTTTTTGTGCCGTAAATCCTGCTAAAAGATTAAAAGAATGGTTACCCATTTGTTTTACATAGGTAAAAGTGTTTTCAGATAACAGGTCAACATAATTACGCTTGTTATACTGGCCCCTGTTTACATCTCCTTCACGATTTGAATTTCTCTTTGCAAAATCCACTGCGCTGGTATAAGCTACATAAACACTACCCAAGGCTTTAAAATCAAGACCCGGAATGATGTTAACTGTAATATCACCTGATGATTGCATTCTATAATCATTCGACGTGATCGTTCTTGTTTCCATTACAGATTTTGGTGTATTGTTCGCCGTATTAAAAGGATCAGTTGGTGATGTTGTCACCCATAAGCTGCCATCGGGCATATAGCCACTATAAACACGGCCATTAAAGTGTCTTGCCTGTGCAAAATCACCGGGCTTCACATTTGCCCACTGAGCCACCTGGCTTACAAAAGCAGCTGTCGTTTCGTTGTGATAAACAGGCAAGAAAGACTGAAAACGAACAAAATCAATAAAGTTAACAGAAGGTCTTTCTCTTTTTATATAGGAGGGGTTTAGATTAAAAGTGAATTTTACTCTTTTACTTAATTGTCCATCCAGCTTTGTACGAAAACTGTAACGATCATACTCACTATGATACATCATGCCCTGGTCTCTTTGATAGGCACCAGAAACATAATATTTCAATGTTTTTGATCCTCCTGAAACATTCAATTGCAGATTTCTTATAGTTGCGTCACGCAAGGCTTCTTGCTGCCAGTTAGTCGCATGTCCACCCATCAGTTGATTTTCCACGACATAGGCTGCTCTTTCATTATTTGCAATGATCGCGGTACCTGTTGGTGGAGGAATGCTTGGATCTTTTGATTTTAATGCAGCTTCATAATAAAGCATGTTCGTATATTCAGTTGTTGTCATCATTGGATACAGTTCATATTGGGTTTTTGAACCAGTTGAAAATTTTACTGAATATTTTGTCTTTTCGGCCTTACCGCCTTTAGTTGTGATCATGATTACACCACTTGCTGCACGTGAACCATAGATAGCAGCTGATGCCGCATCCTTTAATACTTCCACTGATTCAACATCGGCCGGGTTTATAAAATTCAATCCGTCAATAGCCGGATGGCCATCTACCACGATCAATGGATTGGCACCGGCGTTAATTGAGTTAGTGCCTCTAATTCTTATCTTGGGTTCCGCTCCTGCTTCCGACGTCTGGTTTTGTATCTGTACACCTGCAATTTTTCCTTGTAATGCCTGGTCAAGCCTTCCTACTGGCGCCTCATCTAATCTTTCATTTTTGTATTTTGAAATAGCACCTGTCAGATGAGATTTCTTTTGAGTGCCATAACCGACCACGACAACTTCATCACCGACAGTTACTGCCGGCACGAGGGAAACATCGATCGTCGTTTTCTCGCCAATCACCCAGATTTGCGATGTGAATCCCACATAAGAAAAGATCAGGTTAGTAGAACCTGCATCAACCGAAATAGAATAAGTTCCGTCTAACTTGCTTGTAGTTCCACCCTTCTGTTTATCGACAAGAATGTTGACTCCTGAAAGCGGTTCACTTGTGGCCTGGTTGGTCACCTTGCCCGTGATCACTTTCTTCTGAGCCATTGCAACACTGCTTACAAGCAGCAGCAACACAGGCAATAACCATTGTGACTTTTTCATATTAGATGTTTAAAATTTTAAAATTATTTTAGTATAAAAGATTAATCCGCAAACGCTCAGCTTTTTCGCCTGCTATTGTATTAATAGTTTCTTTACAATTCTTGCAATTAAAATGAATAGCTGCTCCTATCAATAAAGGATACGCTTCTTCATAGTCGTATTCATTTATCTGCTGCCCTTCCCATTTTTTTTCCCTGCTGATATAAGGACGCAATGCTTCAAATCCTTTCTTTAATGATTTGCCTGATGGAGTTTGCATTGACCAGAGATTGACCCCTGTTTTATCAGCCATATCTGCAATAAGAAAAAAGGCTTCCATCACAAAAGTTGTATAGTGAAGCGATATAGTCCTTTCCATTTCCTTGGGGAACTTTCCATAATTATCCATTTGTTTATCTAACCTGCCTGCTGCATTTAAAACTATTTTCTTTGCTAACTCTTTATTATCTGTAAATAATGCCATTGATAAACGTTGCGCATCATACCATGCCCCATGATTATTTTCTGTCTTCATTTCATCTTTTCCATTCTTGCTGGTTTGCATCCATTCCAAAAAATCAGAAAACCATTTCTGCATTCCCGTTTGATCGTTTGCTGTCCAATATTTTGAATCTTGCAATAAGCCAATAGCGTCGATCACTCTTATATAATGCCTTGTATCGATCAACCCTGCGCCGCGGCCAGTATTCACTCCTTTTATTGCTTGTCCGAAGTTCAAATTGGGATTCATTCTTGTTGCTGTATCTAAGAACCAAACCCGCAAAAGTTTCGCTGCATGTTGTGCATAAACTTTTTCCCCGGAGAAATAATAGGCAAGTGCCAATGTCTGTACATTTGAACATAGCAGCGGCTGGTATTCTTTGTCCCTATAATCTTTTACTTCAGGATTTGTTTCCCCGTCTCTTCTTATATATGGCAATCCATCAGGCTTGTTTGGATCGGGCCAGAAATATGGAGCAAGGCTCATGTAATCATGCTTATCACCACTGGGAGGGTCATTTTTTTTCTCCATC
>DASTZB010000581.1:0-2007 GCA_035764525.1 Chitinophagaceae bacterium | reverse complement strand
TATTTCCAAGAGAATCGGACGGACGGACAATTTCAATTGGAGATATCTCCAAAGTATTATTCTGATCCATTTGTATTTGGTTTTAGATTAGTTAATTGTTTTGATATCTCCTGATTGACGAGAATTCTTCTTTTTTGGGTTTCAAATTCTGGTTGCAGGATTTCTTTATATTGGGGATGCATTTTGTATAGATCAAGTAACTCCCGAAGCGATTTGCAATCTCCAATTCGTTTTGAGATATCATCAAATGTTACATCTACTCCGCTGTTACACCATTCCAAAATCTTTTTACCTGTCTCAGTAGTTATTTTGAATTCTGGTTTATCAATAAAAAGTGAAGTCCTGTCTTTGCTGGCAGTTGCATTATGTTTAATATCCAAATCAAAGGCAAGGGTAAATTCATAATCGAGTCCTTCCCTTGTTATTCCCCTAAGCCCTACTTTTTCTGGAACCATTTTGCCATTCTTATCTGTCAATACATAATCTTGTTTGGTTCTTATGTTAGCTATGACATGAACTGGGTTTTGCAGGAGTTCCTGTACAAAAGCATTGTGCCTGGGTGTGAGTTTTGACCATGCTGTAAAGGAATTACCAGTCATTTGAGAATGTATATCCAGAATACCACCATTCCCTTCCCACTCATGAGAAATGCTGTCTATGATGATCACCTCCATTCCTGCAGTTACACATTTACGAATAGCTTCTATATATTTTTCGGGGTTAAAAGGAGCACTTAAGGGAAGCACATTATAGGCGCCCAGATGTGCATAGAGGTGAGCAGAATTATTTTCGGTATCAACTATCACTATTTTCGACCAGTCCCCAGTAAGCCCGAAAGCAAGCAATAAAGCGCTATATGTTTTGCCTCCTCCGCTTGGGCCAGATATACCCATCTTAATCTTAGCTTTCTTCCTTTGTGCTTGTTGCAGTTCCATATATTTATGATTTATTTGGTTAAAAAAGAGAAAGGCAGAGTTAAACTCTGCCTTCATAACAAAAGGAGCGTGACTTTATAACCTAAGCGGTTAAAACCACTTTTTCTCTAGCCGATTGGAGAACATGCATCTCATGTCTTTCCTCAGGTACATAGAGATAAGTATGAGCCAATTTGATTACCTCATCGGATTCAGGGATTGCATAATCGTACGCTTCACATTCAGCCCTTACAATACTTCCTGATAGTTTTGAGCCAATTAGATTTTTGGCCGTTTCTTCATCGAAAGTTGAAGTAATAAAGCACCTTCTTGCAGTAGCATAAAACTTGCCTGTTTCCGAGGACTGAACAAGTTCCAAATCACCTTGTAGCTGCAATGAGACAAAATTCTTTCCCTCCTTGCTCTGTCTAAGAGCATAGTTAATAATCGTAACCATAATTCTAGATTTTAAAGTTTAAAAAAATTGTTTATTTGGATAGCTATCCGGGGGGTAGATGTCAACCCCCTTGATGAGTGGGGGGTAGTCTTTTTGGAATACTCTTATATCCGATACATATATAGAAGTTAATGCTATAATATTATTAGAGGAAGGTAGAAATAGGGGCGTTATAAATTGCAAAGACAGGTGGTAAAGGTGTGTTGGGCTTCTATGATTCGTATATTTTGAAAAATTTGGATTGATAATTCAATACTAGGGAGCTTGGAGCGGTGTACATATTGGAGAGCGTCAAAACGAAGATCATAGTATCGTACTTTATCAAATTGACAGTTTTTACGTGGAGAAGAAAAAACTTTTCGGTCTCTTTTACTAAAATTTGATCGATGCAATTTTGCCTGCTTATTAATATTGCCCAGTTTTTTCCACACGACAACTAAATTTTTTAGCTATTCTTAAGCCAAATATTTTAGTATATTTAAACTACAAGATTAAATTGGGTATGCAATTCACTATAGTCATTAAACACGAAAGAAAATCCATCCGTCTACTTATAGATAAAATTTCCACAAGCAGAGAACAGGAAAAGTATAAAGTGATAGCACGAAACCAATCTTTTGTATTGCAGAGCAACCG
>DASTZB010000580.1:0-7479 GCA_035764525.1 Chitinophagaceae bacterium | reverse complement strand
CCTGAGAAATTCCTGCCCTTAATAACTTTTATCCCAAGTGTCTTAAAATAATCCTCATCTACTCCGTAGCAATCGACCCCTTTATCAACATAACCATTTTTTGATTCAATGGAAAATAGGCTAAAGTTGACACCTGATCCCGGTACAGCCTGTGCAGTACTTACAGATATCACCTGGGGATCCCTGCGCATTTCATTTTTAAAAGCAAGAATTTTACTTCTTATATCATCGTTTGAATTCGCCGTTGCGATAAGTACCTGCTCTTTATTAAACCCGAGATCTTTAATGCGCAGGTATTTCAGCTGGCCATATACTATCCATGTACAAATGAGCATTATCATTGAAATGGAAAATTGAATGATCACCAACGTACGCCGGAGAATCACATTGCTTGAACCTTTTGAAAGGCTTCCTTTCAAAACACTTACAGGATTGAATTTTGAAAGATAAAAAGCCGGATAACTGCCCCCAACAAAACCTACAAATACTATAATAGCGAGCAATATCAATAAGGTATCAGGCCTAAGTAACGTATTGAACGAAATGAATTTACCAGACAAAGAATTGAATGTAGGCAAAAGCAATGCAATTAATCCAAGGGCAAGCAGCAGTGCAAAAAATGCAGTCAGCGTAGATTCAATAAGGAATTGCAAAACCAATTGCAACCTGGAAGAGCCTGTTACTTTGCGCATGCCGATCTCTTTAGCTCTTCTTGCAGAACGGGCAGTTGTGAGGTTCATATAATTGATACAGGCGATCAGCAACATAAAGAATGCAACTGCTGAAAAAATATAGATGTATGACATATTGCCAAGCTCTTCTGGTTCATTTGCCATATCCGAATGCAAATGAATAGAAGTAATAGACATTGCTCCAAACCTCATTTTAATATTATACTGCGCAAAAATGGAAGCGAGATATTTATCATATACAGGTGCCATTTTCTTTTCAAATGTGGTGGCATTTGTATTGGGCTTCAGCAAAACATAAGTATAAAAACCAAAACCTCCCCAACCATTGGCAAAATCTGCCGGCAAAGAACTTCTTGAGATCAAAACATTAAAAAGAATATGCGAGTTTTTCGGAACATCTTCTATGACAGCAGTTATTTTATATACATCACCACTTGCATTTTCCAATGTTTTCCCAACACAATTTTTGTTACCAAAAAATTTTTTAGCGGTTGATCGGGTCAGTACCATGGACCTGGGCTCTTTCAATGCCGTTTGCGGATCCCCTTCAATGAATCTATGAGTGAAAACACGGAACAGGTTGCTATCTGCAGCAAATACTTTGTCTTCATATAAACGGAGATCCCCGTTTTTGTACATTACTTTACCAATGCCAACAAACCGAACAGCCTCTTCTACTTCAGGATAATCTTTTGCCAATGCAGGCCCCATCGGGAATGGTGTAACTGCCCATCTCATCGTATCCTTATCGGGTTCTTTTATATGCGCATTAATCCGGTATATCCTGCCTGCTTTCTCATTATACCGGTCATAATTCAATTCATCCTTGATGTAAAAAATAAAAAACAAACTAAAGGTGATACCGATGGTCAATCCAAGAATATTAAGAAGACTGTACCATTTGTCTCTCTTGAAATTCCGCAATGCAACAAGAAGAAGGTTTTTAATCATGGCTGATGATTTTATTCTGTTCTTAAACCTGCCGGCAGGCAGGCATTTTATTTCATTTTAATTTATTCAGTTCGCAGTGACTTTACCGGATTTGACATGGCAGCCTTTATTGTTTGAGAACAAATCGTTATAAAACCTATAACTCCGATTATCAATATTGCCAACAAGACCAATATCCACGTATTTGAAATTCGAAAAGCAAAATTTTGAAGGAAAAAATTGCCTAACAAATATCCCAGCGGTACGCCGATCAAAACACTAATCGCAATAAGTATCACAAAAGATCTGCTTAATAAAACGGTTACATCTTTTACAGAAGCACCCAGTACTTTTCTTACTCCAACTTCTTTCACTTTTAATTGCGTGCTATACATTACCATTCCCAACATACCCAGCGAAGCCAGTGTAATAGCAAGAAAAGAAATGTATCCAATGATCTTTACAATATCTGTATATCCTGATTCTATGTATGTATTATCGATATCGTTTTCCATTGTTGTATATTCTATCGGATGAACAACATCATACTTTTTCCAGATGGAGGCAACGGCTTGCCCCACCGACTTCATTGCTGCAGGATCAACTGCAATACTTAGGACGCGGAAATCCTGAGGACGATAGCGAAAAGCCAATGGCCCGATCGCGTATTCCATTGTGCGGAAATTAAAATCTTTTACTACACCCACTATTTGCATTTGAGCTGAATCCTCACTATAAATAACCTGGTTAAGAGCCAAACCGGCATCTTTAAATCCAAAGCTCTTCAACGCTGTTTCATTTAATATTACTTCCGATTCTTTTTCTTTTGAAAGGCCGGGACGAAAATTTCTTCCCGCCACAAATTTCACTTCGAGGTTTTGCAAATAATTTTCATCAATACAAAAATCACGCATTACAAATGGCTCATCAGAAATGTTACGCCTGTAATCACTTGCTCTGTCTGCAGAAGTTCCCAGACTGTGTGATACAGCACCCACCCTTCTTACGCCACTAACTTTCATTATATCATTGGTCAATTTTTCGTAATCATTTCCCTGCAATCGAAGATTAACAATATTCTTTTCATTGATGCCATAGTTTTTTGAAAGCATAAAATTTACCTGCTGATAAATAAATAAAACACAAATAATAAAAACCATTGATAAAGTAAATTGTATCACCATCAGTACTTTTCTGAAAGTGATCCTGGTACCAAGTTTTGAACCGATCTTATTTTTCAAAACCTGTACTGGTTTGAAACCTGAGAGATAAGCGGCTGGTAATAATCCTGCAATTACTCCAACTGTAACTGCGAATAAAATAAACAAGGCATATAGGATAGTTGATTCTTTAAGATCAACAGAAAATGATTGAGTAAGCCTGAATTGCAGGAAAGAGAATTTGAGAAACTGGAGAATAAGATAGGAGACGATCAATGCAAGAATTGAAAAAACGACTGACTCACCGACAAACTGTATAAACACCTGCCAGCGATTTGCCCCCATCACTTTTCTTACACCGATCTCTCTTGCACGTTTTAATGATTTTGCGATCATTAAATTGGTATAGTTCAATCCTGCCATGATCATAATCACCAAAGCCAGCACACTAAGGAAAGTCAAAACAATTTTCGGCATGGCCCTGCCCATATTGTTTGAAAGTATGGGGCCGGGACTTATTTTAGTTAGCGGTTGAAGAAAAAAATCATATCCCCTGTCTCTTGTTTCCAATTTAACACCTGCATAATATTTCTTACTGATCTCTGCAAGTGCTCTATTCACATCTTCCTCTTTTTTTCCTTTCTGCAATTTTATATAGGTAAGGCCCGAATAATAATTTGTCCAACTTTCCAACGATGGTGACATTATGTTTTGCTTTTCCATCGCAGGCAATGCAGTCATTGATGCCAATACTTCAAATTCAAAATGTGTTTTACCTGCAAATTTTTCCAGAACACCACTTACTGTAAAGTTTCCGTACCCTCGTATTTCAATTGTTTTGCCTATTGGATCTTCGCTTCCAAAAACCTTCTTCGCCGCTTCTTGTGTAAGAACTAGTCCGCCTGGCGATGATAAAGCGGTAGCAGGATCTCCTTTCTCTAATTTAAAATTGAAAACTTTCAAAAATGAAGGATCAGCAAAAAGACCGCTGACAGGAACTGTCACCTTTCCGAATACAATATCCTGGTTCAGATTACGATTCAAACGAACGATATCTTCAATAAAAGAATAATTCTCTTTTAACACTGTTGCTAATGGCAATGGCACCGTCGCGTAATCTTCGCTTCCGCCGCCAACACGCAATGCTCTTGTATTAACACGATAGATGCGATCGTCGTCCTTATGAAAATTATCAAACGAATATTGTTCTTTCACCATTAAAATGATCAGCAAACCCAATGACATGCTAACTGAAAGACCTACAATATTTATAAAAGAGAAAGTTTTGTTCGCCCATATATTTCGGATGGCGATCTTGATATAGTTCTTTATCATAATTATTATTTTATTCAGTCCGTAATGATTTTACAGGATTAGCAATTGCAGCTTTAATCGCCTGGAAGCTTACTGTCAATAAAGTAATAATAAGTGCCGCTAATGCAGCTAATACAAATACCTGCCATTTTATTTCAATCCTGTAATCATAATTAGTAAGCCAGTTGTGCAGGTAATACCAGGCGATCGGTGCAGCGATAATGCAGGAAACAAGAACTAAAACAAAAAACTCTATTGAAAGCAGACGCCATAAATTAACTACGCCGGCACCAAGCACTTTGCGAATGCCAATTTCTTTGGTTCTTTGCTCGGCTACAAAGCTTGCCATGCCAAACAAACCCAGACATGAAATAAAAATAGCGAGTACGGCAAAATAAGAGGCAAGCTTCCCTATGCGTTCTTCTGCCCTAAACTTGTTTCCGAATTCTTCATCCACAAATTTGTAATCAAACGGTACGTTAGGTGTATATTTTTTCCAAACCTGCTCGATAATGCTTAATGATTGCTTTGCATTTTGTTGAGGGTTCAGTTTTAACACCAGGTTAAACATATTATCATAGCCACTCGTATGATATAATGTTGGCCTGATCGGGTAAAAAGGAGACTCCTGCATTATATCGTTAACAACGCCAATAATTGTAAAAGGTTCTCCATTCCATTTCAGCACTTTGCCAACCGGGTTATCAAATCCTAAAAACTTTACTAACGATTCATTAATTATAAATGCTGCAGAGTCAGTTGCGAAATCCCGGGAGAAATCACGGCCTTGTTTAATTTTCCAATTCACTGTTTTACCAAATTCATACGACACAGTATTATTTGGAAAATCAACAGCCATGTTTGGGTCTTTACCTTCCCATTCAAAACCACCATTGGTATTCCAGACTTGTGTCAACGGACTATTAGATGCTGCCATTTCTTCAATAGCACGGGAGTTCTTTAATTCACTTCTTATAGCGTCATAATGATCTCTTATTTCCTGCTCCATTCCCATTCTGATCAAACCATTCCGGGTATAGCCAATAGGCCTGTTTTTAGCATGTTGAATTTGCTGATAAACAACAACAGTTCCAATTATCAGCATAACGGAAACAGTAAACTGTGTTACTACTAAAATCTTGCGGGGAATTGAAGCAAACTTGCCAACTCGAAATGTTCCTTTCAATACTTTCAGTGGTTGAAACGAAGAAAGATAGAGTGCCGGGTAACTACCGGAAAGTAATCCTGTGATCAAAATAAAAACAAGACTAAAAAGCCAGAACACCGGAGTTTGCCAGGGAATTTCAATCTTTTTCCCTGCTACTTCATTAAACATTGGCAATAGCAGGAATACTAAGATCAAAGAAAATGCAAAAGCCAACAGTACGACTAAATAAGATTCAGCAAAAAATTGCCTTATTAATTGCCAGCGATCTGAACCAACTGTTTTGCGGATGCCTACTTCCTTGGCTCTTTTTTCACTTCTCGCGGTAGTAAGATTCATGAAATTAATGCAGGCTAGCATCAATACAAATATTCCAATGATACCAAACAGCCAAACATATTGAATGTTTCCACCAACGTTCTTACCATTCTTAAATTCATTATACAAATTCCATTTGCGCATTGGTTGCAGGAAAACCACCCATTCATATTTTGCTTCTTCCTTACTAACATTATTCAATTTTGCATTCTTGATCTTTGCTGAAACTTTTTCCATATGGGCATTATCAGCAATCTGGACAAATGTTTGAGAGAAATTACTTCCCCATGGTTCATCCATTTGTTTGGCCCATGGGTTTTGAATTAACCACAATTCCCATGGCATCATAATTTTTATTTCCCTGAAAGAAGTATTATCAGGCAGATCATCGTAGACACCGGTCACTTTTACATCATAGTTTCTGTCAAATTTTATTGTTTTATTGATTGGGTCATCTTTTCCAAATATCGCTTCGGCTGCTGATGCTGAAAGCATAATGGAATAAGGATCTTTTAAACCCGCTCTTGTTCCTTTTAACATTTTAAGTGTGAGCATTTCGGGGGCATCGGGCTCAAAGAAAATCCCAACTTTAGTAAAGTTTTTATTTCCAACAGAAAGTAAGTGACCACCTGTCCAGGATGATTGTACAACATATTTAAAATCACTTCCGAATTTACTCCGCAATTCGGGTCCCATCAACGCCGGGTTGGCTATCTGTGTTTCTACCTTACCATTAAAATTTGCATGCTGCATCACTTGTGCAATGCGATCATAGTTTTTATGATACTTGTCAAATGTAAGTTCGTCATATACCCATAGACCGATCATCATGGCCACAGCCATGCCAACAGCAAGACCACCAATATTGATGGCGCTGTATCCTTTACTCTTTACCAAATTTCGCCAGGCGATCTTGAAATAGTTTTTTATCATGGCTTTAGTTTTATTCTGTTTTTAATGATTTTACCGGGTTTGTAATTGCTGCTTTAACAGCCTGGTATCCTACTGAGAGTATCGCTATAAGTAAAATGCTTACCGATGTTATTATGTAGATACTCCATTTAATTTCGGTATGGAACATATATCCTGAAAAGTATTCCTTAACAAGCCACCAGGAGATTGGTAAGCCAATCAATAAACTAAGGATGATCAGGTTTGTAAATTCACTACAAAGCATGATAGCAAGATTCCCAACGGAAGCTCCCATCACTTTTCGAATTCCCAACTCCTTGGTTCTTCTTTCTGCGGTGAAAGTTGCTAAACCCAATAAGCCAAGGCATGAAATGAATATTGCTATTACTGTAAAGCTTAAAGAAAGTTTTCCTATTACAGCTTCTGTCCTATATTCCCTGTTAAAAATATCATCAAGAAAAGTATACTCAAAAGGATAATCAGGATTATGTTCTCGAAATATTTGGCGGACCTGCGCTATAATCCCGGGCATGGGTGATCCACCACTTACTTTAATAAAGTAATGAGAACCGACATTTTCAGAAAACATGAATATGAGTGGCTGAATGCCGAACTTCAAATTGTCATTGTGAAAGTCATTTGTTATGCCAATTATTCTCCCCTTTCCATTCCACATTTCAAGTTCCGTTCCTATTGCGTTATCGAGGCTCAATCCCATAGTTTCCATTGCCTTCTTGTTGATGATATAGTTGGATGCATCATTCCTGCTTATAAAATTTCTTCCTGCAAGCATTTTAATGTTCATTGTAGGAATGAACCCGGTGTCACAGCGATATATCTTAAAAGTTATGGAAGAGTTATTGGGCTTACCTTTCCATACCGGGTCTGTTGTTGTGATGGGAATGGTGAATACATTGTTCCCTCCAAATGCAACATTCTTTACTGCGGGCAATTGCTGTAAATCATTTTTTATTGCCTCGTAGTTTTT
>DASTZB010000579.1:0-8714 GCA_035764525.1 Chitinophagaceae bacterium | reverse complement strand
CACCAACGTCTTTGCAATAACAACATTTTGGACTTTGGCTCAACAGGGCGTTCACCCACATTCTTCAACCTATGAATGGCCAACGGAGCCGCAAGTAAAAGCAAAGCTTGAAAAATGGCAGGATCAAAAATTCGGCATCATCCTGCATTGGGGTTTATATGCTATTCCCGGTATTGTAGAATCGTGGACTTTGTGTAACGAAGAATGGATCGAACGTGACAGCACAATTGCATATGAAGATTATAAAAAGTGGTATTGGGAGCAAATGAAGAATTTCAATCCTGTCAATTTTGATCCCGGAAGCTGGGCAAAGGTTGCAAAGGAAGCAGGCATGCGTTATGTTGTATTTACTACTAAGCATCATGACGGGTTCAACATGTTTGATACAAAACAAACAGATTTTAAAATATCAGCAGGGCCTTTCAAAAACAATCCAAGAGCCGATGTAGCCAAATATGTTTTTGATGCTTTCCGTAAAGAGGACTTTATGATTGGTGCTTACTTTTCAAAACCGGACTGGCATTCTGAATATTACTGGTGGCCAAAATATGCAACAGCAGACCGCAACAATAATTATGATATTCGTAAGTACCCATGGCGCTGGAATAAGTTCAAAGAGTTTACCTATAACCAGGTCAGTGAGTTGATGCATTATTATGGATCGATCGATCTTCTTTGGTTAGATGGTGGGTGGGTAAGACCTCGGGAAACTGTAAATGAAGAAGTCTTATCATGGGGCGCAAGAATACCCGACTGGAGCCAGGATATAGATATGCCGAAGATCGCAGCAATGGCAAGAAAAGCGCAGCCTGGTTTGCTTATCGTTGACAGGACAGTTCATGGTCATTTTGAAAATTATCAAACACCGGAACAACGCATTCCGGAAACTCAACTTGATCATCCATGGGAGAGCTGCATGACACTGGCAAATAATTGGGGCTATGTTCCGAATGATAAGTATAAATCTTCCACAAAGGTCATTCATACATTGATAGAAGTGGTAGCGAAAGGCGGCAGTCTTTTATTGGGTATTGGTCCAAAACCGGATGGAACATTTACTGAAGAAGCGATACAACGATTAAAAGAAGTAGGAAAATGGATGAATAAGAATGGTGTTGCGATCTATAATACAAGAACAATAAAAAATTACCGCGATGGTAATACCTGGTTCACTCAAAATTTGAAAACCGGTATTCATTATGCGTTGGTTTGTTTGCCGGAGAACCAGCCAATTCCAAAAGAGATCATTTGGCAATTCAATATTCCAGAAAAGGGAAGCAGGATCACATTAATAGATACGGGAGAATCCGTTAAATGGCAACAGCAAGGAAACAGTGTAAAAGTATTTCTTCCCTCATCGGTTATCAATGCAAAACTGGATACACCTGCGCTGGCATTTTCATTTATTCCCGAAAAGTAACTAAGAAATTTCATGGCAAACACGGGTTTCAAGAAACGATTTTTCTCTATATTTGCTGCCCCAAAAGGAATTCCCCTTTAGCTCAGTTGGTTAGAGCATCTGACTGTTAATCAGAGGGTCGTTGGTTCAAGTCCAACAGGGGGAGCGGGATAAAGGTTCTGGAAATATTTTCAGAACCTTTTCTTATTTTATGTATTCTCCGATAAGTATTATATAGGATATTCAAATGATCCGAAAATAAAGCTGACTCGCAATTGCCGCCTTATTTATGTTTTATATCTAGATGATTTATTCTCTGTATGCTGATAAGTATTATGTGGATTTTTCAAATAGTCCAAACGAAGATTAATTGAACATAACACTGGCCGTGGTTACTAAAAAAACGTTTTGAATGCAGTGTGATGGAGCAACAAGCTCTATTGTTAAAACAGTTTATCAAGAAACAAAAGGGAGAAAATTAATAGAGGGGCTAAGTAATTTTTCATTTATGCCTTCAGGATTTCCAACTCAATTCGCCAGAGACCCGGATGGTATTAATCAGAGGTTCGCTGGAGGATGCTGTAAATAAAAATACCGCTGGAAGTAGCAATCTTCTCAGCGGTACTATGAAATTTCTTTGATTGGATTATTGTGGTGTCGTAACAGTTACTGAACTTGATTTTGGGCCGAGAGTACTGTTAACAACTGCTGCAATTGCATAAGTGTAGGTGGTGCCGGGACTCAAATATCCGTCAGTATAGCTAGTACCCGAGACTATTGCAGGAACATAGCTATTACGATAAATCCAATAAGCCGTGGCGTTTGGAACACTATTCCATGTCAGGTTAACCGTAGTCGGGCCTGATGCGGTAGCCGATAAACCTGTGGGCTGCGGAATGCCACTGGTTACCCCTGTACCGCCGCCGCTGGTATGGCGCCTGGATTGAATTTCTGACTGGTTGGGTTGAAGACTTTCATCAGATTTTGTGCATGAGATTGTCGTTATCAAGCTGAAGACTCCGAGAGCTACTAATAGGCTTTTCATAGATTTTTTGTTTAAGTTTTAGAATGATTATTTACTTTAAATATTACTCAGATTGCCTTAGTTGGCAAATTTTATGCCAAGTAGAAATTTACAAAAAAGTGAGTATAATAATTCTCATTGAATACTTTTTCATGCACACCCAGGTAATTTTTCATTTATGTCTTCAGGAGTTTTACCTCAATTAGTTAGAGTACCGGATGGGATTAATCAGAGGTTCACTGGTTTGGTGCTGGAAATAAAAGTACCGCTCGAAGTAGCAATATTCTCAGCGGTACTATGAAATCATTATTCAATGCAAAACTGCATAGATGGTGCCTCCACGAAATCTATGTTTCAACCTTCAACGTTTTTGAAAAATCGGGGTTGATGGATTATTGCGGTGTCGTAACAGTTACTGAACTTGATTTTGGGCCGAGAGTACTGTTAACAACTGCTGCAATTGCATAAGTGTAGGTGGTGCCGGGACTCAGATATCCGTCAGTATAGCTAGTACTCGAGACTATTGCAGGAACATAGCTATCACGATAAATCCAATAAGCCGTGGCGTTTGGAACACTATTCCATGTCAGGTTAACCGCAGTCGGGCCTGATGCGGTAGCTGATAAACCTGTGGGCTGCGGAATGCCACTGGTTACCCCTGTACCGCCGCTGGTATGGCGCCTGGATTGAATTTCTGATTGGTTGGGTTGAAGGCTTTCATCAGATTTTGTACATGAGATTACCGTCAAGCTGAAGAATCCGAAAGCTACTATTAGACTTTTCATAGAGAGTTTGTTTAATTTTTTCCTAATCATAATTGCGATTTTAATACTGCTTAATTGATAAATTTTGTAACGGGTGTAAAAGTACATGCAGTGATATAAAATAATTCCCTTAGTGGACCAACCCTATCAACTAATGGACAAACTTAAGAGTGCAGCTTTGTTGCTTACGATCAGGGCGTGATTATCATCTTATTTATTAAATGCCGTCACGAAAAAGGCTAAACTCCAAAATAGGGCTGTTAATCAAATGGTCGCTGTTCAAGTGCAACAGGGCAAGCTGAGAATAAAAGGCTGACATTTGTCAGCCTTTTATTCTCTATATAATTTATTCCCTGTCTTCTGATACTTATTATGTGGATTATTCAAATAATCCATCAATCGTCGGCATGGATTTCTTTGATTCGGTTATCATGGTGTAGTAACAGTTACTGATCCTGATTTTGGGCCGAGAGTACTGTTAACAACTGCTGCAATTGCATAAGTGTAGGTGGTGCCGGGACTCAAATATCCGTCAGTATAGCTAGTACCTGAGACAATTGCAGGAACATAGTTATCACGATAAATCCAATAAGCCGTGGCGTTTGGGACACTATTCCATGACAGGTAAACCGAAGTCGGGCCTGTTGCAGTAGCTGATAAGCCCGTTGGCTGAGGAATGCCACTAGTTACCCCTCCCGTACCACCGCTGGTATGGCGCCTGGATTGAATTTCTGACTGGTTGGGTTGAAGGCTTTCATCTGATTTTGTGCAAGAGATTGCCGTCAGGCTGAGGACTCCGAAAGCTACTACTAAGCCTTTCATAGAGCCGTTGATTAATTTTTTCATCATGACAAATGCGATTTTACTACTAATGATTTAATAAATTCCTTAACGGGTGCAAAACTACAGGCAGGGATGTCAGATAGTTCCCAATAATCATATTGTGGAAAAAAACTCTATGTGAATTGCCACTTTATTGATTACGATCAGGCTTGATCTCTCAACTCGTTTAGTAGTTTTCCGATTGCAAAATAAAGTTTTTAATATGCGCAAATATTTTATCGTTCTGGCTGTCATTTTTTTGAATGCAGGCAGCTCAGCTCAAACTCTTAAATCACCCAATACACAACTCCAACTCCGGTTTGAATTAAAAGACAGTATTCCTTATTATGATTTGTATTATAAAAATATCCCTGTTGTAACACAAAGCAAACTTGGTTTCATACTTGTAAATGACATTTCATTATTGAATGGATTTATAAATAAAGAACAAAAAACAAGTTCGTTTAATGAAAGCTGGCACCCGGTGTTGGGTGAACTGAAAACAATTGTCAATAATTATAATGAGCTAACGGTAACACTTACTCAACCTAAAACTCAAAGAGAGATCCGGATCCGCTTTCGGCTTTTTAATGATGGTCTTGGTTTTCGTTATGAATTTCCCCAGCAACATGATCTGAATTATTTTGTTATCAAAGAAGAAGAAACGCAATTTGTTCTCTCCGGTGATAATAAAACATGGTGGATCGCCGGGGACTATGACACGGAAGAATATAGCTATACAACTTCAACTCTTTCTCAAATACCTGCACTCTTCGATAAAAGTTATGATGGGAATGCATCGCAAACAATTATTCCAATGGGATTGCAGACACCATTAATGATGAAAAGTAAAGAAGGGCTGTATATAAATATTTCGGAAGCGGCATTAATTGGTTATCCGGGAATGAATGTGGAGGCAGATGTAAAAAACTTTATTCTCAAAACCCATCTCACCCCGGATGCACAGGGTAATAAAGGATATATTCAAACACCATTTAATACACCGTGGCGTACG
This sequence comes from Chitinophagaceae bacterium, assembly GCA_035764525.1. Classification (GTDB taxonomy): domain Bacteria; phylum Bacteroidota; class Bacteroidia; order Chitinophagales; family Chitinophagaceae; genus VBAS01. The sequence continues at coordinate 3,690 of DASTZB010000579.1, read as the reverse complement.
ATCGTCGTATCGGATAAAGCCACTGATATTTTAGCTTCCAAACTAATTCTGAATTTAAATGAACCAACAAAATATGCATCTACCAACTGGATAAAGCCGGTAAAGTATGTGGGTGTCTGGTGGCAAATGTTTTGCCCTGACCAGGGAAGTTGGAGTTATGCTGATGTGGACAATGTGCATTTAGGGATTACCGATTATAAAAAATTAACACCTAATAAAACACATGCTGCTAATAACGCCAATGTAAAAAAGTATATAGATTTTGCTGCTAAGCATCATTTTGATGCAGTGCTTGTGGAGGGTTGGAACCAGGGATGGGAAGATTGGTTTGGTAAATCAAAAGAATTTGTATTTGATTTTGTAACCCCTTATCCTGATTTTGATGTGAAGATGCTTAACGATTATGCACATGCAAAAGGAGTAAAGATTTTAATGCATCATGAAACGTCGTCTTCAGCTACTAATTATGAACGATGGATGGATACCGCCTATAAGTTTATGACAAAATATGGTTACAACGCAGTAAAGACCGGTTATGTTGGAAATATTATTCCCCGGGGCGAACATCATTATAGTCAGTGGATGATTGAACATTATTTGAGAGTAGTTAAAACAGCAGCGAAGTATAAGATCATGGTCAATTCACATGAGTCTGTTCGTCCAACGGGATTACAAAGGACCTATCCAAACTGGATTGCAGCTGAAGCCGCAAGAGGTACCGAGTTTGAAACGTTTGGCGGCAATAATCCCGAGCATACTACGATTCTTCCATTTACAAGATTGATGGGAGGACCGATGGATTATACACCGGGAATTTTTCAAACCAAACTCGACTATTATAAAAAAGATGATCCACGATTTGTCAAAACAACATTGGTAAAGCAGCTGGCTTTATATATTACTATGTACAGTCCTTTACAAATGGCGGCGGATATTGTTGACAACTATGAACGTTTTCCCGATGCGTTTAAATTTATAGAAGATGTGGCAGCGGATTGGGATGACACAAAAATTCTGGAGGCTGAACCAGGAGATTATATCACTATTGCACGCAAAGCAAAGAAAAAAGAAGAATGGTTTGTTGGAGCGATCACTGATGAGAATCCAAGAAGTGCAAACATTGATTTTAGTTTCCTCGATTCAAAAGATTATTACGTAGCTACTATCTATGAGGATGGAAAAGACGCTCATTATATAACTAATCCGCAGAGCTATCATATTTATAAAGTGATCGTGAACAATCAGTCAAAGCTTGCGGAGAAGCTGGCAGCGAGTGGTGGCGTTGCGATCAGTTTGAAAAAAGCAAGTGCGAATGATCTTAAAACTTTGAAAAAAATGGAATAGCCTCCTATGATGTTTAGCTCACAGATTTCACGGATGAACACAGAAAAGTTATAATCTGTGAAAATCTGTGTTGTCTGTGAGAACCTTATGTACTAGCTATTTAAACAGACCAAACAATCCGCCTGTTTCTTCGACACCAACAAATATTCCATCTTCTTTTATTTGCACAGGCCAGTGTTTCAGGTAATAGCCTTCACCGCTTACATTTCTACCGTTTGCCATATTGTATTTATAGCGATGCAGCGGGCAAACAATATTTCCTAACGCATCAATAAAACCCTCGGCTAACATACCACCGGCATGCGGACATTTATAAGCAAATGCAAATAGTGCATCATTGAATTTTCCGAGACAAATGTTTTTTCCATCCAACTCGACAACAGCGATATTATTGGACGCAAATTCAACTTCGCCCAAACTATCAGCCACCTTATGCCATTTGTATTTCTTTTCTGACAAGGGATTGTGGTTTGATACGTTTAAATCGTTTAATGGTTTAAAAGTTGTCGCCCCGGGAATGAGCCCTTAAACGTCTTTAACCATTAAACCCTTTAACGCTAGTAGAGGAATTCGGTTTTATATGGATATCTCAGTTTATATACTTCTCTCACTTTATCAAGAATTGTTTTTCTCAGCAATTCAAGATTTCTTTTTTCAATCGCTGAAATAAAAACAACTTTGCCATCTGTCTCTCTTTCCCATCGCTCATGCAGGTCTTCCAGTATTTCTTTTTTTACATTTTTATCCAGCCATTCATCAAATACATTCTTTTCGTACAGGTCCATTTTATTAAAAACTACAATGATGGGTTTGTCAAAAGCTTTTATATCCTGCAATGTTTTATTTACCACACCCATTTGTTCTTCATAAGCAGGATGCGATATATCAACCACATGCAATAAAATATCAGCTTCTCTCACTTCATCCAAGGTGCTTTTAAAACTTTCAACAAGATGGTGAGGCAATTTGCGAATGAATCCGACGGTATCACTCAGCAAAAATGGAGTGGTTTCAAAAACAACTTTCCTGGTTGTAGTGTCCAGCGTGGCAAACAATTTATTTTCCGCGAAGACATCGCTCTTGCTCAGCAAGGTCATGAGTGTTGATTTGCCAACATTCGTATACCCCACTAGTGCAACACGAATAAATTCACCTCTGTCCTTCCGTTGTGTGAAAGCCTGTTTATCTATCTCCGCTAATCTTTTTCTCAGCAAAGAAATTTTATCACGCACAATACGACGGTCGGTCTCGATCTCCGATTCACCGGGTCCTCTTGTACCAATACCACCACCCAAACGTTCAAGGTGTTTCCACATACCACGCAGTCTTGGCAAAATATATTGGTATTGCGCTAGCTCAACCTGTGCCTTTGCTTGTGCAGTTTTTGCTCTTCTTGCAAAAATGTCAAGGATCAGATCACTTCGATCAATTGTTTTTACGTCGGTTGCTTTTTCAATGTTGGTGATCTGCGAGCCACTTAGTTCATCATCAAAAATTAGAATGCGTACATTTTTTTGCTCACAATAATTTTTAATCTCTTCCAGTTTGCCTTTACCAATAAAAGTTTTGCTATCGGGATGCAGTAATTTTTGTGTGAATCTTTTTACAGCTTTTGCACCGGCTGTCTCAGCAAGAAAAGCAAGTTCATCAAGATATTCCTGTACCTGTGTTTCTGTCTGGTCTTTGTGAATCAATCCCACTAACACCGCCTTTTCCTCTTTTCCTATACTGTTTTTTTTGTCGAGCATTATATCTTTTAAGCAATTGAACTGGATGCAAAAATAAAAGCAATCCGTCGAAGGCGAATTGCTTTTAAAATTATTATTTAATTTCTTTTTTTATAAACCACTTAGTGTAAGACCGATTGTATATGGTTTCACCTGTGGGCCTAAACCCTCTTTTATTAAACTACCAAATTGATACGTAGCAAATGCTGAAAGGAATCCATAACCCACCCGAAATGTGCCTAACAACCGATTGCCATTAAAGAAATATTTGTCTTTATTTTTCTGAATATACTTATCATCAAATCCAGCTACGATGTTACCATTTTTATCCTCCCATCTTTTTCCCTTGGTATGAGAAGATATTTGCACACCCACTTTTGCGCCAATGGCTACCTTAAAACTTTTGTTAGTATTCTCTGGATTCAGCACAAAACGAAGCTCCAGGGGTAATTCTGCAAAGGCATTTACCAGTTTGTATTTGTCAAAATGAGTAGTGTCTGAAAGATCCTGGAATTCCAGTGGTTTCAGATGGTTCGTTGTTGTAATATTGGTTTTTTCAAAAAACATATTATCGACGCCAATGCCAGGACCAAATGCTACACTGAATCGGGGATCCGTT
>DASTZB010000578.1:0-13413 GCA_035764525.1 Chitinophagaceae bacterium | reverse complement strand
TTTATAAGTACGATCAGCAAATACCTCATTCACGGTCTTTAAACCAAGATTCTTTCCTTCTTTTACCAAATAGCTACCACTTAAGCCATACAAAAGGTACTTGTTATTAGTATCAATAATAGCAAGAGCAACGAACGGCGCCAGGCCTTTATCTCTTGCCGCCATATTATATAATGCGCCGTGTGGCTTCACATGATGAATGGGAACATCTGCTGCTGCAGTAATTTTTTCCAGGCAATTAATTTGCTTAACTATCATCTCATAAATTTCGCCAGGATGAAGTAACATATCTGTTCTTCCAAAATTTTCCTTGTCAGGATAAGAAGGATGTGCACCAATAGCGACACTGTATTTTTTGCACAGGTCAACAGTTTGCTTCATTGTCTTTGTATCCCCGGCATGATAGCCGCAGGCAATGTTAGCAGATGAAATATAGGGCATGATCAGCTCGTCATTGCCAATTCCTTCTCCCATATCGCAGTTAATGTCGATCGTTTTCATGTGTACATAATTCATTTAGGAAGGCCACATTGCATTTATGAAATTCATTTGTAGCCTTTTTCATGGATATAATTTTCGAGTCTCAATTTACAGGCATTTTCTAATTGCGTCAAGTGTTGTTGTTGTTTTAGTATTAAGTTCTCTGCCGTTTGATGATCGGTAAATTTAAACTGTATTTTATCACCGGCTTTCATTTGTGCAAGCATCGGCAAATGAGCTGATATAATATTTCCTAATCTTGGATAACCACCTGTAGTTTGATTATCGGCCATTAATATGATGAGCTGTCCATCCGGTAATAATTGAATGCTTCCGAAGCTCACAGCAGAAGAAACGAGTTCTGTTTTTGAAATTACGTGCAGCGGCTCACTTGCAAGCCGGTAACCCATTCTATCTGAATTATGAGAAATGAAGAAAGGGTTTCTTAAAAATTTTTCCTGCGAATTTTTATCCAGCCAATCCCATTCTGCTCCAGGCATTACCATTAACTGTTCACTATCTTCCATTCCAAAATTCTCGCTTGCCTGCCAGGGCAAAATTTTAGGTCCGATAGCTACCGGATCACTTTCATCAATTTTATTTATAAGTGATTCTTCTTTCAATTCAATAATGTCGTCTTTTAATAATCTTCTTCCTGAAAACCCACCTGCTTCGGCTTTCAGATTTGTGCTATAACTATTCAGCCATTTAGATAATTTCATTCCGCCTTTTATTGCGAGATAACAATGGCTTTTATTTTTTAATGAGTGAAATTGCAGGGTTGAATTTTTACTGACGATCACAGGATGATTGATCGGTACCTGGGTTTCATTAATACTGGCATTAAAATCAGCTCCGCTTAATGCAATAATGGTTGGCTGATCAAAAAAGATCGTTGCTGCGGGAAAATGCATTTCAATAACGGGCTCCTGAGAATAATTCCCAACTAAGATATTTGCAATGGCAACTGCATATTTATCCATGGCGCCGGTTGGATTGATGCCAACTTGCTGATAACCGAAACGGCCCATGTCCTGGATGCTATCAAGCATTCCCGCTTTTACTATTTTCAAACTCATCTTTAGTTATTGAATAAAATTGAACAGTATCGCCAGTCTTAAATAAAGTCGGATCATTTTTTTCTTTATCAAAAAGTCTTAATGGCGTTCTGCCAATTATTTGCCAGCCACCTGGTGAGTTCAAAGGATAAATTCCAGTTTGCCTTCCAGCGATTCCAATACTACCGGCTTCTACCGGGGCGGGGAATTGCTTACGTGGCGTAGCGATTTTTTCATCTACCATCCCCATATAAGCAAAGCCAGGAAGAAAGCCGAGCATATACACACGATAAGTTGTTGATACATGCAAATGAATTATTTCTTCGATAGAAATTTTATTTTGCATGGCAATAAAATTAAGATCAGTTCCATAATCACTTTCATAACAAACGGGAATGCGGATAAATATTCCGCTATCTTGAACTTCGAGTCTGTCCCTGGATAAATATTCTTTTACTTTCTCAGCAACCCATTCAAAAGCAGTTGCCGACCCATTGATTTTTTTTCGAATAAATAAAACGTCGTAGTAGATCGTAAGGGAGCAGTATGCAGGTACGGTTTCGATCAGGCCCGGAATGGGGTCTTTCTGTAATTCATAAAAGACAGCATGTACCAGCTTATTGATCGATTCATCAATAATGTTTCCAAAATCGATAACAAGCCCTGCATCGCCTAATGGGAAAATTTTATAAGGGGGCAGTTGTTCCATGCAATAGTTTGTCAAATTAGAAAATTATTACTTAATCCGGCTTGTTGTTTTTTACCTTTACAGTTCGATGTCGCAGCTTAATTGGAACGATAGTCTTAATTTATTCTCTAAACTTACTTTTCGCCGTGCTTGGAATGGTACTAAAGTATTAACGAGTTATTATATCGGCAAATGGTTTAAAAAGCCCGTTCAGTGGGGCTTGCCTGTTTCTATTTCTTTCGAACCAACAACATCCTGCAACCTGCGCTGCCCTGAATGTCCAAGTGGTTTAAGAGCTTTTACAAGACCAACCGGCATGTTGCAAAAGAATTTTTTTAAAGAAACGATTGATCAGCTTCATCGACAGCTTTTATACCTGGTGTTTTATTTCCAGGGGGAGCCTTACCTCAACCCGGATTTTTTAGACATGGTAAAATATGCTTCGTCGAAAAAAATTTATACAGCTACATCTACCAACGCACATTATTTAAATGAAGACAATGCAAAAAGAACAATTGAAAGCGGGTTAGACAGGTTGATTATTTCCATCGATGGTACTACACAGGATGTGTATCAGCAATATCGTGTAGGAGGCAAACTTGAAAAGGTATTAGAAGGAACAAGAAATGTGGTGAAATGGAAAAAAGAAATGAAAAGTAAAACGCCGTTCATTGTTTTTCAATTTTTGGTAGTAAAACCAAATGAGCATCAAATTGAAGATGTAAAAAAATTGGCGAAAGAGATTGGTGTTGATGACGTATGGTTTAAAACAGCACAGGTATACGATTATGAAAATGATCCAAATAATTTAATTCCTACACTTGATAAATACAGTCGTTATAAAAAAACAAGCAAGGGTTATGAATTCAAAGGCAAATTAGCCAATCATTGTTGGCGGCTATGGCATGATCCGGTAATTACATGGGATGGATTAGTTGCCCCCTGCTGTTTTGATAAAGATGCGCAGCATCAGCTGGGTGATCTGAAGCAAAGATCTTTTAAAGAAATATGGGTGAATGGTGAGTATAAAAAATTTCGCACTGCTATCTTAAAAGGCAGAAAGAATATTGACATCTGTTCTAACTGCAGCGAAGGCACTAAAGTGTGGGAAAAAGCATAGATAGAAAACTGTTCGTTGTCATCCAGAACAAAGCGAAGGATGTTCGAATTGTAGTGAAGGAACAAAGGTTTGGGAAAAAGCTTAAATAGAAACAGTTTGTTGTCATGTGAACAAAGCGAAGTAAAAAGTGTGGGAAAATAAATCCCCACTTGTTCAAAACACTTACACAATGTTAGAGTCTATTTCCAATTCCTTACTTCCTTATATAACACAGTATAAAATGAGACAAAACCTTCCCAAAAATTGCGGATAGATTCAGAAATAACTTTCATGGTGGTAGATTTAGCGTTAATCAAACATAAAAATACTGAAAGCAATCATTTAATAGACAGCACATAGCTATCACTTTCGTGGTATTTTTCTCCACCGCTGTGAATTTTGGTTTAAAGAAAAAATATTTTGGTCGGGTTTTTGACCTTTTCATAGTCAAAATGCCGGACCAATGGGGATAGATAAAGAAATAAAACAGGCGACGTTTCGAAATAATCAAAACAAAGCGATGGTGAACATCATGTTTACCCATGCGTGGATGGTTGATCATATTAAGAGCTTTGTAAAATCAGAGAATATAACTCCTCAGCAATATAATATACTTCGCATATTGCGTGGTGCGGGTGAGCCCCTGTCTACACTGCAGTTGCGGGAAAGAATGCTGGATAAAATGAGTGATACAAGCCGCATCGTGGAAAGAATGGTGTCAAAAGGCCTCGTACAAAAAGCGGTTTCAGAAAAAGATAAACGGATGGTGGATGTAATCATTACTCCCACCGGAAGTGAATTGCTTGAAAACCTTGACAGGAGAAACGAGGAATTAGATGCAGTAGTAAATCACCTATCTGATGATGAGCTGGAAACGTTAAATAATCTCTTGGATAAGCTTCGAAATAATCATTGATGTATCTTCGCTTTGAACTGACCCAAAATTCAAAGCATGAAAATACCGAACCGCCGCACTATACTAATAATTTGCTTTTTTCTATTTACTTCAAACTTATTTTCTCAATCCAAACCTGAGTTTCGTGGTGTTTGGATAGCATCAGTTGATAATATTGACTGGCCGCTAAAGGGAATGACAAACCCTGATAGTCAACGGGTGGAGTTTATTCGCCAGTTAGACATGCATAAAAGCAATGGCATGAATGCCGTGATAGTCCAGGTAAGACCTGCTGCAGATGCTTTTTATCCTTCACCATTCGAACCGTGGAGCCAATGGCTTACAGGTATTCAGGGTCAGCCGCCCTCGCCTTATTATGATCCGCTTGAATTCATGATACGCGAAACTCACAAACGCGGAATGGAATTTCATGCATGGTGTAATCCTTATAGAGCGGATTTTAAAATTGGCGCATCCTCCATTGCGCCGAACCATGTTACAAAGATCCACCCTGAATGGTTTTTAGATTATGGCGATAAAAAATATTTTGATCCGGCTAGCAAAGAGGTGCAAAAATTTGTAGTTAAAGTAGTCGCTGATATTGTGCATCGCTATGATGTGGATGCGATCCACATGGATGATTATTTTTATCCTTATAGAATAGCGGGCAAAGAATTTCCTGATGAAGCCTCTTATAAAAAATCAGGTAGCAAACTCAATAAAGATGATTGGCGCAGAAGCAATGTGGATTCAATTATGAAAATGGTTTCTATTGCAATCAAAAAAGAAAAGCCCTGGGTGCAGTTTGGTATTTCACCTTTCAGCGTATGGAGAAATAAAGACAAAGATCCAAGAGGCAGTGATAGCAAAGCGGGTCAAACCAATTATGATGATCTGTACGCTGATATTTTATTATGGCTGAAAGAAAAATGGGTTGATTATGTGGCGCCACAGCTTTATTTAGAGATCGGGCATGATAAAATTGATTATGCAAAAATGCTGGAGTGGTGGAGCAAAAATTCTTATGGCCGCAATTTATATATCGGTCTTGGTATTTATCGTTCAGGCAGCAACACTGCCTGGAAAAACCCCAATGAATTGCCCAACCAGATAAAATTGTTAAGACAATACTCCAATGTGCAGGGCAGTATTTATTTCAGCAGCAAATCATTTAATAATAACCCCAATGGATGGAGTGATAGTTTGAGAAATAATTATTATAAACTACAGGTAGCGACTCCTCAAATGGATTGGTTGCCCAGTAATCCAAATCAAAAGAATTCTACTTCTTCCCTTCCAGCCGATTTACATAATCAAGCGAACCAAGCCGGAAACGTAAAGGGACAGAAGTGATCTTTTCTAATTGAATTTCTTTTTTGCAGAAAAAGCCAAGATGGTCTGTATAAAATGATGATTGAACTGGCGCATTAAGTAAAAATCTTTGATCACTTATTTTTAACGAGTCACTCGTATTCTTTTGAGAGCGATACTCTAAGCGAAGTTGATTCTCATAATTAAAATTTTTTAAAACTTCGTAATTAATCGGAGATTTTTTGCAGTCTTCTGGCTTGATATTTTTCAAATACTTTTCTGATAAGCTGAAATAACTATCAATCGATTTAGTTCTTATTATTTTATTCGAAAGAGGCTGATTTTGATTACATAAAGTATCCTGGGAAAAAATGTTTCCAGTTAACATTAACAAGACAACAAGAATAATATTTATTCGTTGCAGCAACTTAATTTTATTTGTATGTAAATTTACGGCCTGATTTTTGATATTTGGCCCGATTTTTTCAAAGGGGCAATGTTTAACTGAGGAACCACAATAAGCAACCATGGCTCTGAGTCAGAATTTACAGCAAAAGCTTCTACAAAAATTATCGCCCCAGCAGATTCAGCTTATGAAACTGCTGCAGGTGCCCACTGCCAACCTGGAAGAAAGGATCAAAGAAGAAATGGAGGAGAACCCAGCCCTTGAACAGGAAGAAGAAAATCATGATGATCACGAGGAAGCAAAAGATGAATTTACGGATGCCGCAGAGGAAAACTTTGAAGAACCCGATGGTAGCGAGAATGATTATGATAATATAGACATCAGCGAATATGTAAAGGAAGGCGATGATGATATTGCTGACTATAAACTCCGCGATGATAATTACGGCAGTGACGAAGATGAGAATAAAACAATTCCTTTTAAAACGGAAACAAGTTTTTATGAAACGCTGCTTGATCAGCTTGGTTTATTGAAATTGGATGAAAAGGAACAAAAGATCGCAGAACAAATTGTGGGCAGCATTGACGAAGATGGCTACCTGCGCAGGGAAACCAATGCCATTGTTGATGATCTTGCATTTCGCCAGAATGTAATGACCACCGATGAAGAAGTGGAAAGCCTGATCAAACGCATTCAGCATTTTGATCCACCCGGCGTGGCAGCAAGAGACCTACAGGAATGTTTATTACTTCAGCTAAACCGGTTGCAGGATGAGGGGAAAAATGTAACCGTAGCGATTAAAGCTATTTCAAAATATTTTGATGAATTTACCAAAAAACATTACGAAAAAATCCAACGGGGACTTGATCTTAATGATGAACAATTAAAGGAAGTCATGCAACAAATTATCCGGTTAAACCCAAAACCGGGGGGCAATGTTGGAGAAATAAACAAAGCTGAAAGCTATGTGGTGCCTGATTTCTTTATTATGAATAACGGGGGCAAGCTGGAGTTGACTTTGAATTCAAGAAATGCACCGGAGCTTCGTATCAGCGAAGGGTATCGCGACATGCTGAAAGAATATGATCGTGGTACAAAAAAAGATAAACGTCAGAAAGAAGCGGTTCTGTTTATTAAGCAAAAAATTGATTCGGCTAAATGGTTTATTGATGCTATCAAACAACGACAGCATACATTGCTGGATACAATGACGGCTATTATGAATCACCAGCATGATTTTTTTCTTACAGGTGATCAAACCACTCTTCGCCCAATGATCCTCAAAGATATTGCTGAAAAAACAGGGCTTGATATTTCTACAGTAAGCCGCGTTGCCAACAGCAAATTTGTACAAACAGAATTCGGTACTTACCGGTTAAAATTTTTCTTCAGTGAATCATTAAGTACTGAAAGCGGTGAAGAAGTATCAACAAGAGAAGTAAAGAAAATTCTTAGCGATCTTATTGAAGCAGAGAATAAAAAGAAGCCATTGAGTGATGAGCATCTTACTGAAATGCTTCAGCAAAAAGGTTATAATATTGCACGCAGAACAGTAGCAAAATACCGGGAACAACTGAACATCCCTGTAGCTCGTTTGCGAAAAGAATTATAGCATGCCTGACAGATTAATTATAACCGAAGAAAATCAACTAAAAGAAGTAAGCATACCCGAAACGCCCCGGCAGCCCTTATTCATTCAATGGCTGGCAAAATTTATTTCCTACTTTTTTCACCCTTTATTTATTCCACTTTACATTACTTATTTTATTATTCAAATTCGTTCTTATCAGTTTGCCGGTATTAGCGAATGGGGTAATCTCAGGATATTATTGCAGGTTTTTGTAAACTGCACTTTTCTTCCATTGGTAAGCATACTCTTGCTCCGGGCTTTAAAATTTATTGACTCTGTTTTTTTAAAAACACAGAAGGACCGCATCATTCCTTATATCATTTGCATGACCTTTTATTTCTGGAACTGGTATGTATTTAAAAATAATCATGAGGTAAAGGACATGGTAAGTATGAGCATGGCCATATTCAATGCATCCGTATTTGGTTTTTTGGTAAATATTTCCATGAAAGTAAGCATGCATGCGATTGCGGTGGGTGTAATGACGACATTCCTTGCCTTGCTGGCTTTGACAGACAGCAGCAGCTTTTCACTTTACCTGGCAATTTCAGTTTTAATAGCAGGAATTGTTTGTACTTCACGTCTTATTGTTTCTGACCATAGTCCAAAAGAAATTTATTATGGGTTCCTGATCGGTGTATTTTCTCAATTGGCTGCACATTATTTTGTCAATTCATAAAAACAAAAAAGCCCAATCATAGGGTACAGATTGAGCTTTTTGTTTCATCCATCCTTATTATACGTCCAACTAGCCGTTTAATATTTTAGATCCTGACAGGTAGTTCTTACTTGGATGATAAATAAAGAGACAGCTTCCTTCTTTAATCGTATTGATCAGTATTTTAGATTGTTTCATTGGAACAGCGGGGCAGCCAAAACTACGGCCCATATATTTTCCCCAGCGTTTATAATTATCGCCAATATATAATGAACCATGCAGCACGATCTTTCTTCCTTCTGCTTTATCATTAAAGCCGGGTTCAAGTCCCGATAATGTTAATGCAAGGCCGTGACCCCCATAATAAGTTGTTTCAGTCCTGTAAAACCCGAGACTGCTTTGCCTTGATTCAGGTCGGTTAGAAAATTTTTTGGCATATTCACCCCCGGAATTTTTTCCATGAGCTACATAAGTGTTCAATAAAACTTTGTATTCATTCAGATCGATCAGGTAAAGTCTTTTTCTTTTTGATGATTGGCTGAAATCGCAAATGGTGATCAGCCCTTCTTTATCCAGTTTACCTTCTTCTTCCAGTTTTTTATAACCTGTATAAGCATAGTTGAATGCTTCTTTTTTCAATCCCATTTTCTTAAGATGAAGACTATCATAGATCAATTCCATTTGCGGATCAAATGAATTTTTCTTAATTGAATTATTGAATAAGAAGAGAGATTGAAATTTTACCAGGTCTGATTTGCTTCCTGTATTTAATAAAGGAAACAGCATAAATGCGGCGGCAGAAAAGGAGGATAATATGGCTTTTATGAACCTGGGCACGGGATACGGATTTCGGATTTCTAAACGGGTTTAAACGTAAAAATATTATCCACTTTACCAAAATGCAAGCTCAAAAAGTAATTATTGTTGCTTATATGTGGTAAATACTCAGAAGATCTGCAGCAAATCGAAGATTTACTTACGGAAAAAATCAGTTTTCCATGTGATGGTGATGATGCACCTGTCGTTGCTTCGTAATAAACTCGCTGCTATAGATCTTTAATAACAATAAGAACATTGAAATAAGTAATGGTCCGAATATTAAGCCGATAAAACCAAATACACTCAGGCCAATAATGACTCCAAACACGGTAACAAGCGGGTGTATATTACCGATCTTTTTTGCCAGCGTAAAACGAAAGACATTATCTACCGTCCCTATTACACCAAATCCGTAGATAAGCATGAATATCCCTTTACCGGTATCGCCGTTTGCAAAAAAGATAATAGCAAGCGGTACATAAGCCAATGCAGCGCCAACCACCGGGATCATTGCGGTGATACAGGTGACAACAAACCAAAACCATGGTTCTTTAACACCGATAATAAGATAACCAATTAAGGCAACCACGCCTTGCAAAATAGCAATAACAGGAATACCAACTGCATTGCTTAATACCATATTCTTTACTTCTTTTCCCAGCATGACGGCATTCTCGTCACTTAAAGGCATATGCTCATATATATTGTTCTCCATTTTTCTACCATTCACGAGCATAAAATAAAGAATGAAGTACATAAAGAAGATAGTGCCCAGTATATTAAAAGTAGCACTGAGCAATTTTGGAATGCCACCTGAAATAATATTCCCCAGCTTGTTGATGTTCTCATCACTCACAATTTCGATATCAAATCTTTGTTCAAGATCAGCAGCGATCTTTTTCAATGCACCAATTAGTTCGTTTGAATGTTGTACAGCAAAAGTGATCTTAGCGGAAACCATATTAACAAGCACCCCGATCGGAAGTAAAATGATGATCAGCGAAAGAAACATAAGGAGTGCCGCCGTCAACGACTTTCTCCATTTTTTCTTTAAGGTGAGGTGAAACATCCATTTCCGCATGATGATGTATAATGTAATAGCGCCCAATAATGCAGGAATGAAAGTATATAATTCACGAAATAACAAAAGCCCCAGCAGCGAGATCACAATCAGGAAAAATATTTGCCGTATCCTGTTTTGGTGTATTACATGAGTATCCATGAAGCAAGTTATTGATTAAAGATAAAAATAAAGGCTGCTCAATATGAACAGCCTTATACTTTAAATTTTTACTTCTTTCCATTTTCCTTTCCTGAAATAATACCATGCCGAAAGCGCCAGGAATGTTTCAGCAACCGGGATCGCAATAAAAGCACCTTCAACGCCCAGCTTAAAAACTTTTACCAGTAGGTAAGCCAACGGTATCTGGAATAGCCAGAAGCTTACCAGGTTTATCCGCGTCGGTGTTTTTGTATCCCCTGCGCCGTTCAGCGACTGTATCATTACCATCCCGATGCCGTAAAAAATAAACCCGGCACCCATAATTTGCAATGATTGTGCACCGTATACCAGGTCTTCGGGTACATGTGTAAAAATGCTGATGATCGGCTTTGCAAAAAATATGAAAAGCAGCATAACACCGGTCATAAAAAAAGCATTATACTTTGTTGTCAGCAATACACTTTTTTCTGCCCGGTCTGGTCTTTTGGCGCCAAGGTTTTGTCCTACCAGCGTTGCTGCTGCATTACTTAACCCCCATGCAGGTAAAATAAAAAACACAAGATTACGGATAGCGATCTGGTAACCAGCTGATGCATGTTCGCCGCCTGTCTTTGCTACCAATTGTGATAAAACGATCCAGCTGCCTGACGCAATGATGAATTGAAATGTAGCGGGCCAGGCAATTTTAATAAGTGATCTCATCAACGGAAAATCGATAATGAAATGTTCCTTGCTAAGATTGATGATGCCCTTCTTATTCCAGAACAAATGATAACATTGATAAAGCACACCGATGCCACGGCCGATAGTGGTAGCAATGGCGGCGCCTTTCAGACCCAGTTCCGGTAATGGTCCCCAACCTTTGATAAGGGCAGGACATAAAAAAATATTGATAAGACTGGCAAGCCATAAGCTACGCATGGCAATGGCTGCATTCCCTGCACCACGAAAAATTCCATTGATGAGAAATAAAAGAATAATAACCACGCTGCCACCAAGCATGATGCGGGTAAAGATGGCGCCTTCTTTCACCACTTCATCTGAGGCGCCCATGAGGTGGAGTATTTCAGGTGCAAAAATTACTCCCATAAGGCTCACAAGGATTGTTATTATGAATGCCATGATCAATGCCTGCATACCTGCATGACCGGCTGCTTCAGGATTTTTTTCACCGATCCTTCTTGCCACCATGGCGGTGGCTGCAGTGCTTAACCCAATAGCCAGTGAGTAAATAATAGTAATAACAGATTCGGTGAGCCCGACTGTTTGTGTAGCTTTTGAGCCAAGACTACTGACAAAAAATATATCTACTACTGCAAATACACTTTCAAGACTTAGCTCAAGGATCATAGGGATGGCAAGCAATACAATGGCTACACGAATGCTGCCTTGCGTATAATCATATTCTCTTCCGCGAAGCGATTGCCCGATCAATGAAGTAAAATGAGAAAACTTGTTCTTATGTACAGTTTGAATCTGCATGATTAAAAATTAAAAAGTGAAAATGAAAAAAAGCAACAGGATGTTGCGTAGTTGATTCCGGAAATTTTAGGTTCTTATAACTTGGGGCGAACCATGCAGATCTTCATACTTGAAAATTAATGAAGGGCAAAGCTAAGGGAAAGAATTTAACCGGCAAATGTCAGAAGCGCCCCATTTTGGAAAAAAAAGGAACCACATAGGACATAGGCCACAATAGAGGGCCACATAGACTCTATGACATTCTATGTTTTCTATTGTCCTATGTGGTTCAAAAAAGGTACTTCCTGAGTACAAATTTTGAAATGAGACGCTACTTACATTTCATAGCCGACAAATATTGATGAATGTACTGATCCTTCTGTTTGCGGCGGTATTGAAGGATAAAGCGGGGATGTGGTAAGGGAATTATTTCGTTGAACCATTTGTGTTCATTGTTCAAGACGGATAAGAACTTAAAATTCTTTTCACCACCGATGCAAAGACATCTTTCCGTATTAAAACCCATAGCCACCTGCTTATTGATGCAATCAATAATAAAGGGAGTTACGGCATTCAATAATTTTTTATCATCATAATAATTTATGTTCTTCCCACTGGGGGCTTTGTGTGTCGCCTCCCCTCCTTTGGAGGGGTTAAGGGTGGGTCCCGCGGCGGATGAGGTAACAAAACCAAGAGGACAAACCGCTCCTATAAACCAATCATTGTAAAATTCCTTTACTCCTCCATACTCACCGATCATATCATAAATAAACTCTGCAGATAGTTCGGAAGAAAGCTTTAAAGGATGATCGATACCGCAATATTCTTTTAATTGTTTAGGTGCAGTAAAATTTACGCCGGTTATTCCTGCTCCATGCCTGCCCGGGTTAATACCAAATAGTAGATTGCGTGGGCGATCATCATCAAAGTATTTAGTGAAAAAATTTTTTACCAGGTCCTGCACCTGCTTATCTTTTTGGGGGAATAATACCTCAATGCCTGCCGGCAGGTTTCGCGGAGGTTTGATTGATTGGTAGAAGGAGATCAACTTATCGGCCATTGGCTGCATACTGCAAATATCCCCGTTTATACAGCACTGTTGATATTTTTCATGATCGTCCTCTTATGGTTTGTATATTTTTAATGTACAAACCATCATCTATGCCACTCATTAAGCTTTTATTAGTGCTGGCTTTTGCCGGCC
The DNA here is from genome assembly GCA_035764525.1 of Chitinophagaceae bacterium. Taxonomy (GTDB): domain Bacteria; phylum Bacteroidota; class Bacteroidia; order Chitinophagales; family Chitinophagaceae; genus VBAS01. Next base: position 482 of record DASTZB010000578.1, on the reverse strand, counting down.
TTATCCCTGGTGCAAAAGATAATTCTTCGCAGACCTCAATTGAAAAGACAACTAACAAACAAGAATTTTTTAGTTACATCAGGTGCCACCGCCAGGCAAAGAACATCGTTATTAATTGGGGAATGACCTCAGTTAACGGCGTACATCATTTTGTTGTTTATCATTCGGAGCTTGGTGATTTTTTTGATCCCATCGAAGAAGTATTTCCTGACGGGACATCAAAATATTCATTTAAACACGAATCGGTATTTGCGGGATATCACTACTATTATATTGCGGCCGTCATGAATGCGGGACCTGCCGTTAATTCACCCGTTGATGTTGTAAGGATAGTGAGTCATTGATGCATTGTATCTTTTGAAGAGAAGACTTCTCAATGTCCCCGCTGGCGAGGGAAGTACTTCAATTTAAAAACTTGTTCTGGCGGAGTGGATAAAAAAACTCCGTTAGCAAAGCCTGCTTATAATAAAAGTCGTTCTACA
>DASTZB010000577.1:0-8564 GCA_035764525.1 Chitinophagaceae bacterium | reverse complement strand
CAAGCGCCGGTTCGAAGAATGCTGATGTTGTTTTCGTGATCTGGTTTTCTAACTCATCAAGGTTATAACCGATAGCAAGTTTCGCTGCTATCTTGGCAATAGGGTATCCTGTAGCTTTTGAAGCCAACGCTGAAGAACGGCTTACCCTTGGGTTAATTTCAATTGCAATTATTTCTTCGGTATCAGGATTCAAAGCAAACTGCACATTACAACCACCGGCAAAATTTCCCAAGTCACGCATCATCCTGATAGCGGTGTTCCTCATCAATTGCATTGCCGTATCACTAAGCGTCATTGCAGGTGCCACTGTGATCGAATCTCCTGTATGTACACCCATTGGGTCAAAATTCTCCACACTACAAATGATGCACACATTGTCATTTGCATCCCTCAGCAATTCCAATTCGAATTCTTTCCATCCTAACACGGCTTTTTCAACCAATACTTCGTGAATCGGGGAAGCTTCTAATCCGCGATTCAAGGCTTCGTCTAAGAAATCTTTATTGAGTACAAAGCCACCGCCGGTGCCACCGAGTGTGAATGAAGGACGGATTACAAGGGGGAACCCAATTTCCTGGGCAAATTCTTTCCCTTCCAAATGTGAATTAGCTGTTTTAGCAGGAGCTACCGGTACACCGAGCTGGATCATCCACTGGCGGAATTTCTCCCTATCTTCAGCTTTATCAATCGCTTTTATGTCTACGCCGATCAAACGAACATTGTATTGTTTCCACAAACCAAGATCTTCGGCTTCTTTTGCAAGATTCAATGCGGTTTGTCCGCCCATGGTTGGTAATACAGCATCAATTTGGTTTTCCTGCAGGATCTGTTCAATACTTTCAACCGTTAGTGGCAAAAGATATACCCGGTCAGCCATCATTGGATCAGTCATGATGGTGGCGGGGTTACTATTGATAAGAATTACTTTAATTCCTTCTTCTCTTAAACTTCTTGCTGCTTGTGTACCTGAATAATCGAACTCACATGCCTGGCCAATAATGATGGGGCCAGAACCAATAATCAATACAGATTTAATCGAAGGATCTTTTGGCATTTTTGGGTTTTAATTTAATAGCTGGCAACCGTGAGGACATAAAAAAACCGGGTTTGTTACCCGGGGTGCAAAAGTAAGGGAATCGGAGATTTTGATGTATTCTTATTTTAAATAAATTTAAATTCCGCTACAAATGTTTAATTGTTGTGGAAAGAAGCGATCTCATAGTCATCAAGAACAACCTCATTCGGGTCTTGAGCTTTCATTTTCCTTTCATCACGGGTTTTCATTCTTTTCACCCAACTGCTACGGGCTTCCTGTCCTTTTACGGCGCCGATAAATAATCCGCCAACAACAACTGCTGCTATAAAGATCTTGTGGTTAATTTGTTTCATCTGTCAAAGGTTTATGGTATTGATAACTACGAGAAAAATTCAATCACGGGTTTTCACAAGCACTACCTTTCGGTATGTATTGGAGAGGGCTTACAACTTCAAGACAAATGGCGTTCCAAATTTGTTGCATAATGAAAATAAAAAAATCCAATTAATTCCACACAGTGAAATTAATTGGACTCGATGAGCAGAATATTTACTGATGGTTAATTAAATGTCGACGGTATAGCCACCTTCGTTCGATTAAAATTCCATTTCTACTTCTTTTCATATGTTTGAAGTTTTGCATGGAATGGGAATGTTACATCTGTCAAAATTATTTTAGTGGTTTTAAGAAGGGATTCGAGATTGGTCCTGAAAATTAAGCAATGATTAAAAAAGATCAGGCAAGGTTTGTGTTAATTTGCTTTCTGAATGATCAAGGGCAAATATTCCATACCACAAGCTGCAGTAATCCTATTTCTATTTTCATTTTTAAAAGTTCAAGGCCAGACACTAGGCTCTAAATATCCTCAGGGATATTTCGCTAACCCATTGGGAATACCAATGTCACTTGCGGCAAATTTCGGAGAATTACGTCCTAATCATTGGCACATGGGACTTGACCTCAAAACAGGTCAAAAAGAAAATTACCCGGTATTTGCTTCCGCTGATGGTTATGTTGGGCATATTGGCATCAGACCATCCAGTTTTGGAAAATTTATCATTATCAATCATCCAAACGGGTATTCTACTTTATATGCACATCTGAATGAGTTTTATCCTGAGCTAGAAAAATATGTAAGAGAAAAACAGACTGAAAAAGAATCCTGGGCTATTGAGTTGGATTTTTCTCCAAACGATTTTAAGGTAAAGAAGGGCAAAGAGATCGCTAAAAGCGGCAATACTGGTGGTTCACAAGGCCCACATCTGCATTTTGAGATCAGGGAAACTAAGACTGACCGAAGCCTTAACCCGTTATTGTTCGGTCTGCCGGTGCAAGATGACGTGCCGCCCACTTTATTAAAGCTTGCATTGTATGATCGCAGCATAAGTACATACAACCAAACGCCAACACTTTTTGTATTAAAGAAAGCCGATAGCGGTTATATTATTCCGAAACTGCCTGTAGTGAAAACTGGTTTTAATAAATTAAGTTTTGCTATCCAGGCTGTTGATAAATTGACAGCTTCAAAAAATTATAACGGGATTTACACGGCACGTATTTTTAAAGATGAAGAACGCATTGCAGAATTTGTTCTTGACCAAATTGATTATAGCGAATCAGAATATATCAACGCCCAAATAGATTATCGTTTTTACAAAGCAGGTAAGGGTTATCTTCAACATATATCACCATTGCCCGCTAAAGAAAGAAGAGTTTACCATATCTACAATAACGATGGATTAATTCACCTGGATGATACATTGCAACATACTATCACTATTCAAGTAGGGGATGCAAATGATAATTTTTCAAGTATTAATTTCCAGCTTCAGTTTATACAAAGCCTTGCTACAAGCAAGCCTGATCGCAGTTCTACTAATGATTTCATTCCCGGCTATGTAAATGTTTTTGAAAAAAGTGATTTTGAAGCTTATTTACCGGAAGCATGTATATATGATACAATGCAACCAGTTTACTACCGCACTGATACAAACATACCCAATGCAGTTTCTGCATTGCACCAGTTAAAAGATAATAGTTATCCTATACATGAGGGAATGACGATTAAGATCAAGCCAACTGTGCAGATCAAACCTGAATGGCGTAATAAAATTATGATCCAAAGAAATGCCGGTAACGCAATGCTGAAGCCAGTATGGCAAGGGGAATGGCTCTCCGCAAAAACGGGAGCATTTGGATCCTTTGTTGCGGTGCTTGATTTGACTCCGCCTCAAATAAACAATCTTGGCAAGGGCGATACCGTCGATCTTAGCCCGGCATCAAGAATTGTGTTTACACCAACTGATAATTCAGGGATCAAAAGTTTCCATGCAGAGCTGGATGGCAAATGGCTGATGTTTACAAATGATAAAGGGAGGAACTGGATTTATAACTTTGATGAACAATGTCCGTATGGCGTTCATCATTTACAGGTGAGGGTGGAAGATATGGTGGGAAATGTAACCGAGAAAACATGGTGGTTTAAAAAATACCCTTACATTCCACCAAAGAAAAAAGCATACAAAAAGAAAAAAACGGTTAAGAAACCAGTCACAAAAAAGAAGTAATAAAGATGGTGACACTGCAAGAAGGCGATAAGGCACCCATATTTTCAGGCAAAGATCAAAATGGAAATAAAATTTCTTTATTCGATTACAAAGGGAAAAAATTGATCTTATACTTTTATTCTGAAGCAGGATCGCCAACTTGTACAATTGAATCATGTAATCTCAGGGATAATTATCCCTTATTAAAGAAAAAAGGTTTTGAAGTGTTAGGTGTAAGCCCGGATGACGAAAGCAAACAAAAGAAATTTGAAATAAAATACAACCTTCCTTTTCCTTTGATCGCCGATAATGAGAATAAAATAACCAGTGCGTATGGTGTGCACGATATGAAAAAATTATTTGGTCGTGAGTACTTGGGCATTCTTCGTACAACGTTTGTCATAGATGAAAAGGGGTTCATTCGAAAAATATTCCATAAGCCAAGGAATAAGGCACACGCAGAAGAGATATTGCAGTCTTTCAAATAGATTTCCAGCACTTTAAATGCTGCAATACATGTTCTAATTTTATTGGATAAGCAACCCCTTTATTCAAAGCTCCGATTCATTTTACAAACCCAAAACAATCATTATGAAACTATCACTTCTTTTTGCATTTCTTTTTACAGTTATTAATGCTTCAGCCCAGAACGACTCAACGGTTATTATTAAAACTCCCACAACCGCGGAATTCACAAACACCAAAGTTTTCTACTCACAAAAAGCAATTAATACAAAAACAGTAGAAGTTCACCCTAAAGGCATCATGGATTTTAGCATCGATCACTATTTTGGTGATATTGCTGGTGATCATGGTGGTCCCAAACGTGGTTTCTTCGGGTTAGACGCTATTAAGGACGTCCGTATCGGTTTCCAGGTTGGGTTAAGTGATAGGTTAAATATCATCTTCGCCAGGGCAAAAGGTTCCGGGCCTGTAACAAATCAGTATGAATGGGGATTAAAATACCAGGCACTACGACAAAAAGATAATGACCCAACACATCCACTTTCACTTACATTTTTTGCAAACGATGTTTTGTGTGCTATGCAATCGCAGGGAGACAGTTCTTCGCATCTTGAAAATGCATTTGAAGATTTTGGCAGTCGTCATAGTCAGGTGGTCCAGGTTTTAGCAGCAAGAAAGTTTGGCAAAGTGAGTTTGCAGCTGAACCCTATTTATCTTCATACAAATTATGTTGAGCCGGGCGCCCAGGAAGATTTATTTGCAATCGGTGGAGCAATACGTTTACCACTAAGCAAAAAACTCATTTTTCTTGCTGATTATTTTCACACCTTCAGATCACAGGAAAGTATAGATTTTTTTAGTTCCAAGGGGATAGGTTTTCGTGACCCATTTGGAATTGGTTTTGAAATCATAACTGAAGGACACGTATTTCATCTGAATTTTACTAATGCAACTGATATTTTGGAGAATCGCTTTATTCGCGGCACAACAGCCTCATGGGGAGACGGTGAATTTCGATGGGCATTTACCCTTACACGGAATTTCATTTTGTTCAGGCCGAAGAAAACTAAGGGGAGTTAATATTTATATTATCCATTCAACTTCTCCAAACTCAAACCGTTCTTCTATTGAATGTTGAGTGATCAATTGTCCTGCTTCTGAAACTCTTTTTATTGTTGTTTCAAAAACACGATTACCCTTTTTTAATTTCACTTTTTCATCTTTTTTATAAAGATGGGTTTGATATTGATTAAAAAGGATCTCAAAATTTCCGGCAATCAGAATTTGATAATTTTTTTCAATGATAGAACAAAGCTCTTTAGCAAGTCCAACTGGTTCATAATTTTTACCGGTTATCTGTTTTAAGGAAACAGGATTCGCTAGATCAGGATCAAAAAACGACTGATTAATGTTTATACCGATTCCTACGACCGCCCATTCCCAACTGCCAACTGTTGACTGACTACTTTGAATAACATTCTCAATAAGGATTCCCCCTGCCTTCCTGTCACACCAATAAAGATCGTTAGGCCATTTAATTCTCGTTTCATCCCCCGCATATTTGGAAAAAAGTTCGAAGGTGCTGATAGCAATACAAACACTTAACTTGAATTGGCTCTGAATGCTTAATGGGTAAGGATTTAACAGAATGCTAAGAGCAATGTTAGAGCCTTTTTCAGACGCCCAATTCTTTCCACGTTGCCCTTTGCCAGCTGTTTGTTCGTGTGAAAAAATAGCCATACCATGTTGAGCCTCACACTGTCCGTCCGGCAGAATATCTACATGAACAAGTGCCATGGCATATTTGTTGGTACTATCAATTGATCGCAGCTCAATAAAAGGCTTTCCAATTGGATTGCCGGCAAATGGTAGTGGCAATTAATTGCTATTTTTGACAAAGTAAATCAGTTTTCGGGGTACTCGTTATTTGTTACCGGTAAAAACAATACAATTAACTAATAACAAGTAACCGGAGAATCAATAAAATAAAACTTCAAACCTTAAAAACAAATTATTGGAACAATTGTCAGTATTGGCTACAAGAAAAAAGAAAAGCACTGTCCGGTTAACAAAGAATTCAAAACTCATTAAAACCATCATCAACGCTATACAGGAGAAAAAAGGTGAAAATGTTATTTCACTTGATCTGAGAAAAGTAAATGAAGCTGTTGCGGATTTTTTTATTATTTGTGAAGCCAGCAATCAGCCTCAAGTCAGGGCCATTTCGGATTTTGTAGAACAGGAAATGAAAGAAAAATGTGATGAATATCCGTATCGTCACGAAGGAATGAAAAACCTGCAGTGGGTTTTGATCGATTATGTAAATGTGGTGGTACATGTGATGCTTTCGGAAACAAGGAAATTTTATAAACTGGAAGAAATGTGGAGTGATGCTGTGTCTCATGAACATGACGAAAACTAAACAGCTTTGGATAAGGTATATAAATTAAAAACTAATCATTAAAGAAAACAGGTACTTAGGAGAAGAAAGAAAAAATGTCACAAGATCAATTTAATAAAAACGAAAAATTTCCACGGTTTCAACCAAATCGTGATGAGAATAATAAAAAAGGCGGACCTAAATTCAGCAATTACTGGATCTGGGCAATATTATTGGCTACTGTAATAGGTTTTAGTATTTATGGACCATTTGCTAAGAGAACACAACCAATTACTGTAGGCGACTTCAAAGAGATGTTGCTTAAGCATCATGTTGAAAAATATGTTGAAGTAACCAACAAGAATTTAGTAAGGGTTTCTATAAAGAAAGACAGCCTTAGTTATTACACAGACAAATTGCCTACAAGTGCAATTTCAAGTAAAAAAGATGAGAAGCCCCCGCAATTTAGTTTTGAATCAAATGAACGATTTAGGGATGAGATCCTTGAGTTTAAAAAGCAGAATCCAGCCGCTTTCCCAAATGAATTGGATAAAACCAATGACCCCTATTTTATTGAAAGAGACAGCACATGGTTTTCAGGGGCATTGAATTTTCTTTTGCCTGTTTTACTCTTTCTTGCAATATGGATCTTGCTGATGCGCAAAATGAGTGGTGGAGCTGGAGCAGGCGGCGGCCCTGGCGGTATTTTTAATATCGGTAAATCAAAAGCAACATTATTTGACAAAGGGACTAAAGTAAATATCACGTTCGCTGATGTTGCCGGGCTTGATGAAGCGAAAGTGGAAGTGATGGAGATCGTTGATTTTTTAAAGAATCCAAAAAAATATACCAACCTCGGTGGTAAAATTCCAAAAGGTGCATTGCTGATAGGTCCTCCCGGAACTGGTAAAACGCTTCTTGCAAAAGCAATGGCTGGTGAAGCACAGGTTCCGTTCTTTAGTTTAAGTGGCAGTGATTTCGTTGAGATGTTTGTGGGAGTTGGGGCCAGCCGCGTTCGTGATCTTTTTAAACAAGCAAGAGAAAAAGCTCCTTGTATAATTTTTATCGATGAAATAGATGCCATCGGTCGTGCAAGAGGAAAAAACGTGATGATGAGCAATGATGAAAGAGAAAGCACCTTGAATCAATTACTCGTCGAAATGGATGGTTTTGGAACGGATGCAGGTATTATAGTTCTAGCTGCAACTAACCGTCCGGATGTATTAGATAACGCATTGCTTCGTCCCGGTCGTTTCGATAGGCAAATATCAATTGATAAGCCAGATTTAAAGGGAAGAGAGGCAATCTTTAAAGTGCATTTAAAACCCATAAAACTTTCTGAGAAAGTTGATATACATAAATTGGCAGAACAAACTCCGGGATTTGCCGGCGCTGATATTGCCAACATCTGTAACGAAGCAGCTTTGATCGCCGCAAGAAAAGGCAAGCAATCAGTAGAGATGGCTGACTTCCAGGATGCGGTAGATAGAGTAATTGGTGGTCTTGAAAAGAAAAACAAAATTATTTTACCTGAAGAGAAAAAAATTATTGCCTTTCATGAAGCCGGTCATGCTATATGTGGTTGGTTCCTGGAGCATGCTTATCCTTTATTGAAAGTAACGATCGTACCAAGAGGAACAGCTGCACTAGGGTATGCGCAATACACACCGAAGGAGCAATACTTATATAATATTGATCAGCTCATGGATCAGATCTGTATGACTTTAGGTGGCCGCGCAAGTGAAGACATTTTCTTTGATAAAATTTCAACGGGTGCACAAAATGATCTTCAACAGATCACCAAGATCGCCTATTCAATGGTGACTGTCTATGGTATGAATGAAAAAGTTGGAAGAGTGAGTTTTTATGATCCGCAACAGGAGAATTCATTTACAAAACCATATTCTGAGGAAACATCTAAGTTAATTGACGAGGAGGTACGTAAGTTGATCGATGAAGGATATGCGAGAACAAAAAAATTATTACTGGAAAAAAAGGAACAAGTGAGAATTGTTGCAGAGGCACTACTAGAAAGAGAAGTTCTTTTTCAAAGTGATGTAGAGGCATTAATTGGTAAGAGGCCATTTGAAGAAAAGAAAGTGTTGGATGTTCCGATCGTTGAAGCGATTACTGAGGA
>DASTZB010000576.1:0-8535 GCA_035764525.1 Chitinophagaceae bacterium | reverse complement strand
ATTTTTTAACAGCTTAAATTAAATTACCAAGATGTTGATTTAGCTCAGCCTCTGTCTTGATCAATACATCACGGGCCTTACTTCCCTGGTTAGGACCCACCACTCCTGCAGCTTCTAATTGATCCATCAGCCTGCCAGCACGGTTATAACCCAATTTCATTCTTCTTTGCAAAAGGGATGTAGAACCAACCTGGTTTTGCACAATGAGACGGGCAGCATCTTCAAAAAGAGCGTCTTTATCATTTACATCAAAATCTTTTGATTCTAGTTCTTTTTCATCAACATATTCTGGTAAAAGGAAGGCTTGCGGATAGCCCCTTTGTTTTTCGATATGACTGACAACTTTATCAACTTCAGGCGTATCAACAAAAGCGCACTGCAATCTTGTAACTTCTCCATGATGAGAAACAAGCATATCTCCTTTTCCAATTAATTGCTCGGCACCGCCAGTATCAAGGATCGTCCGCGAGTCAATTTTTGATGAAACTTTAAATGCTATACGCGAAGGAAAGTTTGCTTTAATGGTACCTGTGATAATATTTACAGAAGGACGTTGCGTCGCAATGATCAAATGGATTCCAACTGCACGAGCCAATTGGGCCAACCTTGCAATTGGCATTTCTATTTCTTTTCCCGCTGTCATAATAAGGTCAGCAAACTCATCAATGACCAATACAATAAAAGGAAGGAATTGATGTCCTTTTAATGGATTCAATCTTCGTTTAACAAATTTCTCATTATACTCCTTAATGTTTCTGGCACCGGCTTCTTTCAACAGGTCATAACGATTATCCATCTCGATACAAAGTGCGTTCAATGTATGGACTACCTTTTTTGTATCGGTGATGATCGCTTCTTCTTCGCCGGGAAGTTTTGCGAGAAAATGATTTTCAATAACACGATAAAGGCTTAGTTCGACTTTTTTCGGGTCGATCAATACAAATTTTAATTGTGATGGATGTTTTTTATACAATAAAGAAACAAGGATAGCATTTACCCCAACTGATTTTCCCTGACCTGTTGCACCGGCCATCAGCAAATGGGGCATACTTGTAAGATCAACAATGAAATTATCATTGTCAATCTTTTTACCCAATGCAATCGGCAGGCTATAATTATTATGTTGAAATTTTTCGGAGCCTAATAATGTTTTCATACTCACAATACTCTTTCTCACATTAGGCACTTCAATACCAATTGTTCCTTTACCAGGGATCGGTGCAATGATCCGGATACCCAATGCTGCAAGACTTAAAGCGATATCATCTTCCAGGTTTTTTATTCTTGAAATACGTATACCTGCTGCAGGAACTATTTCATATAATGTAACTGTTGGCCCAACTGTCGCCATAATCTTCTGGATCTCGATATCATAATTGCGCAGCGTAGCAATGATCTGGTTCTTGTTATTTTCCAGTTCATTCGCATCCTGAACAATTTTTTCGCTACCATGAGTTTCTAAAAGATCTAACGTAGGATAACGATAATCTCTTAGATCAAGTGTGGGTTCATAAGGCGGAAGATTTTCATATCCCTTTTCTTTTCCATCTTTTTCTTCTTCTTCAACCGGCTCATTGGGAAACTCTTTTATTTCAAGCGCAATATCCGCTTCGCTGTTTTCTTTTGCGGTTTTTCTTGCAGGCTTTATTTCTTCTTTTGGTAAAATAGATTGTATTGGTTCAACTGGAACTATTGGCAGTTGCTTTTCCTTCGCTGTTTCAATAACCGGTCCAATAATTTCTTCTTTCTCTATCAACTTAAATTCAGGCTGATCATTATTGGTGTTGATTGGCGAAAGCATCGGCGTCTCTCCATTTGTTTTTAAACTATTTCCCTTTGTTCCATTTTCGGCATAAATATCATTTATCGTTTTGCCAATAATAGGAGCAATCTTTTCTTCGTTAATATCTGTTCCTGGATGTTCTTCACCAACGATCTTGCGCCTTGGTATACTAAATGCGGGATTAAATTGCCAGATGACATATGATACTGCCACAACTAGCAGCAAGGCTGCGGTTCCAACACTACCAAGAATCTTTTTCAGCCAATCAACGGTCATATTGCCTACTGCGCCGCCAAATTGAAATTGACTAGCGCTGAACATCCCAAATATAAAAGCCATACACACGGATAGCACTAGCATTCCGATTGTTACATACCGAAGATTTTTCCAGACAGACCATACCTTACGTCTGAAAAGAAGATTAACGCCAACTACAAAGAAAAACGTGCAGATAAGTAATGATGCAACACCAAATCCATTATCAATAAAAAAATAGGATATAAAAGCTCCTAATACACCAAGCAGGTTCTGAATATTTGCTTTCTGATCAAATAAAGAAAGTCCGTTCTTTATTTCGCTTTGATCATTTCGCCAGGTAAAAAAATAAGAAATGAATGAGATGAGCAGGAAGAAAGAAAAGAAAAGAAATATGAACCCGATGATCTTCCAGGTCCTTTCATCCCTGGCAAGGTCTTTCAGATTTATTTTTTCTTCTTTCTCTGGTGTCAGTTTTCCTGACTTGGTTTTTCCGGGTTTTTCCACAGGATTTTTTTTTGTGGAACTGCCTTTCAGCTTATTGGCCATAAAAACAAAGATAATAAGAAGGCATCTACAATGGATAACTCAGGTTTTCAACATCTCCACAATTTTATTGTAAAATCCCTGGGATCATGACCAGAAACTAATGTGCTAAAAAACGGAATCTGAAAAAGGCATTGATTATATTTGGTCTGTATCTGGGATCAGAATGAAATTTCACCAAAACCTAACTCCTCAATTCAGACATTTATCAGAGAGTTGCCTCTTTGTTTTTGTTTTTTTAATTGCTGCCAAAACCTCATTTTGCCAGTACCCTGATACTTTAATAATTCTCAGCAAGAACTCTGAAAAATATTACTTAAAAAGAATTCCCGCAGGTTTTGTTCCAAAGAATTTTAACGTTGAAACTGGATACAATGCAGATATCATGTCCGGGGAACCTCTAAAAATTACCCATGTAAAAGCTCAAAATGTCTCCAAAAAGCTTCTTGCCCGTTTTTCAGTAGCAAACAACACGGATACGCCAGACAGTCTTTATTTTTTTCCTGATCTGTTTTTTGAAAATGTTATTCTATATAAGATCGAAAATAACAAAGCCACAGCTTTGCCTGTGATCGCTCCGCTTGTCCAGGATAGTATTTCTTACAGATTATTCACCGTTTTACCGCATGATACGGTTACCATTTTGGCCGAGTGCCATCCTTTAAGAACATATACAAGTTCATTCTATCCCAATATATTCGATCGAAATTATATAGAAACATTCACTGTAAAACTACAAATGGAACACGCTGACATAAGGCTTTTCACTTATGTATTTTGCGGCTTGTTATTGATGATGATCCTTTTTTCACTTTCTAATTTTTTACAGGGAAGCAATAGGGAATTCCTCCATTATGCTGCGTATGCCTTTTTTCTTGGAATGATGCTTTTCACTAAACAATTCTATTATAACCGATCCAATGAAAGTAATTTTTTCTTTGAGTCATATATGGATTTCGTACTCCAGGGCATTGGTATTTGTTTCTTTATGGCTTTTATGATACGATTCCTGGTAACAAGAAAAAATTTCCCATTTCTTCACAAGCTTTATGTCAGTGGTATCATTTTTTTATCAGCAGTTCTGTTTCTGTATACCTACATTCATTATAGTTCGATCGACTATTATTGGGAAAACGTTCTTGAAAATTTAGTTACAAAGAATGTATTGGTGATAATGATCATAGTGTTCCTTGTTTATGCTGTAAAAAACTGGCGATATAAATTATTACGTTATTTATTCTGGGGGAATCTTCTTTTTTTGATCTTTTCATCTTTGTCACTGATATCAATATTAGGAGGTAATAAATTGCATTTACCGGGCATACTTAATAGCTCATTGATACTTTATGAGCTTGGACTCCTGATCGAGCTTGTTTTTTTCCTGATGGGGCTTACTTATAAAAACAGAACCCAACTGATAGAACAAACTACAGAAAGGGAAAGATTGAAAATGGAAAATGAAAGAAAGGAACTGGAAAAGCAAGTAGCAGTAATGCAGGCTCACCAGGAAGAAAGAGAAAGAATATCAGCTGACATCCATGATGAATTAGGTTCTGGAATGACAACGATTCGCTTGATGAGCGAGATCGCTAAAAATAAAATGAAAGAAAACGTCCCCGTTGAAATTGAAAAAATCTCCAACTCTGCAAATGAAGTGTTGAATAAAATGAATGCGATCGTTTGGAGTATGAATAGCAGCAATGATAGCCTTGATAGTCTCATTTCCTACATCAGGGCCTACACCTATGAGTTTTTTGATGGCACGCCGATAGAATGTAAGGTTCATATGCCGGAAAACATTCCCTTTCATGAAATAAGCGGCGACAAAAGAAGAAATGTTTTTTTGTGTGTAAAAGAAACTTTGAACAATGTATTAAAACATTCAATGGCCAGCCGCGTTAGAATTAATATCGAGGCAAATCATCATCTCAAAATAAAGATCGCTGATAATGGTGTGGGAATTGACCAGGAAAAAATCCGGCGCTTTGGAAACGGGCTTAAGAATATCGAAAAAAGAATGAAAGGAATCGGAGGCAGCTATGCTATTTCTATGAATAATGGCACCGAAACAAAACTTGAACTGCCGTTATGATCTTTCACTTTTTTTCATAGCTGCAAGAAATAAAAATAACCAGCCAGCTATGAAAGCAACTCCACCAAATGGAGTGATAATACCTGCTTTATCAAGAGAAAAGGTTTCAGCAGCTTTGCCAGCAGTAAGTAAATATAACGATCCCGAAAAAAGAATTATCCCGATCATAAATAATATGCCCGCTATCCGGGCGAATTTTTGATAGCACTTTTCATACAGCAATCCTGTTAACAATAAAGCAAGAGCATGATACATTTGATATTGAACTCCCGTTTGAAATGTTTGTACGGTTTCTGCCGGAACAATTTTTTTTAAGCCATGTGCGCCAAAAGCACCAAGCGCCACTGCAATAGCCCCCAGCAATGCACCGGTGGCAATAAATTTTTTATGCATGAAATAATTTTTCTACGATCTTTTCAATACTTTTTTCATCTTCTTCTACTACCATCTCCGCCTGTTCATAATATATTTTTCGATCAGAAAATTTCTTGATGATAAAACCTCTTAGCTGGGCATCATCTAAATTTTTGATGAGCGGACGATCAGTTTTATCTTTTAACAATCTTTCGTGAAGGAGATCAATTGGAGTATTTATCCAAACCGCCGTACCGGTTTTATTCATGAATTCAATATTATTAAAATAACAAGGAGTGCCGCCGCCGGTAGCCATTATAAATGAATCATGACTTTCAGCAATGATATGAAGTGTATCTTTTTCAAGTAACCTGAAATACTCCTCTCCTTCCTCAGCAAATATCTGGGTGATCTTTTTTCCTTCATTTGATTCGATCTGTTCATCAAGATCAAAAAAAGGGAGCCTGAGTTTTTCACTCAGTTTTCTGCCCCAGTAACTTTTACCAGAGCCCATAAAGCCTATTAGAAATATTTTCATACCCCCAACCCCTAAAGGGGTGTTTATGAACTCTCCGACAATAATGAAGAGTTGTTATTATTGATGAATAGAATTAATATAGTACAAGTGTGCGACGCAACGAAAGTCAGATCAGGGAACTCAGGTTGGTAACACGATGAATAACTCAAACAAAGAACTAATATTTTCACTTAAAGATGTCTCAGTCTAAATCTCCCCTTTAGGGGGACTGGGCGTTTTATTTAAAAGCATTCAACCCCGTCACATCCATTCCTGTTATTAACAAATGAATATCATGTGTGCCTTCATAAGTAATTACACTTTCAAGGTTCATCATGTGCCGCATTACAGGATATTCGCCGGTAATACCCATGCCCCCAAGCATCTGTCTTGCATCACGACAAATATTTGTTGCCACTTCACATGCATTTCTTTTTGCCATACTTACCTGCTGTGGCGTTGCACGACCTTCACTCATCAATATGCCCAATCGCCAATTTAATAATTGTGCTTTTGTAATTTCAGTGATCATCTCCGCTAATTTCTTTTGCTGCAATTGAAAACCGCCGATCGGTTTTCCGAACTGTTCTCTTTCTTTTGAATAACGCAGCGCCGTATCATAACAATCCATTGCGGCGCCAATAGTCCCCCATGCAATTCCATATCGTGCTTTTGTTAAACAACCCAACGGACCTTTCAATCCTTTTACATTTGGAAAAATATTTTCTTTCGGCACTTTTACGTTATCAAAAACCAATTCACCCGTTGATGACGCCCTCAAACTCCATTTGCCATGCGTTGTTGGCGTCGTAAACCCTTCCATTCCTCTTTCAACGATCAATCCTTGTATGTCACCTTCTTCATTCTTTGCCCACACAACAGCAACTTGTGAAAATGGCGCATTACTGATCCACATCTTTGCACCATTTAATATTACATGATCACCGGCATCTTTAAAATTTGTCAACATGCTGCTCGGATCACTTCCATGATTCGGTTCTGTCAATCCAAAACAACCAAGCCATTCACCACTTGCAAGTTTTGGTAAAAACTTTTTTCGCTGCGCTTCACTTCCATAAGCATAGATTGGAAACATAACCAACGAACCTTGTACTGAAGCCGTAGAACGAACACCACTATCACCACGTTCGAGCTCCTGCATCATCAATCCGTAAGAAATATAATCCAATCCTCCACCGCCGTATTCCACCGGAACTGTCGGTCCGAAACAACCAAGATCACCTAACTGTTTAACAATTTGCTGCGGAAACTCTGCCCGTTGTGCATAATCTTCAATGATGGGAGAAATTTCTTTCTTCACATAATTTCTTACCGATTCACGAATCAATTTTTGTTCTTCAGTCAGTAATTCATCAAGCAAATAATAATCCGGGCTTTGAAAAACATCAGTACGGGCAGCCATAGTTCGATTTAAGATTTAAGAATGCAGATTTCAGATTTGTCGCAAAGGTATTGGAAAGTTTGTAGTTTGGTATTCCGATTTTGTTACCAGCTTTTACTTCTCTATTCAACATTTGTTGTGTCACACACTTGTACTTCCTGTTAACTATTTACCATGTTTTGAAAACACAAATTCATATCTTGAGAAAAATACTTACATGAAGACCTTATTACTTGTTATGTTTATCTGCTCCATCGCATTGTCGTGCAGCAATGATCATAAAAAAACTGAAATTTCAACAGCATTGCCGGAAAAATATGATTTAGATAAAGACACTTCAGTCTATTCTGGTGAAATGAAACGTTATTGGTTGGTACTATTAAAAAAAGGGCCAAATCGTAACCAGGATAGCATTAGTGCCGAAAAAATTCAGACGGCCCATATGGCAAATATTAATCGTCTTGGTAAAGAAGGAAAATTAATAATGGCGGGGCCTATCGGGATTGAGGATGATCTTCGAGGAATTTTTATTATGAACTGTGCCGATTCAACAGAAGTAGAAAATTTCGTAAGAACAGATAGCGCCGTTATTACCGGCCGGTTGATCATGAAATATTATCCATGGTGGGCCGGCAAAGGGAAATATATTTTTAAGTAAAATCAATTATAGTATCTGAAGTGTTTCATTGTCTTTAAGAACTTCAGAATGGCTTATTGGTTGTAACAGGCAACCATAAATAAAATCACTGAAACGAGGTTTAAATCTAAAATTTGTCATCCCAATTGGCTTTGGCATATCAATTCCAATTATCTTCCATTTATGACCGGACATACTTTCTAAAACGGTTCCTATCCTCGGTGTTGTTTCTTCTGTAAAGTCCATTATTGCGATCAGGCCACCCGCTGTATTAAATGTTTCATAAACACAGCCCAGCTGAAAAATATTTTTTTCAGGCAAATACTCATTCATTTCTTGCTGATACTGCTGAGCGATTGCTTTTGCTTCCTCGGCATAATCTTCTTTTTCACTCGCATAAATAATGGCACGACTTACATTTACCAACAAGCCGCAGTCTCTTATCATTGCTTTTTTTGAAATTTCTTTTAAGCTTCCGCCTTGCGCACCGACACCCGGAACAAGATAAAAATGATGTGGAGTTAATTTCCTTATATCAGCAAACTCATCATCCTGTGTAGCACCTACAACAAACATCAGGTTCTCAAATGTGCCCCAATTTGAAGCCGTCTTTAATACTTTTTCATAAAGAAATTCATCAACACCATGTCTGGTATCTTCCCGTGCCATTTTTTTGAACTCGAAGTCATTGGCTCCTTTATTTGAAGTCAGGCCCAATACAATTGCCCATTTACCTTCGTATTGTAAAAACGGTTTCACACTGTCTTCTCCCATGTATGGTGCCACGGTTATTGAATCAAACGGAAGAGTTTCAAAAAAAGCTTTTGCGTATTGATCTGATGTATTTCCAATATCCCCTCTTTTGGCATCGGCAATTTTAAAATGTTCATCGCCGATATACCGGACCGTTTTTTCCATTGCCTCCCACCCCTTTACTCCCAATGCTTCA
>DASTZB010000575.1:0-6403 GCA_035764525.1 Chitinophagaceae bacterium | reverse complement strand
ACGTCCATCGCTTTTTACGAAACTGATTGCTGTTTCTTTCCTTCTTTTTGCATTGGTGTTTTACATTCCGCTATTCAATGTTCTTCGCAGCGGAACTTTACCGATACCTGTCCCAGTAACAGGTATTTTATTTATTTCTTTTATTCTGTATTTGCTCATCTGGCATTCGTTTTTAAACCCAAAATACATTTACCATATTCGCCTCAGTAGTCAGTGTATCGAGGCAAGAAAAAACAAATTTTATTGGAATGAAATAGCAGAGACTTGTATTCTAACAAGAGTGGAAGGACGTTTCAGCAACTCGTACTTAGTTCTTTTAATGCGAGACGGACGGATTGAGAAAATGGATTTATTCAAATTCAGTATTTCTAACAAAAGGCTATCTGGAATAATAGAATTCTTCAAAGAACAGAACGAATTCACAACAACAGTTTTGTAATAGGCTGGCAGAGGGAAGAGCAATCGGCAACTAACCGCTAATCAGCATGAGCTATCACCAGGACGTTATAAATTGAGCTTTAGTTCTTATTTTCATTGTAAACAATTCTACTCAGCTTTTGTATCGGCTGACTAACCACTGAAGTCCAGCCCATCGCAAAGCTGATGGACGTTTGCGCCAAGCAATCAATCATAGAGGACGATGATTTTATTTATGACCTTCATCAAATACATTCTTTTTACGCTGAAGTTAAATACAGAAAGCCTGGAAGAACGGTTAATAGAATGAAAGCTTTTAAGAATCGAGATTTATTGAAACCCTACCTGGATAAGATTGATATTAAATTACATCCTTAGATAAATCCTTTGAAACAAAAAGCATTAAAAATTTACTCAATCAATCGGACAAATCATAGGACAGTGCTATTGGCGGAGCTTTTCAGAATTTCATCTTGAGAGACAGTAACGACCATGAATTAGACACAAAACAATTTAAGGGAAAAATATATTTTAATTGTATGTTGGGCATCCTGACTTAAACGTTCTTTACAAAAAATACAAAGACAAAGATTTTGAAATGGTAGGTGTCTCCTTTGATAGGGACAAACAAAAGTGGAGGCAAGCCATCGAAAAAGATCAGCTTAATTGGATGCAAGGCATTGCCCCCGATGCATTCGAAGGTGGGATGGAAAGATATTATGCTATCGAAGCTATTCCCGCTAACTTTTTACTTGACAAAGAGTGAAAAATTATTGGCGTGGGTTTGACACCGGAGGAAATTGAAGCAATGTTGACTACGGTTATAGCAAGGAGTTCTCAAAACCATAGTCGTTTGCCTAACTGTATAGGCATTGATAATTTTATTGTCGTAAGTTTTGTCTGTTTCAACCCAAATCTTCTATCCTTATCGGAAGGTTTCTAATTCTTTTTCCGGTTGCATTAAAGATAGCATTGGTCAATGCCGGCGCAATTGGGGGCACACCAGGCTCGCCAGCACCTCCTAATTTTCCGTCGCCGGTCAGAATGTAAATGTCAATCAAGGGCATTTCGGTCATCCTCAGTACTGGGTAGTCATGGAAGTTGCTTTGCTGCACCTGTCCGTTTTTGAAGGTGATTTCTCCATATAAGGCGGCACTAAGACCAAACACAATACTACTTTCAATTTGTGCCCGAACTCCATCAGGATTTACTGCAAGGCCACAGTCAAAAGCACACCAAACCTGGTGCACTTTTAATTTCTTTTTGGAAAAAGAAGCTTCCACCACATATGCCACATAGCTACCATTGCCTTCATAAACCGCCACACCGCGACCTGTGCCAGCAAGCAGGGGCTTTCCCCAATCCGCTTTTTGGGCTACCAAATTCAGTACTGACAAATAACGAGGCTTATGCTGTAGTAAGATCCGGCGGTATTCTACTGAGTCCTTTTTTGCCAGAGTCGCCAGTTCGTCAATCATGGATTCCATTACAAAGCAGGTATGCGACTTTCCTACCGAACGCCAGGGTAAGACCGGAACGTTCAATGTGGTCGTGTGAAGTTCTACAGAGTGGTCGGGCACATGTTCGAGATAAGGAGAATCCTTTACGCCTTCCACCGAGCTAAAGTCAATGGCTTTGGGATCGGGAATGACAAAAGTATTTTTAAAAACACCCTGGCCTACCACACGGTGCTGCCATACTACCGGCAAGCCTTCTGCATTGAGGCCCACTTTAACTGCATGCAAATAGGCAGGCCGGTAAAAACCGCCTCTTATATCATCTTCCCTTGTCCAAACCAACTTGATAAATTTACCGCTTGCCTTAGCTACCTGAACCGCCTCCACCACCCAGTCTGCGTTAAGTGAACCCCGTCTTCCAAAACCACCACCCAAGTAAGGAGTATGAATTTTAACTTGTTCCGGCTGCAGGTTTAACACTTTTGCTGCAGCTGCCTGTTCCACCATAGGCATTTGCGTGCCAGTCCAGATGTCGCATCCATCATGATGGATTTTTACAGTGCAATTCAGTGGCTCCATAGGTGCATGCGCCAGGTAAGGCAGCCAGTATTCGGCGTCGATAGTTTTAGCAGCCTTTGAAAACCCGGATGATACATCGCCTTTCTGCTGAGTGGCTTCACCCTTTGTATGTGCAAGCTTTTGGTAATTCTGTCTTTGTTGCTGACTGTCTTTCAGCCAGTCAGCAGGATATTCCCAATTAACAGTTAAGGCATCCCTGCCCAACTTTGCCGACCAGAAGTTATCAGCCAAAACGGCAACACTATTTGGAATCTGAACGATCTCCATTACTCCTTTTATTGCTTTGGCTTTTGTCGCATCGAACGATTTCACTTTCGAACCAAATACTGGCGGACGAAGAAGCAAGGCGGTTAACAAGTCTTCACCAGAAGTATCTATTCCATACACTGCCTTCCCATTTATTTTATCGGCAGCATCGAGGCGTTTTTGCGATTTGCCTATGAGCTTCCACTCTTTTGGCTGCCGCAACTTTACTTCAGGAACCGAAAGCTTGGCGGCATCGTTGCACACCTCTCCATACGAAAGTAGGTGGTTGCCGCAAATCACATGTCCGTTTTCGGTCCGGCACAGGCTAGCCGACACACCTAGCTTGTTAGCTGCCGCCTGCACCAGCATCTCCCGTGCCGTGGCACCTGCCATCCGGTAGCGGTCAAATTCAGAAATAGTGGAAGATGAACCAACTGTTACCTGGCCAGGAATGAAGGTGTGAAAATATTCTTTGCCGGCGGGACTGTGCTCCACTTTTATCTGACTCAAATTGCAATCGAGTTCTTCGGCAATCAACATAGGCAAAGTAGTCCAAACACCCTGGCCCATTTCCACTTTAGAAAGAATGACAGCGATTTGGTTGTCTTCTGAAATGCGCAGAAAAGCATTAGGGCTAAACGGTTTGCTGTATAATTGCCCGCTCACTTTAGTTAAAAAGTCCGGAAGAGTAAAAGATAAAACAAGTCCTCCGCCCGCTATCAGCCCAGTTTTTACAAAATCTCTTCTAGTGCCCATGATTTTATTTGTTTAGTAGTTACAGGGCAACGGGCACTCATTTGTGCTGTTGGGGACTTCATCCATTGGTCGCCCCGGTGACGGCTGCCGAAGGTTGTTACTAAAGATAAAATTTTATTCTGTTGCTCAATAGTAAATGTCAAGCTGGGACAAAAAGCTGACCAGCGTTACCCATCTCTCCGACCGAGTCGGCACATCAACTTTAATATGTTAGAAACAACTTTCATAGTGTCGAACAATTTTTTCTTAAGACTGAAGAAAATTGAAGAGTATATCTTGTCCAGGTAAACGGAGGCCCTCAGTTAACACACCTTGGAGATATGAGATCTTTTTGTTCTTTTCTTGGACTTCTATGGGTTATTCCGATTACGCCGCATCCCAAACTACGTCAATCCCAACTACCACTTTCCGGGTATTGACTGCCAATTTTTATTGCGTAAATTTATGACAACGCAATAATCCTATGGCGATTGGAATTATTTTTTGAATAATTATAAACCGGTTATGAAATACATTCTTTTAATTTCTGCGGCCACCACCGTTCTGTTTTCATGTTCCAAAAATGATGGTGGAAATGATCCTGCCAGGGAACAGGCCCTTACCACAGGCTCATGGAAATTATCAGCATACACAACCGACTATGACAAGGATGGAACCTACGAAGAAAATACATTCGCCATCCTTGCCGACTGCGAAAAAGATAATATTTATACTTTCCAGGTTGGCGGTAACGTGATCAAAGACGAAGGACTTACCAAATGTATAAGCAGCAATCCTCAAACGATGACCCTGTCATGGAGCTTTATGGACAATCAAACCAAGCTGCAATTTGCAGGCCCAACTTACCAGATTGAAGAATTGACGCAGTCGAGCCTGAAGTTGAAAGGTACACTTTCTTATAATGTGATCTACACCAGGAACGTAAAGCTTACGTATTCCAGGTAATAGTTTGATCAAATGAGTTTATCCTGTATCAAGTTGTTTTTTCAGCCATTCATTAGTTAGTTAGCCTCCAAATCTTTCTTTGCGTATTGTCAATTAATCCGGCTTCAGAAAGATCAATCTCGTCCATTGAATTTGACTGCAATGTATTCAAATGCTCCCTTCACCTTATTCTATTGCAATCACACTTTTTTGTATTGCACTTTTAGTAATAAAGATCTTTTGCTTTTACGATATGCCCTCTCAAAAATTCCCAGATTAAACACAAGTGAGGTCACTTATCCGGCAAAGCATGTTATTCTCCAGCAAGGTAGCGTTAACAATAAAGTCTTGGTTATTGTATCAGGGACAGTTAGATCTTACTATATTTCTAAAATATAGATCATGAGTTTACTGACAAAATTAAAGCAAAGAGCAAGGCAACTTAAATCTGAAGCGCAGGTTTTAATGATTGCATATAAAGACAAGAGAACTCCATCTTCAGCAAAAATCCTAATTGGAATGACTGTAGGCTATTTGCTAAGCCCTATTGATTTGATACCTGACTTCATTCCTGTATTAGGCTTATTGGACGATTTAATAATTGTTCCGGCCCTGATAGCTCTATCAATTAAGTTGATTCCCGCTATCGTATTGAATGAAGCAAGAGAAAAGTTAAAGGGCAACCCGGAACGATATAAAAAAAACAACTGGGTATTTGCTATCATCATCATTGTTATCTGGGTTTCAGTTCTATACCTTGTTTTTATCCAGATAAAGCACAGATTCAAATAAAATGTATTAATAAAAAAGAAAAATTTGGGTAAGTAAATACTTACATATATTTTTACGTAAGCAAACACTTACGCATTTATGGCTTTAGAAACACGACGAGACGTATTTCAAGCGATTGCTGATCCAACCAGGCGACAGATCATACAACTTGTTTCAAACGATCCAATGAACCTTAATTCGATCGCCGAAAAATTCGACGTTAGCAGACCTGCGATTTCCCAACATATAAAGATTTTGATTGAATGCGGGATCGTTGAAATAGAAAAAAGAGGAAGGGAACGGTATTGTAAAATACAGTCCAGCAGTCTTATTCCTGCATTTATGTGGATGGAGCATCTGCAAAAACAATGGAAGGACAAAATTGATTCCTTCGAGTCATATGTAAATAAACTACAATCCAAAAATAAAATTAGAAAAAAATGAAAGATACAAACGATCCAAAGAATCGCACCTTGACCATAAAAAAAACTTTTGATGCTCCTGTTAAATTAGTTTGGGAAGCGTGGACGCATCCTGATCATATTGTCCAATGGTGGGCACCCGGTGGCATGAAAATTAAAGTGATTGAGCATGACTTCAAAGTCGGTGGTAAATGGAAATATACCATGCCCATGCCTGACGGTAACGAGTTTATTTCAGAAGGCAAATATCTGGAAATAGTTGAGTTCAAAAGGATCTATACAACTGCAGATTTCAAACCGATGACAATGGGAGTAGAAATAGTTGTTCTGTTTGATGAAGACGGTGATAAAACTAATTTTACTTTTAGTGTTATTCATCCAACTGAAGAATACTGCAAACAACAAGAGAAAATGGGCTTCTACAATGGCTGGGGTTCGGCATTTGTAAGACTTGATGCATTAATAAATTCTCTAAAAGTGAAATCGTGAGCAAACTACAGGGTGTTCGTTTATTTCGAAAAGGTTTCCAGCTTCATTTATTCACGGTCGACCAGGTTTTTTGAAACGAATGCCACTTGCTGATAATTTCCACAAATTTTTTTATGCCTTCTGTGACGGCAGCCGGGCCCGGCTGCAAAATTATTGACGAGTTAATCTCAAATACAAAATCATTTTTTACGGCATTAACCTGCTTCCAATTCATCCTGTTGACTAATTGTTCTTTTTTAAATTTTTTTCCGCACCATGAAGCAATAATAATATCGGGGTTTAATTCAACCACTTCATTTGCATGTTCAATAATCCTGTCTTTGGCAAGAGAAGAGGCTTGTT
>DASTZB010000574.1:0-11757 GCA_035764525.1 Chitinophagaceae bacterium | reverse complement strand
AAACCTTCGCAACTTGAAAGAAAAAAAGCGACAGTCAAGAACACACTTGTGGGTCGTATTGAGTTCTTTTCAATCATATTTATTTAATAATGTTGATTATAGAGGGTTGCCTAAAGTGACGCACAACGTTCAGGCATTTGTGCTGTTGGGGGCTTCATCCATTCGTCGCCCCAGGCGACGGTTGCCGAACGAAGAACTAAAGTAGAAATTTTATTCAAAAGCTAAATAGTAATTGTTAAACCCGGACAAAAAGCTGAGCAGCGAACCGAACGATGAGAGACGCTATTCGTCAGCCCCAATAGCACAAATGCGTTTGTTGGCAGCATGTGTTAATGTTGTTTCGGCGTCTTTACTTTATCGAAATATTGTCCGTTAAATTTATAAAGGATGTAGCGGTCTGTAACTTTTCCATTTTCAAGAACAATTGGAATATAGATTATCTTTTTATCAGTGTCATACTTGATTAATTGGATTGGTCTTTCAGGTCTGTCAACAACGCTAAAAAAATCATACTCAAAACTAATCGAGTTATTCAGTCCACTTCCTGTTTTAATCAACTTCACATTGTCATCTAATGTGTCATTAGAAATTGAATAAACACTGATTATTTCGTACGCATCCTTTGTAGATTCACTGCCGCCGCTAACTGCCAGATAATAAGTCTTTAAGTTTGTTTTAAGAGTGAAGATGCTGGTAAAGTAGGTACCAAAGTCTTCTTCATTTTTATCTAAATCTGTTGAATAAATTTTGTTACCTGACTTAAATTGGAAAATATTGTTGAAGTCATGCATTGTCCCGCCTAACCATGTATCCCAACTGTATATTCTTAAAAGCCCATCTTTTGATGTTACAATATGGCATGCATTACTATCTACAAGTGATTTGAATTTGTAATTAAGTGTTCTCGGATTTGTTTTAATAAATGTCGCCAATTTTGTAGAAAAAAGATCGCTGTAATAATTTAAAGAATCGTGGTTGCCATAATAGAACGGAAATATTTTTGAATAAAGAGAAGATAATTCTTTGTCGTTTTTATCAAAAGAATTTGTCTGCCCAAAGGAATCTTGTTTGACTATGAATAAGAACAATGCCAGTAGAAGAAATATCTTTTTAATAACCATGTCTCTTTGCTAATTGTGCTGTTACCAAACATTGCTGCCAACTCATAAATATACGCTACTGCTGGCATAATTTTCTATTGATAATCAGCTTAATTTTATGCCGGCAAGATCTTAATAATTCATTTGGAGAGACACTTCCTATTCCAAGAACATATTTGATTGATAAATTGGGCAAAATAATTTATGAGGGAAACATTGATGATAAAGGAACTTACACTGCCTATAAATTATAGATAGCCCAGGTTTGGTTCGATGCTGGTCTCAGGCACACAACTTATTTACTACAAATGATAACAGCCGACTAACAATTGCAAACGAAATTCACTACAACAATAGAAGAGGATATAAAATTTGACATTTGAGATATCACAAGCCTCGACTTATGAAAGTCAGGAGGAACTAGTTAAATACACTTGCTAAAAACAATTTCGATCGAATGGAAGTGGATGGATGTTTGGACTAAAATACAACTTTACGAAAACGAATAACTAAACTGGTTGAGACTTCATGTCGTCCGTGACGAACCATTTTCTTGTAAAATTAATTAAAAGAGCAGAGGATAAAATCTGTTCAGCCGTAATAGCTATTAGTAGGACTTATTTTGAGTGATAAGCCGGGTCCCTAATCGAAGCGCAACCATTAAGCTTTATTTCTATGAAACGAACCAAGGCTTATCTTAAACGATAAGCCTTGGTTCTATTTGAAACAAAACCATTAATTGAACTCCATGGCACTACTTGTGTGTCCTTCACTTTACCAGATTAATGCAAGGAGCTGGTTGAAAAAACTGGCGGAAAATACAGGGCATCCTAAAACCCTCGATAATATTCCAGATTCTGATTTTGATAAACTTTCCGAATCGGGGTTTGAATGGATTTGGTTGAAGGGTATTTGGCAGAATAGCATGGATGAAAAAACCTCAGATCTGCTGATAAGGGATTACCGTGTAGATAATCATTTGGGTGGCAACCTTGCACTTTTCAGATTCAGAAAAAGATTACAGGATCGTGGATTAAAATTGATGCTTGACTTTGTTGCCAATCATACAGCAATAGATCATGATTGGGTAAATGATTTTCCTGACTATTATGTACAAGGGAGCGAAGACAATTTTTTAAATGAACCTTCTCGCTACTTTAAGGTCAGGAATGAATCCGGTGAACTTACTCTTGCTTATGCCAATGATCCTTTTTCCGATCAGCAATCACGAGCAGCTCAACTTAATTATGGAAATATTTCCTTACAAAAAGCTATGATCGGTGAGCTTATAAAAATATCCGGACAGTGCGATGCAGTTCATTGTGATCTGCCAATGCTGATCCTTCCTGGAGTATTTGAACGAACATGGAACATACAATGCAAACCTTTTTGGTCGGCAGCTATAAAAGCAGTTAAAGAAATCAACCCAGAATTTCAATTTGTTGCTGAAGTGGCATGGGACCAGGAAGGTAAATTACTTCAAGAGATGGGATTTAATCATACCTACACAATGAATGATTATTTGATCATTGAAGGGAAAATATATAAAGCATCTCAGCAATCGTCAATAAGTAGATTCAAGAATACAATTGAGAAATCATTAGTAATTAAACGTAGCGGTAATTTCTATGAGGAAGTCACCATTCCTATAAATTATTTTGTACAGAAAAGCAGTGCTGTGTAAATTTTTTCGCATTAGTTGGTTTTCTCATAAGCAGTTAGTTTTGGTTATGCCTCCTGTTTCTACAGGAGGTTTTCTTTGTTCGTCCTTTATTTTTCCCTCTTCGTACAATTCTCCGATAGTCACGTGCAATATGGGTTTAATTTTACATCCTGTTATGCAAATAACATTTTTTGATTAAATAATTTTCTCATAAGCAGTTAGTTTTGGTTTACCTCCTGTGTCCACAGGAGGTATTTTATTTTGTAGGATCAAATTTTTACCGGATGAATCGGTAGGCTACTTCAAAAAAAGCAACACATATTTAATCTATTCAAAGATTGAATTTGTCCATTGTTTTTTATGATTGGTATAACACTTCAATTGCCAGGAAAAATTGCTTCTAATTTTAGTCTTAGATAATTGATGTGGCTGGTTATTGTGATTTAAGTATCTGATTACTCTTGTTAAAACTCCAACTACACTTTTATGCAGAAGCATTTATTTACCGATGAAAAGGAATTGCTCTTACTCCTAAGGCAGGGTCATGAGGCTGCTTTTGAAAAAATTTACAAATTATACAGCCCCCGTCTTTTTGGCAACATATATAAAATGGTGAAGTCCGAATCGATTGCACAAGAAATATTGCAGGAGGTATTTATAAAAGTCTGGAATAATCGTACAGGTATTGACCCCGAAAGATCTTTTCGATCTTATCTTTATCGAATTGCTGAAAACAAAGTCTATGATTTTTTTCGCAATGCTTCACGAAACAAAAAAATGCAGTCTTGCGTACTTTTAATTGCAGCTGAGCATTACGATCATATTGAAGAATTGCTGTTGAGAAAAGAAAATAATGCAGTAATTCATAAGGCAATTAATTCACTTTCACCACAGCGGCAACAAGTGTTTCGGCTTTGTAAACTGGAAGGAAAAAGTTATGCCGAAGTCAGCCGCGAGTTAGGTCTCTCTGTTTCAACCATAAGTGATCATATTGTAAAAGCTACTAAAACTATTCGGAAATATTTGTTTGAACATATGGATTAAACTATCATTCGCATTTGTTTTTTCTCTCCTGCTATTAAATCAAAGATGAGCAGAGGATAAAACTTTTTTAATCGTATTAGCACTATATCGCTTTTTTGAAAACTTAATTGAATGCAGGAATTATTCAAAAAATATCTTAGAAATCAATGTTCTCCGAAAGAAGTGACGTTTTTATTGAAGCAGTTTGAAATCGAAGGGAAAAAAGAGCTTCTTAGCAACCTGGTCATTCAGCAACTTGAAGCTTACGAGGATTTGACCGACATTAAGGAAAACGAATTGGAGAAAATTCTAGCACAGGCCTATTCCAATATTAAATCTCAAATTTTTTTAAAAATAAATCCGGGATTGCTCCCGTCAGTATCTGTAGCCTGTGTCGGTTTTCTGATGAATGTAATTGTTTTATTCCCGATCACCCAATCTATTGGCTGGCTCTTGAATGTTTGTTGTAAAGCTTCTTCCAGGTCTATCGCGGAATTGTAGCCGGTACAATTAACATACAGCCAGGATATGAAGCCTCTCAATATAATTATGGATCTGGTTCAGTAGATGGCCGTGGTGCTAATGGATTTGGTGGATATGGAGTTGTAAAAACTTATGTTAACGGAATTCAATTTGATGCTAGCTCTTATTTTTTAAATACACTTGATAAAAACAATTTTGATCGAATGGAAGTGGATGGATGTTTGGATTAAAATACAACTTCACAAAAACGAATAACTAAACTGGTTGAGACTTCATGTCGCCCGTGACGAACAATTTTTCTTATAAAATTAATTAAAAGAGCAGAGGATAAGATCTGTTCAGCCGTAATAGCTATTAGTAAGACTTATTTTGAGTGATAAGCCGGGTCCCTAATCGAAGCCAACCATTAAGCTTTATTTCTATGAAAAAAACTTAGGCTCATCTTAAACGGTAAGCCTTGGTTTTATTTGAAACAAAACCATATCTCAGACTTAAAAAGCTTTCTCAAACAGATAGTTTTCGTTTACCTCCTGTTTCCACAGGAGGCATTTTTTATTAGGTCATCCTTTGTTTTCTTCTACCTCTGATTTAATTGATGCAGCTATTTTATCTCTTTGTTCCCTTATTTCGCAACTTCTGTTACTGTATTGTTACTAGAAATATTAATAGTCTTATAAAACGCTGTTTAACAAATTAATGCGTGAGAGGTTCCAATCCAGTCTCGGGCACAAGTAAAAAGCTTTATCTCTGATAAAGCTTTTTTAATTTAATTCATAAGCGACGAGTCCCTCCTGCTTTCCTTTTAATTATATTTTTACATAGGTCGGGAAGAGACTCGTCTGGGAAGAATTTTTCAAACACTGATGTAATTAAGCAACTAGTTGTTCTTGCGTTTGATTTTTTTCTTTTAAATTTTTGGAGGATGATTTTGTAAATAGAAGAAATAACAGGCTGGTCAAAAATGGTATCAGAAGAAACAAGGGAACCATAATTGTATTAATCTTATTGTATAATGAAAAATAGTCCGTCTTAGTGGTATAAACAGGATTACGAGGGTTTTCTTTATAGGAATTAATTTCTTCTTTAAAGACTGCGACATGAGCTTCATCTACATAGGATGCTCTTTTAAGAATAGTGTCTTCAAAGTTGTCGTATTCTTTAGGAAAGCCCCAACTACTAAAATGTTCCTCAAGTGGCTTATAAAAAATAAAACCAGTAAACATGTCTTTATATTTTATACCACGGGCATTCCATAGATGGGCGTCAAAATTATCATCACCAAAGGGGCTACCGTTAAAGTCAAAGCCAGCACTTGGATTTCCTGCCTGTGAAAAAGCAGTCTCCCATTTACCATTTTGTACGGGAACAGACATGGACAAATACTTAGAAGACACTGTATTGATCATAACGTTGGCAATCTTGCCAGGTAAATACTGCATAAGATAAGCGGCAGTTCCTTTATATTCTTGTGAGAATTTTCCAAGGTTCTCTTTTACTAAACCGTAGCCATGTCTAGTATTCATGATGACTAATGCTTTATGTCTCCTTTGTTTTGATATGATATTTTGATAAGGAGTAATAATCCGGGCAGCCATTAAGCTATCACGAAGTGGATTGCGGAAGGAAGCCTGGAATTTCTGCTTTGAAGAAGTTTGCCAATCAACAGCAAGATCCGTGAAATACCAATTGATTTTAGCGCTGTCAGAAAGACTGCGGTTTAACTTATTTACAGTCTTGAATAAGTCAAATAAATTAGTATTTGTCCAAAGCGGCCAGATAGCACTGCTGTTTCTTTGAAGGATTGCGGTTGCATAATTTAAAGAATCTTCAGAATTGAATGTAGCATGCAGGTAAGTATTAATTGTATCTTGAAAACTTACAGAGCCACACTCCGTAAAAAGATTTCCCACTTCATCCTTGAACCGCTCGTCTGAAATGATCTTACTTATAAGGTCGTACTGAGTACATTCGGGATGGTTACGTTCTGATATTACTACTATGTCTTTTTGTTTAAAAAGATCAAATACATAGTCTACAGGATTCTCAGAGTGTGATTTTATAAACTCGGCATACCTGGTTGTTTCTTTTGTAATTGGATATGCAGGGTAAAAAGAATTTCTGACGTCTTTATGCCGAATTTCAAAAGGATAAACCTTAATTAGAATTGAGACGGCAAATATCAGCGTCGTAAAAGCAAAAGCTTTCCATGATTTTGATTTTGGAACTTGATGCTTTATTAAAAATGTCCTGGAGAGCAGCTCCCACCATGTTCTTTTAAAAATTAAAAGAATTATTATTGACAAAAGAAAAAACAGTACAAGAATCTGCGAAAAAGGAACAATAAAACACCATACTTTGGAAAAAGAAATTATTATGTAGAATGGAACTACTATTCCCAAAAAGCCTTTGAAGACAATTTCTCTAAGGATAATATTGAAAGGATTTACCTGAGAAATACTGCCCCTTGTAATTTTTACTCCCACAATTCTCTTTGCTATCGTTTGGCCTTCTACAAGTAAGTAGCTGAACAGATAGTAAGCTATCAATGTGAAAGAGAAAATTAAATCGAATCGAATAAACGCAAATTGATAAATCAGAAATTGAAAAGTGAAGCTAAGGCAATAAACAATAGACAGATCAATTAAGGTTCCAAAAACTCTTCGCCAAAAGAGCATATTTGGTTTTGCATTGCCAGCACCCATAAGTTTTAATTTAAATAAAACTATAGAAGATAGGTACTAACAATGCTGATCTTAATCATATCCTCCAGACATAATTAATTTGTTGTTCAGTCAATGTAACCGAACTCCCGCCAAAAGCGGCTTTAGTCTGTATATGAGGCTCAAATCCTCCTTGTATTGGTTCGATAATTCTCGAATTTGGGGCACAAGTAAGAAGCTTTATCTCTGATAAGGCTTTTTTAATTTCATAAGTGACGAGTCTCTCTTGCTTTCCTTTTAATTATATTTTTAAATAGCCGGGAGGAGACTCGTCTGGGAAGAATTTTGAGAAAACAATCCGGTAGAAAAAATGCCAATCAAGACAGCTAAAAGTATAAGTTTCATAATCAAAAGCAGATTTAGTCACAGGGCTCGTCTCGCAATTAAACAGTGTAATGCTTAGATTAACTTAATAATCTTATTTTTAGTGGACTCAACTTTACCGCAAGCCTTAACTCCAAATGTTTTTTGAATATAATATCCTTTTTGCCTTGTGATATTTTTCCACGCCATTTTGAAATAATTTTTTATCATGACTTTTGTTTTATTCTGTTCTTAATGATTTCACTGGATTTGCAATGGCAGCTTTTATTGATTGAAAACTCACAGTTAATAATGTGATCAATAATGCACCAACAGCGGCAACAACAAAAATCCAGGGTGATAATTCTGTTCTATATTGATAATTTTGCAACCAATTATGCATAAAATAGTAAGCAACTGGCGTAGCAATAAGGAATGAAATGAAAACAAGTATTACAAATTCCTTGGATAATAATTGCCAAAGATTGAATATACTTGCTCCAAGCACTTTTCTTACTCCAATTTCTTTGGTACGTTGTTCAGCTACAAATGAGGCCAAGCCAAATAATCCGAGACAGGAAATAAAAATGGCTAACGTAGCAAAGAAGGTAGCCAGATTGCCAATTCGTTTCTCACCAGTAAATTTTATGGCATATTCCTGGTCAGCAAATTTGTAATTGAAAGGAGAGCCCGGGTTAAACTTTTTAAAAACGGTTTCTATTTTATTTAACGCCTCCGAAACAGAAATACTACTATTAATTTTTAAGTTAATCACATTGAATGAACGTTCCTTATCATTAATTAAAAAAACTGTTGGCACAACAGCATCAAACGGTGATGTCATTACCATATCTTTCACCACTCCTATCACCTTCCAGTTTTTTCCATGCCATTTGATCATTTGACCCACTGGATCTTTTAAGCCCATTTGCCTGATAGCTGCTTCATTAAATATAAAAGAGAAAGAATCCGTAATAAATTGCTTAGAAAAATTTCTTCCTTCTTTCATTTGCCAGTTCACTACCTTTTCATATTCCGGATCAATTAAAATAGTCCCAAACATTTCCTGGCGATTGGGATCCTTACCCTTCCATTCTAAATTATCAGCAGAGGACCAAATACCTGTCATCGGGCTTGATGATTTGGATATATCAGTCACTCCATTTGTTTGCAATAGTTCATTTCTGAACGCATCATAATGTTCCATTTCTGATGAATTAAAAGGAAAGGTTATCAAACGATTTCTGTCATATCCTATCGGCCGGTTTTTAGCAAATTGAATTTGACGAAAAACGATAATAGTGCCGATAATCAGAGTAACTGAAACCGAAAATTGAACCACCACCAACACCTTGCGTGGAATAGCTGCAAAACGACCTGCCCGGAAAGTTCCTTTCAATACTTTTACCGGTTTAAAAGAAGACAAATAGATGGCAGGATAACTACCGGCAATCAATCCGGTAAAGAAACAAAAGCTAAGGCCGAACAACCAGAATACGGAGTTGGTCCATAAAATATTCATTTGTTTACCGGATGCTTCGTTGAACCAGGGTAGTACAAGTTGAACAATTAAAAGTGAAAAAATATAAGCAGTAATAACTACTAAAAATGATTCACTAAAGAATTGGCCTATCAACTGACTTCGCGAAGAACCGATGGTTTTACGAATGCCAACTTCTTTTGCACGTTTTTCACTTCGTGCTGTGCTTAAATTCATAAAATTGATACAAGCCAGGAGTAAAACAAACAGACCGATGATACCAAAGAGCCAAACAAATTGCATTCTCCCAGCAACGGTCTTCCCATTTTTAAATTCATACAAATGCCATTGACTCATCGGGTTCAAAAAAAGTATAGGTTTCGTAGCATCTTTAGAATGTTTGAACAACACATCTTTTATTTTTGAAGAGATCTGTTTGTCATCGCCATTGGAATTAAGTAAGGCGTAAATCTGAAATGAACTACTGTACCAGTTATCCATACTGCGGCCATCGGCAAAGAGCAAATCAATTGGTGCTATAAAATTTACATCGCTGAACTGTGTACTCTTAGGCATATCTGCATATATACCTGCTACCTGGAGTGAATAAGAATTATTTAGTTTTACAATTTTGTTTATAGGATCAACATCTCCAAAAATGGCTTTTGACAAGGATTCACTGAGTAATATTGTGGTAGTATTCTTGAATGCTGTTTGTGTTCCTTTCAGCATTTTTAAAGTTATGATATCAGTGAATTGAGGTTCTGCGTAGCAACCAACTTTTGAAAAGGCTTTATCGTCGTAAGAAATATTTTGTTCGTAACTAAGAGTAGATGCCACTGATTTAAAATCACTTTTGTATTTATCCTGCAATTCGGTTGATACCGGCATCGGTAAAGAAGATCCCGTTACAATGCCGTCACCAATATTGGCATGCTCCATCAATTGTACAATATGATCATAGTTTTTATGATACTTTTCAAATGATAATTCATCGTGGATCCAAAAACCGATAAGCATTACTACTGCCATGCCCACAGATAAACCAGCAAGGTTTATAAATGAATGCACTTTATTTCTCAGGAGGTTGCGGAAAGCGATTTTGAAATAATTTTTTATCATGGCTTTTGTTTTATTCTGTTCTTAAACTTTTCACCGGGCTAGCAATTGCAACCTTTTTACTTCCATAAATAAATTGTGTTAACCAGCTTTTATGTTGAGAAAAAAATCTAATTCCCCTATTTTGAACTTCATTTGACAGGAGGAGGGCAGAAATGGCATACCCCACTTCTGATTAATTCTAAAAAAAATGCCAGCAATAGAATAATTTGATTTTCAATACAATAAACCAAAATATATTACAAAAGTGTTCGGATTTGATACATTTACTGTCCGCTAATACATAGGCCAGCTAACTCATTTTATTAACGACTCATACTTATTTATTTTTTTATTTATCAAACCAGTGAAAGGTCGATCAGTTTTTTGTCAGTAATGCTGATATCCAAAAACTGTTTCAGTATCTTTTCCGGTGTTCTTTTGCGAATTTGAAAAACGTTAGCTCGGAACTTAAGCCGGTTAAAGATATAATAAAGTGAAAAAGAAAAAATAATAACCCCCTTCAATTCACACATCTACAACGTTTTTAAGATCTGTGCATAAAATGGAATGAAACATTTCGATAATATGGAACGTTATTTCTGTCCGGCCGGGATATTCGGCGGAAAACATTACAACCGTCTCGTCCTGAAATAGGTTTACAGGTTTCTTACATAATCAAATGTTTTTTCTCTCTTATAAAATCGAAACTTTTAGAAAGAGAAACAGAAACACAGCGAGAAAGTAAGGAGCCGCTCTCCGCTCTCCTTCTCTTGCAGTAGACCCGATAAGAATCGAACCAACAGTATTCGAAGAATTCTGACACATGTGCCAGGACACAGTACTTGGTTTCTTCGATAATATTTTATATCTGTTCTGAAAGTAAGAAACTGAAAAAATTAAGTAATACTTCCATGCACTTCCGCTCTTTCTATTTCTCAGACACAACTTTGACACACATTGTCTATAAATAATTGATAGCCTAAGATGTTGAGATTCCGGTCTCAGGCACATTCACTGCCCTTTGCCTGTCACTAAAAGCTCACTTGCTCAATAAACACTCCCACCTTCTCATTGTCACTTTTCATAGCTTACTGGTATCAATAACTTACAATGAAAAGATTCGAGTTGCATAAATCATCAGTTACGATAGTTCGGTCAACTATTGATTATTTTAGAAAGCCTATGCCCAGCAGTGAGTAATAAAACTATAAGGTGTACTCCTTCTGCAAGCCCGTTTTTGAGAAATGAAGTAAATTTAATAGGTGCTTCTCATTTAAAAATTTTCTTATGCGTTACCGGCTTTTTATTTTTTGGGTTCTTATTGCTAATGCTATACAAGCACAAACTCATAAGATAGATAGCATACGAAAAAACCTTAGCACTCTTAATGACAGGGAAGCAGTAAACAGTCTGAATGCATTGGGCTGGCAATTTTATTATTACTGGATTCATTCTGATTCCGCCCTTAAATATGCAAATCTTGCCCGGCAGAAAGCATCGGCTATTAGCTATTATAGTGGAATGGCAGAAGCTTTGGTCATTGAAGGCGGTGTGAGGGGGCGACTTTTAGGACACCCTGATGTAATGGAACGGGATACGAGAAAAGCTATTGAGCTTTTAAAAAATGAAACCAATCCAAGAGTTTTTTCTATGACCTATTATTACCTGGCCCTTTCATTAGCCATAGAGGGTAAATATGATGCAGCCAATGAAGCGGTAGCTAAAGCAATAGAATACGCAACGATAGCAAACGATTCATTATTGCTGGGTTGGGCCAAACAAGCTGCCGCCTTCAGCTATTCGAAGAGCGGGGAGTACTGGAGATCATTCGAGCATCTTGTTGAAGCAGTTGAAATTGGAAAGCAACATAATGATACGATACTT
>DASTZB010000573.1:0-3822 GCA_035764525.1 Chitinophagaceae bacterium | reverse complement strand
TTGGGCAATAACAGATACGATAAAGTTATTCCGGGTTAAAAATAAAATTATCAGAATAGTTGTTTTTGCATTTTTGGCATTTGGAACTTTTACAGTTTGGCGGTTGTATGGAGTACCGGCGATAATTGAATGGATTTTGGGGGAGAGTTGATTTTGCTAGGAGAATAAAAGTGAGAAAATGAAATAAGGAGATTTTGTTATGGCTAGACACGATTGGGAAATTTTAAAGAAGGAAAGAGAAAAAAAACAATTAGAGCTTTTTAAGAATTGTTTTGTCGAGTTAAAGGATTTATCTATTAACATTATTGATAAAGATCCTCCAGATGGTTTTTTGATTAAGGATAATCGCAAAGTCGCTATAGAGTTAACTGAATTGTATTGGAATAAGGACTCGGATGGAGTTGATAAAAGGGCACAAGAAAGTACTGCAAATCAAATTATGTATATCGCTCAACAAAAGTACTTGACATTAGGCCTTCCACCGTTACAGGTTAACGTTTCATTTGCCGATGACTATGGCCTGATAAAAAATAAGAATAGTAGAAATTTGAGCTCATCGGATAAGGAAAGACTTTCCGATTATATTGTTGAGAAAGTCAGAATATATTATCCAAAGCTGACGACAAATACGATAGTTCTAGATGAATACGATATTAATTGGAAAAGAATACTTGATGAAAAAATCAACTCTATTTCGATAAGTAGATTTCCCGAGCTAACTGAGAATTGTTGGGTTGCAAATGGAGGCGGAGTAGTACCGGGAATTTCAGCTGAGAAAATAATTGAAAGGATTAGCAGTAAAAATGAAAAAGTAAAAAAATATTGTTTAAAATATGACGAAGCTTGGTTGGTTATGCTTGAGAGTTGGACAATTTTGGCAGGGTATTTCAATTTTCGCCATGCTGAAGATGTATTAAATAGAGAATATGAATTTGATTTTGATAGGGTATTTATTTTAAGGAGTGGAGAGAAACAGGTGATTGAATTAAAAAAGATGATTAGAATTAATGACGTCCAATAGTGCGACGCAGCGGAAATTAAATAGTAATACAAAAGCTAAGTACATAAATTTAAAATGTCAAGTAAAGTAACATACAAAGAGCCAAATGAATTTGGTTATTATGGAAAATTCGGCGGTGCTTATATTCCTGAAATGCTTCACCGGAATGTAGAAGAACTCAGGAACCACTATTTGGAGATAATGAATGAAGCATCTTTTCAAAAAGAGTTTCATGAACTGCTAAGAGATTATGCAGGCAGGCCAACTCCTTTATATCACGCAAAAAGATTGAGTGATAAATATGGAACAACAATTTTTTTGAAGCGGGAAGATCTTTGTCACACCGGTGCACATAAGATCAATAATACGATCGGCCAGATATTGCTGGCACAACGGTTGGGTAAAAAAAGAATTATTGCTGAAACAGGCGCAGGTCAGCATGGCGTAGCGACTGCAACTGTGTGCGCATTGAAAGGTGTTGAGTGTATCGTGTACATGGGCGCGAAGGATATTGAGCGGCAAGCACCAAATGTGGCAAGAATGAAAATGTTGGGAGCAACTGTGATCCCGGCAACTTCGGGAAGTAAGACCCTAAAAGATGCAACGAATGAGGCGATCCGCGATTGGATCAATAATCCAAACGATACTCATTATATAATTGGTAGCGTTGTTGGCCCGCATCCGTATCCTGATATGGTGGCAAGATTGCAGAGTGTGATAAGTGAAGAGATTCGGAAACAATTATTGGAAAAAACGGGAAATGAATTACCGCATTCTGTGATTGCATGTGTTGGTGGTGGAAGTAATGCAGCCGGTGCATTTTACCATTTCTTAGATGAACCTTCCGTCCAACTGATTGCTGTGGAAGCAGCGGGACATGGTATTAACAGTGGCTTGAGTGCTGCAACGACTCAATTAGGGAAACCGGGTGTTTTACATGGAAGTAAAAGTTTGGTGATGCAAACAGAAGACGGACAGGTTATAGAACCGCATAGTATTTCTGCTGGCCTTGATTATCCCGGTATTGGCCCTCTGCATGCACATCTATATGAAAGCGGTCGTGCAAGATTTTTAAGTGCGACTGATGACGAATCATTGGTTGCGGCATTTGAGCTGGCAAAATTAGAAGGCATTATTCCTGCATTGGAAAGTGCACATGCATTGCATGTTTTGAATATTTTAAGGTTTAATAAAGAAGATATGGTTGTAGTTTGTTTGAGTGGGAGGGGGGATAAGGATCTTGCGACGTACATGCAGCATCTTTGACCTCACCCCATGAGATTCTCTTATTATGGTAGAGTCTTCAGCCCCTCTCCTTAAGGAGAGGGGAGGCAGAGTTTTCAAAGTTGAAAAACATGCATGGGGTGAGGTAGATATGGAAGATGAAAGAATATTCCAAAATGAAGATATGCCTGAATCGTATAATGATAACTTGCATAAGGAAGCGATTGGTAAATTATATCAATTCGGAAGAGAGTTGAGGCAAGGGTTAACCGAAGCTGAAAAACTATTATGGGAAAAATTAAGGGGGAGAAAGCTTAATGGTTTAAAGTTCAGAAGGCAACATCCATTGGACAAGTTTATAGTTGACTTTTATTGTAATGAAAGGAAATTAGTTGTTGAATTGGATGGACGTGTGCATGATGAGAAAATGAATAAAGAGTATGACGAAGCAAGGACCGCTATGCTTGCAGGACTTAACATTATTGTTTTGAGATTTGAAAATGAAGAGGTGATCAATGATATGCAAGGAGTGCTTAAGAAAATAAGTGATGTTGCAGAGATGCTGAATAGAGAAATCTAGATAATAGGTCAGCACTAAAGTATAATTAATAACAACAGCCCAGTACCCCTCCTGAAGGAGAGAGGCTGGGAGTGAGGTAAATATGAGCAGAATCAAAAACGTATTTCAAAAGAGACCCAACAACGTATTGAATGTCTACTGCACCGCAGGCTATCCTCAATTAAATTCAACAATTGAAGTAATAAAAGCTCTGCAAAAAAACGGCGCAGATATCATTGAACTCGGTATGCCATATAGTGATCCATTGGCAGATGGCCCTGTCATTCAACAAAGCAGCGGCATTGCGCTTGCAAATGGAATGACGATCAAAAAGCTTTTTGAACAATTAAAAGATCTTAGAAAGGAGATCAGTGTTCCTATAGTATTGATGGGTTATATGAATCCTGTTTTACAATATGGTTTTGAAAAATTCTGTGCGGATGCGTCGTCAGTCGGTATCGATGGACTAATTCTTCCTGATCTTCCCGAGCATGAATTTGAAACCGAATATGGCGCTATCGTAAAAAAACATGGGCTGGATTTTATTTTCCTCGTTACTCCTGAAACAAGTGAAGAGCGAATAAAGAAACTTGACGGGTTAAGCAGCGGGTTTTTATATGCAGTTTCATCCTCATCAACTACAGGTAGCGACAAGAATATGACCGATGTAAAGAGCTATTTGCAACGACTAAAAGGATTGAACCTCAAAAACCCTGTCCTTGTGGGCTTTGGGATAAAAGATAGACCAACCTTTGAAGCGGCTTGCGACAATGCCAATGGGGCCATTATAGGTACCGCATATATAAAAGCTCTTTCTGAACCCGGGAATGTAACCGACATTACCCAAAAATTTTTGGAGTCTATTAAGGTTTAATTACCATTTATACGGAGATTTTTTTATTATTTTTACAGACGTTATGAAAGCAATTTTTACATTCATTTTTATTGGCCTCTTACATACTAACCTTCTTGCTACGGCAGGGAAGGACACAAGTTTTACGATCAATGGTAACCTGGTGGGTTTTGATGACGGCACGGA
>DASTZB010000572.1:0-10316 GCA_035764525.1 Chitinophagaceae bacterium | reverse complement strand
ATTTACTATTTCGTAATGCGGAGAATGATAGATGGCCAAGGTGAAATCACTGGCAAAGAATTATCTAACTTACATTTTGCATAAATGAAAAAAGATGGTTAGAACATCGGTCAAGAGGAATCAGGGGAATTTTTTTTTACGCATAATGCCTGTCCAACGATTTATCATTAGTCTTATACTCGCAGTTATTGTATTTCTTTTGATGATCAATTCTAATCTTGACATCCTGGTTAATATCATGATTGCCTGGTCGGTGTTTGCGCTGTCATACATTGTCACCAGCTGGATCGTTTTTTTTGGACAAAAACCCGCCCAGATCAGGGAGCTTTCCAAACAGGAGGATGGCAGCCGCCTGTATGTTTTTTCACTTATCATTATTACTTCTTTTGCAAGTTTGATCAGTGTATTATTATTAATGTTATCTCAAAATTCAAATGACACTCCACCGGTTATATTTATCCCTGTAGCTCTTAGTTGTATGTTGTTTTCATGGGTAATGGTTCATACCCTATTTGGATTTCATTATGCACACCTTTATTATGGGGATGATACAAACGATTCAACTAAACATGCGGAAGGTTTAGAATTTCCAGGTGAGAAGAAACCTGATTATGTAGATTTTGCTTATTTCTCTTTTGTGGTCGGAATGACGTTTCAGGTTTCTGATACTGCGGTCCATTCAAGAATGATCAGGCGATTAGTGCTTTTACATGGCTTGATCTCTTTTGGATTGAATACATTTGTTGTTGCACTTACAATTAATCTAATAGCGGGTTTGTTAAAATGAAAGAGGCGGCAGTTTATTTCGTAAATCTATTCCTTTTAAAATAATACAGATTCACTTATTCACTCAGCTTGGTCATTTGGTGCTGACGTGGGAGATTGGTTAGTGTGCCATATCATCATCACCATCTTCAAGCAAATTCAGATCAACAGAATTCATTCCACCAATACCTTCGATGGAGCCACGAACATGAGCAGCATTCAATAAAACTTTTTCCAATTGTTTTTCTCTTGCTTTCCATAAGCGTTCCATGGTATCTCTTTCTTTTTGTATCGACATTTTCATACTCATAAAACCTTCACGAATTGCTTTCCATTGTTCAGCAAATTCTGAACTGGTTAAATAATCGTACAATAAATGCATTTTGTCACCTTTGTTTTCCTGGTTCTTTGCTGCGTTAAAAACTCTTATCACCCCATCGCGCAATACAGCCGCTAAAGCTTTTACTTCCCCAAAACTGCAAATCCAAACGCCGTCTTTTATTCCAAAGCAATCCATATCTTTTGGCATCGCTTTCGTAACTATCACGGCAATTTCAGCACTATTGCTCCGCATATCAGTTTTCAATTTTTCTATCCAATCATTTGAGAAACTTGTTGTCCGCTTGCTTTCATAAATGATCTGACCACACTCTTGTCCATAATTATTTCTTACGGTTTGAATACAATCAGCTCCGCGAACGCCTTTACCCACTTCAGTTATCATGTCAAATGGAAAGGCAGACCGTAACATTTCTTCCAAAGCCAATTCCTGGACCTCGCCCTGCAACTGCATGCTTCCTTGTTCAGCTTTGCGTCTCATTTCTTCCGCCAGTTTCTTTTGATCATCTAATTGCTTTTCCATTTCTTTTAGCCGAAGTTGGAATTCAGTTTCTTTGGCCATTATCCGTTGTTCTTCCAACTTTCTTATTTCTATTGAAAGCTTTTCTCTTTCTTCCTGCAATTTTTTCTGAACAGATAACTCTAATTCAGCTTCTTTGTTTTTTAGCTCTTGTTCTTTCTTCAGAAATTCAACCTGCTGCTGTCTTGCCTCTTTTAATTTTTCTTCGTTTTCTTTGTTGTTTTGTTCCAGCAGTCTTAGTTTATTTTCAAAATCTGAAGCAATATTCTTGCGGATAGTTTGTTCTGTCTCCTGTTGAATTTTTTTTCTTTCTTCTGCCAGCTGAGTATTAAAGGCGTCTTCTTTTTTACGCTGCCATTCTTTCATCTCATCCCGCAATTCTTTTTTTACATCTTCCCGCAGGCTTTCATTCAGCTCAAATTCATGACTGCAATTCGGACATTTTATGGTTGTTGACATTTAAGTTTCTAATTTGCTACAAATTAATGAAGGTTACTGTAAAAAATAAAAAGGATTATCTATGTCAAAAATTGTCACTCTAACATTTAATCCCTGTATTGATAAAAGCGCAACAGTTCCCCAACTGATCCCCGAAAAAAAATTAAGTTGCTCCGAGCCGCATTTTGAACCAGGCGGTGGAGGCATCAATGTAGCAAGAGTAATTAAGAAATTAGGAGGAAAGGCAACCGCGATCTATCCTGCCGGTGGCTATACAGGTAAATTTTTTAATCAGTTACTGGCTAAGGAAAATATTCCATGCGTAGTGATCGAAGTGAAGAATCCGCTTCGGGAAAATGTGATCGTGCGAGAAGAAAGTTCAAACAATCAGTTACGCTTTGGATTTCCTGGTCCAAAACTACTTAAGCATGAATGGGAAGAATGTCTTCATTCGATAGTTGAAATAGCTGGCGCAGAGTTTCTGGTAGCAAGCGGAAGTTTGCCTGAAGGGGTACCGGAAGATATTTTTGCCAGGCTTGCAACCATTTCAAAGAAAAAGAATCTTAAGCTGGTTGTTGATACCTCAAAAGCTGCTCTTAAACATGCGGCGAATGCAGGCGTTTATATGCTAAAACCCAACCTAACAGAATTAAGTGCAGTGCTTAGAAAAAAAGAATTAAGCTTCGATGAAGTACTGGCAGCGGGAAAAGAAATCATATCCAGGAAATATTGTGAGGTACTGATTGTTTCATTAGGAGAAAAAGGCGCCATGTTATTTACAAAAGACAAGGAATTAAAAGTTTCTTCACCCAAGGTCGAAAAGAAAAGCACAGTTGGTGCGGGTGACAGTATGGTTGCTGGCTTTGTTTTAAGTTTATCACAAGGAAAAACTTTTGAAGATGCATTGAAATATGGAGTGGCTTGCGGTACTGCCGCCACGCTGAATCCCGGCACCGAGCTTTGCAATAAAAAAGATGCTGATACTCTCTTTCAAAAAATTATCGTTGAAAAAATCAATTGATAGCGGTTAGGATTTTTTTATATCTGTGTTGAACGATTGACGTAATTTGAAAAACAGAAATAAACCCGCAGGAAATGAATCGTCCGTGAACAGGTTTATCTTTTGAGTCGTATTTTGCGTAACTTTCTTATCCTTATTGAAAATATGAGTTATCCTGAGCTGACTGATAAAAGAACTTTATCCCTTGACTTTCTCTCTGGTGGCGGAGCTATGGGTGAGCTCATCCGCAATTTCGATTGGAGCAAGACACCGCTTGGTGACCCACGTTATTGGCCAAACAGCTTAAAGACCTGTATTCGAATCATTCTCACTTCTCCTCAACCTATGTTTGTTTGGTGGGGTAAAGAATACATAAACATTTATAACGATGCCTACCAGTTTATTCTTGGTGAGAAGCATCCTGCGTTGGGAGCTTCCGGCAATATTGTTTGGAAAGAAATATGGAACGAGATTGGCGCTAGAGCGGATATTGTTTTTAATAAAAACGAAGGAACCTATGATGATGCCTTGTTGTTGATCATGAACCGATATGGGTATGATGAGGAAACTTATTTTAAGTTTTCCTACAACCCGGTTCCGGGAGATAACGGTGGTACAGCAGGCCTGTTTTGCGCATGTACAGAAGAAACAGAGCGTATCATCAATGATAGATCGTTGAAAACCTTACAAGAATTAGAGACGATTGCTCAAAAGGAAAGTGAACAGGCGATTTATGAACAGGCAGCGAGATCACTTGAAACAAATAATAAAGATTTTCCGTTTGGCATTTTTTATAAAATAAATGAACCAGAAAAAATAGCAAGACCTGTTGCATTTATAGGGATCAACAGTGAACAATCAGTGCTTCCCTCTTATGTTGATCTCAAAGAGCCAGTTGACGGCACTCACAATTTTTACAGGGCTTATAAAACCAAGGAGATCGTTGTATCAGAAAATGCAGGCCTAAGGAAGAATTTACCGAAGGGAGCCTGGGAGAAAGAAGCAACCCATTTTGTTCATATACCTATATTCATTGCGGGGCATGAATCACCGATCGCTATTTTATCTGCTGCACTAAACCCTTTTAGAAAATTTGATAATTCTTATGAGCAATTTTCAAACCTGGTCGCTGATCGAATTGCACTTGAAATAAGTAAAGTTATCAGTTACGACCAGGAAAAAAAGGCCCGTAAAAAAATAGAAGAAAGCGAAGAAAAGAACCGGTTGTTTATAGAGTATGCTCCGGCGGCTATGGCCATGTTTGATAAAGAAATGAGGTATGTATCAGTAAGTAAACTATGGATGAAGGAATATGATCTGACAGGCGATATTATCGGTAAAAAACATTATGAATTATTTCCCAATATCCTCCAGCGATGGAAGGATGTACATAGCCGATGTATGAAAGGAGCAGTAGAAAAATCTGATGACGATTATTATGAAAAAGATGACGGAACACCTGTCTGGCTCAAATGGGAAGTACATCCATGGTATAATGCGCCTGGTGAAATTGGAGGCATTGTAATTTTTACTGAAAATATTACGGAGCGTAAAATAAT
The DNA here is from genome assembly GCA_035764525.1 of Chitinophagaceae bacterium. GTDB lineage: Bacteria > Bacteroidota > Bacteroidia > Chitinophagales > Chitinophagaceae > VBAS01. The sequence goes on along the minus strand of DASTZB010000572.1, from coordinate 5,695 downwards.
ACAACAAGCCATCAAAGAAAGTGAAGAAAGATTTCGAACCATGGCCAACGAAGCGCCGCTTTTTGTTTGGGAAACAGATGAAAATTTACAAACTACTTATCTCAATAAAGCAGGACTGGATTATTTTAACCTTGATGCAGCCACCAGGATATCTGTGCTTTCCTGGAAAAAGTATATTCACCCGGATGACATTGAAAAAGTTTTGAAAATAATGAATGAGGCCGCAAAACTTCACGAGTCTTATACCCTGGAGATGCGTTTGAGAAACGGCGTAACAAATGAATATCGTTGGTTCCTCGATAAAGGGGCGCCAAGATATAGTAATGAAAAATTCGCAGGCTTTATTGGAACCAGTCTTGACATTCATGACAGGAGGGAAGCTGAAAAAGAATTGGAAAATAAAGTGAAACAGCGTACCAGCGAACTGAACCGGCAAAACCTGCTTCTCAAACAACAAAATCATCTCGTTAAAAAAATTCTTGATTCTTCAGTTGACCTTATTGGTGTCTATGATACTGATACCAGGATCATATCCATCAATCAATCTTCCTTGAACGCGATGGGAGTTAAAGAAGAAGATGTATTAGGCAAAAAATTACTGGACGTACTTCCACGGTTGAAAAACACCCAGGGATATAAAGATCTGGTGCGGGCAATAAACGGGGAGACCATCCACAATGAAATTTATTTTTCGCCCATTTCCAGCAGGTATTACGAGAACACACTGGTTCCGCTTAAAGACCATAATGAAAAGATATACGCAGTATTAGTGATGGCACATGATAATACAGAATTGATTGCGTCAGCAAAAAAACTGAACGAAGCGCAGCAAATAGCACAAGTGGGACATTGGGATTGGGAAGTGTCAACCAATCGTTTGACATGGAGCGATAATATGTACAATGTTTATGGCATTAATACAGCCGATGGCGTTGACTTTGATAAATTTATTTCATTAGTACATCCTGACGATAGACCCAATATGCAAGCGAATATCGAATTTGCTTTTCAATCACAAACATTTAATGATTTTTATCATCGGATCATAACACCTGCAGGAGAAATAAAAATTATTTATGCCCGCGGCGAAGTAGTAATTGATAAAGAGGGAAAAATTGCCAGGATGGTGGGTACAGGACAGGATGTCACAAAGCAAAAGCTCCTGGAACAACAATTAATTGAAACGAGTAAGAAATTTGAAGAACGTAACAGGTTTATTGAAAAACTGATCAGCTCATCGCTTGACCTGATAATGGTTGTCGATAAAGACCTCCGGTTTATAACAGTTAATAAAAAAGCAGAGACTGTGCTGGGAAAGGTATTTAAAGGACCAATTATTGGTGAAAAGATCACCGATATTAATCCATCTGTAGTTGGTACGCAGTCTTACCTGGATCTCCTGGACGCATTCAAAGGAAATATTATTATCCGGGATAAGGTAAAATCAACAATGGAGGGAGAACAATATTATGAACATAATTATGTTCCGCTTTTTAATGAGGACGATGAAGTATATGCGGTGATGGTGATCAGCCATGATATCACGGAGAACATCCGGCAAATGGAAGAGTTAAGAAAGCTTTCTGAATCAGATGTGCAGAAAAACAACTTCATTGCCATGGCAAGTCATGAACTAAAGACACCTATTACATCAATAAAAGGATATGTACAATTGCTGCTGAATGCTTTTAATAAGGATAAAGAAAAACCATTGCCGCCATTGCTGGTACGATCTTCATTGATCAGTGTGGATAAACAGATTACCCGATTGACAAGACTGATATCAGAACTGCTTGACCTTACAAAAATTGAAACAGGAACTCTTGAATTAAAAAAAGAAAAACTCAGCCTCAACGAGTTGGCAATAGAGACAGTGGAAGATATTCTTTATACAAACACCAAACACCAGATAAATTTATTCCACGATTTTCAGTCTTATGTATTTGCTGATAAAGACAGGATAGGGCAGGTGATGATCAATTTTTTGACAAATGCTATTAAATATTCTCCAGACAATAACAAGATAGATGTATCGATCCACCAATTCCGGGAGCAGGTCGCTTTCAGTGTAAAAGATTATGGCATTGGAATTGATAAAGAAGAACAGCAAAAAATATTTGAGCGTTTTTATCGTGCAAAAGGTAAGGAAGAGCAAACTTACCCGGGTTTCGGCATCGGTCTTTTTATTGCCAAAGAATTTGTAGAAAAACATGGAGGAGAAGTGTTGGTAGAAAGCAAAAAAGGCAAAGGCTCGGTATTTACTTTTACTTTACCGATTTTCAAATAAATGAAAGAGAAGGCATTGATATTAGTCTTAGATGATGACCCGGATATCTGCATAATGATAAAAATGGTGCTTGACTATTATGGTTATGATGCGATGGATGCAGAGAATGAAGAAAATGCAAAAAAAATTATTTCATTAAATCACGTTGATCTTGTGATCATGGATATGCTGTTATCAGGATCAGATGGAACCGATATATGCCGGCGGTTAAAACAAGATAAAGAGACCTCGTCAATTCCGATCTTAATGTTTTCTGCACATCCTACGGCAAGAGAAAGCTGCCTGGCCGCCGGTGCAGATGATTTTATTTCAAAGCCATTTGAAATGAATGATATGATGGAGAAGATCAATTTTTTTCTTGAACGAAAGAAGATCGGCCAGGAATAAATAGTAATGGTGACATGAAGTTGAAAATAAAAAAGGTTGAGCAATTACCCAACCTTTTGTTTATCGTTTATTTCAAATTAATTAATACCGATCGTATACTTGCTTAACATTCCATAACGGGTGGTAAATTGATTATCTGTTGTACTTGCTGAAACATAATAAGAGCCAGCAGCCAAAGTAATTCCCGCATTAAGTATCAGGGGGTCATTGATAATTGATAACAACGCTCCCTTGCTATTATAAATTTTTAAAACGAGATCAAGGTTGGCGCCATCATTATTCGGTCCTACATTAGCAGGTATCAATGAAATAGTTTTTGTTGCGTTGATATTGACAGAAAAGAAATCAACATCAGTGCTGGTATTAACGATCCCTGTTTTTGAACTGCTAAGTGCAGTGGCACTGGCTATGCTGTTAGCATATTCATCACTTACAAATCCAACTACGGAAGCGATTATTGCTACATCATCCTGCATGTTGGTGGCGGAAATGGAATTTGGCCCGTAATGCCAGAGGGATAAGTTTTCATTATATGATGCACCCATTATTGGCGCCCAACCAATTTCTCCCGAACCCTGGCCCCAATTATATCCACTGATCATAATTCCATTTGCATCGTATAATGACTGGTGCCTTAATCCTATTGTATGCCCGGATTCATGTGAACATGCTTCTGCTATCATTTTCACACTGTAACCCAGCAAAGAAGAGAAAACAAAACACGGCGTATTGCTTCCCCATGTAAAGGAATTAATATATGATACCCCACCAGTTTGTCCATACCATTCCCAGCTTTCTGTTATTACAACTCTCATTCTTTTATAAGGATTGGCTGCATTATATACACCTTCATCTGTTGTAACAGTAATATTGAATGGTGTAAAGTCAGTCATTACTCTTTGCAGAACGAGGCCGGTTTCTTCCGCATTCAGATTTGCAGGAGCACAAGTGATCGGACCATTTATATTCCACGTTGTATTAACTACATACTCTCCATCAAAATCGAGTAAAATAACATTTGCCGATGTTGTCGTGCTGCCACCACCGCTGCCAGGTTTCCCTTTGCTCATTTCCATATTTACTTTAGGACGCTTGGCCATATTAAACTCGGAAAGGCCAAAACTGCAGGTTTCTTTTTCATTGTCATTATTGCTTGTGGAAGGATGCTGCTGATCAATGCTCTTTGAGCAGGAGGCTAGCAGTAACAGGCAGGGGATCACAAGGTTTTTCAAGGGGATACAAAGTTTGTCCCGAAGGAATTCCTTCTGTGGTTTATAAGGATTTGGATACTGTAACTTATAACCTAGGGATTGGGAGTAAATTTTTTGTCTGAACAGAATCCTGACGAAAAACCTCTTCATGATCAGTTGAGATGGAGTTTTTAAAACCTTGTGATTGAAATTAAGTACAGACTTATAGTGTTTTAACAAGGTTTGAAAAAAACAATAGTGAACTATTCCTTTGTCCACTTTTCTTTGCCCTTTATGCGTTGAGCTCAAGCTCAAACAGGAAACATTTGAATTATGTTCTTAACTAAAGGTAAAGAAAATGACAATTATTCATTTAAATATCTGCAAAAGCTTTCGCAGGTACGGTTGATTATTTTCTGGTTAAGATTCTTAAGATACCCCAACAAGTTTTTGAGACACTCTCGATATTGCCACTAGAAAAGTAAACGGCATTTCATCAGATAGGCTTTTATATATTGCTTATTAGTTATCAGCATCATTTTTATTGTATTTTTTTAACCGAGGCTTACTTACTGACTCATCTGAATTCGACATCATTAACCAAAAATCGAATTTTTATGAGAGTGCTATTGGAAATTCAATCCCATAGTGACGCTGAACTTCTTGAATTGATCAACCAAAATGATGACAGCGCTTTTACATTATTGTTAAATAAGTATTGAAACCCACTCTTGAATTTTGCAGACCACTTGCTAGTCCGCGGACAGGTTTCAAAGTAAGCGAAGACATTCCCATTTCTACCATTGATGAGTTTGCTAAAAGTACAGACATGTCAATCGGAGTGGGCCTTGGGTTTTTGAAAAACAAAGGATTAGGTACCGGTGGCCGGTATACTGTTGGTGTGAGTAAAGTAGATAATTTTGATTCGGCCAATATCGATCCTGATTTCAAAAATGGGGTGATATAGATCAGTCTCATTTTTATTTTCTGATCATAATTTGTAAATGAAGAGGACGAAGATCAAAAAACAAGGACCTTTTTTGTTATCAATCATGCTTATGTTAAGAAGTTGGTTGCCGGCTTCCAAACCATGATAATTATAAATCCAATAAATGATCAAATAAAAAGATTTGTTTAATAACTTTAAGAATTATTCCCTAACTAAAATTTTATCAATATGAAAAAGGTTATGTTTTCAGCTTTAGTAATGATTATTTCTATTTTTACATTCGGACAGAAGGGTGCAAGGATCAATTTTTACAGTGCTTATGTATTCGATGACGGGTTTGATGTTGTGAATGATGCAAATACATATTACAATGGAACAGTGAAAGGAGGATATCAATGGGGTGCTGGTTTGGAATATTTATTTAATCCGCAGAGTAGTGCGGAGATTATGTACTTACACAGGGGTACTACTGTTCCTGCCACTTTTAAGTTTGGGTCTGCCACTCAGGCACGAACCGAAAATTTCGATCTCAAACATGATTTTATATTGCTAAGCGGAGATGGACATTTTGCGAAGAGTGGTGGTAAAGCAGAAGGATATGCCGGGTTAATGGCTGGAGTTCTGATCAGCAACCTTGAAGCTCCATCACTGGGAAAAAGTTCCAGCAATACCAATTTTGCCTGGGGTGGACGAGTTGGCTCCAACATATGGTTCTCTCCAAAACTTGGATTAAAACTGCAAGCACAGATATTATCTGCTTCCCGGGCAACTGGCGGCGATTATTATTGGAGCTGGTATGGCCCCATTTACCTTAATACATACTCTACGTTGTGGCAATTCGGCCTTGGCGGCGGATTGACTATGAAAATGGGTAAATAGAAT
>DASTZB010000571.1:0-19162 GCA_035764525.1 Chitinophagaceae bacterium | reverse complement strand
TTCATGTTGATTTTAAAGCTTGTGAAAGTAATGAATTATTAATAAACAAAAACTTATTCACCGCATCTTACGGCATTCGATGCTTTCTTATTTTTGCGGCTTAAATCATTGTGCTACCAACTGTAGTGCTACTATTAAGCTTCTGTTGCGTCGCACTCTTTTACTTTCAGTAATCCTATTCAGCAAATAAATAATCTCTTTAAAATGGTAGAAATAGAAACACAAAAAGATACCGAGGTTTTTGATCTTATTAATAAAGAACTCGAACGTCAGCGTACTGGCATTGAACTCATCGCATCAGAAAACTTTACATCGTTACAGGTGTTACAAGCCATGGGAACCTGCCCGACAAATAAATATGCCGAAGGTTATCCAGGCAAAAGATATTATGGCGGCTGTGAAGTGGTTGATGAAATAGAAACATTGGCAATTGAACGTTTGAAAAAAGTTTTTAATTGCTCCTGGGCAAATGTGCAACCACATAGCGGCGCTTCTGCAAATGGGGCTGTGTTTCTCGCCGTAATGAAAGCAGGTGAAAAATTTTTGGGACTTGATCTTAGTATGGGCGGACATCTTACACATGGCAGTCCTGCCAACTTCAGCGGCAAAACCTACCAGGCACTGCACTATGGAGTAACGAAAGAAGGAATTGTAGATTATGACCAACTAGAATCAAAAGCAAAAGCAGAAAAACCAAAGATGATCATTTGCGGTGCATCAGCTTATAGCCGTGAATGGGATTATAAACGCATTCGTGCAATTGCCGATGAAGTTGGTGCCATTGTGTTTGCTGACATTGCACACCCGGCAGGATTAATTGCTTCAGGTTTATTGGATGATCCATTTGATCATTGTCATATTGTAAGTTCAACAACACATAAAACATTACGTGGACCAAGAGGCGGAATCATCATGCTTCGTCATGATTTTGAGAACCCATGGGGCATAAAAGATCCTAAAGGAAATTTGAGAACGATGAGTCAACTGTTGGATCTCGCTGTATTTCCCGGTTCACAGGGCGGCCCGCTTGAACATGTGATTGCTGCAAAAGCTGTTGGTTTTGGTGAAAACTTATCCGATGATTTCAAAGCGTATGGTAAACAAATTATACGCAACGCACAAGCAATGGCGAAGTCCTTTGTCAATCGCGGCTATAATCTTATCAGCGGCGGCACCGATAATCATTTAATGCTGATCGATCTCAGAAATAAAAATCTCACTGGTAAAAAAGCACAGGAAACTTTAGATAAAGCACATATAACACTTAATAAAAATGCAGTGCCGTTTGATGATAAATCCCCATTTGTTACGTCAGGTATTCGTGTGGGTGTAGCCGCCGTTACTACAAGGGGTATGAATGAAGCTCATATGGAAACAGTTGTTGAAATGATCGACAAGGTGTTGATGAGTGCTGATGATGAAAAAATAATTGCAACAGTAAGGGCAGATGTAAAAGATTTCATGAAACAGTTTCCGCTTTACCCCGAACTGGGCTGATCCCTGTTAAATAAAAAATTTACAAACCAGTTTTGGAAATATAAATTTCTGAAACTGGTTTTGTTTTTAATAAATACTCTTAACTTAGGATACTAACCCACCACCAACATTATTAACTTCTAAATCATTTTAAAATGAAAACCGAACTACAACAATTGAAAATTAAGGGGGCAGTACTGCAGGCTGGAGATGCCGAATACGATAATGCAAGAAAAGTTTGGAATGCAATGATCGACAGAAAGCCTGTACTCATTGCTCAGTGCACAAATGCTGATGACATTAGTGAATGTGTAAAGTTTGCAAGGAAACAGAATATTGTTGTTTCAGTAAGAGGTGGTGGACATAATGTCGCCGGTAATGCAGTGTGTGATGGCGGCCTGATGATCGATCTTTCAAAAATGAAAGCTATACATGTTGATGTCGCAAATAAAAGAGCAACAGCCGAGCCTGGTGTTATACTTAGAGAATTTGATGCAGCAACAATTCAACATGGACTGGCAACAACAGGAGGTACAGTATCTGATACTGGTTTAGCGGGATTGACGTTGGGTGGTGGCCTTGGTTGGCTGATGGGCAGGTATGGGATCACGGCTGATAATTTATTATCTGCTGAAATGGTTTTGGCCAACGGTGAACAAGTGAAAGTTGATGAAGACAATCACCCCGATCTGTTTTGGGCGATCCGTGGTGGTGGCGGAAATTTTGGTATCGTTTCAAAATTTGAATACCAGTTACATTCATTCGGACCCAATGTTGTTGCGGGAATGATCTTGTACCCGATGGAACAAGCAAGAGCAGTAATGCAATTCTATAGAGATTATGCACGCAGCATGCCTGACGAACTAATGGCGTACTCTGGTTTTATTGTTACTCCTGACGGATTACCGGTAACTTTTGTATTGCCTGCATGGTTGGGAGATATAGAAGAAGCAGAAAAACATTTGGCGCCGATCCGTGCATTTGGAACTCCATTGGCTGATATGGTCGCTGAAATACCTTACACTGCACTGCAATCTATTCTTGACACTGCTGCACCTGCCGGTATTCGTCGTTACTGGAAGTCTGGCTACTTTACCGACTTATCAGATGAATTACTGGATATCGTTTTAAGATTTGTAGCTACTCGCCCATCGCCCATGTCACCAGTTTTATTTTTTCATATGCGTGGCGCTGCTGCACGAGCTGCTACTGAAACAACAGCGTTTGGTAATCGCCGTGATCAATGGGATAGTGATATCATCAGTCAATGGCTTGATGCAGCCGATGATGAAAAAAATATTAGCTGGACCAGGAATTTCTGGAAAGAGGTCGAGCCGCTAACGAATGGCGTTTATGTAAACCATCTTGGTGGTGATGATGATACAAGGGTGGCAAATGCCTATGGAGCGAATTTTAAACGATTAAAAGAGATCAAGAAGAAATATGATCCTGACAATTTCTTTAGATTGAATAACAACATTAAGCCAGCCTGATAAACCGTCTTACCTTATTTTTGAAAAAAGTTTCATCATGATCCAGCGTATTCAAACAGTTTGGCTTTTTTTAGCGGCTCTTTTTGCGGCGCTTACATTCAAGTTCCCGTTTTATGCAGGAAATATTATTAACAAAGAAAATGTTCAGCAATATGAAAAGCTGTTAGCTTCTTCCAATTTTCTCACACTGGTTTTTACTGCCGGGTTAGCTGCAGGAACAATCATCATTATCTTCTTGTATAAGAACAGGAAGCAACAGATGTGGCTTACTGTTGCGGCAGCGGGTCTTTCCATCATTAATATTATCCTTTATTTCACCGAATTGAAAAAATTCGTAAGTGGTAACATGTCTTTGACTGCTGTACTTGCATTTGCAATCCCAGTCTTTCTTTTTTTTGCAATAAATGGAATATGGAAAGATGAAAAATTGGTGAAGAGTCTTGATCGCTTGCGATAAATTACCTGCCTAGTTCAAACTCGTAAGCCATAACCGGCTTACTGCCTTTCGCAGTTTTCACTGTTATTTTATTGGTGATCGTGTAATTCCCTTTCTTATAAATAAAATTACTGGCGGTGCTGCTGAATAATTGATAGCCGTTTGCAAGTAATTGCGCTTTCAATTCCTCTTCTTCCTCTTCATCATAAGTCCTGTATAAGATCAACCTTGAAGTATCGGTGTCGCTATAAACATCCATAAAGCTTACTGACCGGAGGATGTGCTTTACAAGATCCTTTCTTTCATAAGAAGTATAATAATAATTAGTATAGCCTTTGCCAATCTCTTTATCTGACAAATTAAACTTGGAATTTCTCAGCAGTGTATCTGCAGTACGAACAGGAGCATCCAATAATTTTTCAAGAGAATTGACATCCAGCTTCTGGGCAAATGAATATTGAAAGCAACAACAAGCCAGAAGCGCAAAAATAATTTTCATTTTGGCAAACTAACTGAATTTGCTTTGTAATCACTGTATAGTTTTTGTTAAACCAGGGTTCTGTGTCCTAAGGAAAAATATCCTCAATCATATCAACAATTTTCTTCTCCCATATTACAGAAATTGCGCTGTAATGCTTTGCTTGTTCTTTTTGATATCTGCAGGTTTGCCAGCGAATACAACATTGCCACCTTCATCACCGGCTTCGGGACCAAGATCAATGATCCAGTCAGCGCTGCGAACAACTTCGAGATTGTGCTCGATAACAATAATAGAATGCCCTTGTTCTATCAATGCATTGAAAGAAGTGAGCAGTTTTTTTATATCATGAAAATGAAGACCTGTTGTCGGTTCATCAAAAATGAAAAGTATCTTATTCGCATTTACCCCTCTTCCCTTACCAAGAAAAGACGCCAGCTTTACACGTTGTGCTTCACCTCCGGATAATGTATCAGATGATTGCCCGAGTTTAATATAACCCAATCCCACATCACTCAATGGTTGAATAGCTCTTACAATACCCGGCTCAGCAATAAAAAAGCTGATCGCTTCGTCCACACTCATATCAAGCACATCAAAAATACTTTTGTCTTTATACTTTACTTCCAGCACTTCTTCTTTGAATCTTTTTCCGCCACATGATTCGCAGATCAAATGAACATCGGCAAGGAATTGCATTTCGACAACCTGTTCGCCTTCACCTTTGCAGGTATCACAGCGGCCCCCATCCACATTGAATGAAAAATGTTTTGGCTCAAAGCCACGCATCTTGCTCAATGGTTGTTTTGAATAAAGGTCCCTTATCTCATCATACGCTTTTATATAGGTAACAGGATTACTACGGCTGCTTTTACCGATCGGGTTCTGATCTACCATTTCTATCTGGGCAATTGATTCGATATCGCCCGTAATTGTTTTATGTAAGCCCACTTTATCGGCAAACTCCCCTTTTATTTTCTGTAATGCAGGATACAAAATTTGCTTTACCAATGTTGTTTTGCCGCTGCCGCTTACACCACTTACCACGCAAAGTACATTCAAAGGAAATTCGACATTGATGTTTTTAAGATTATTCTGCTTCGCTCCTTCTACTTTTATTGAGCGGTTCCATTTCCTGATATTCTTAGGCGGCTCGATCTTCAGTTCGCCTTTTAAATATTTTCCCGTAAGACTTTGAAAATTGGAAATGATCTGGTCATAATTTCCTTCAGCAACAATTTCGCCGCCCAAATGCGAAGCCAACGGACCCATGTCAATGATGTGATCCGCTTCACGCATCATCATTTCATCATGCTCAACCACAATAACAGTATTTCCAAGATCACGAAGCTCTTTTAATACGCGGATCAGGTTTTCCGTATCTCTTGAATGCAAACCGATAGAAGGCTCATCTAAAATATAAAGAGAGTTGGTAAGATTACTTCCTAAATTTCTTGTTAGTTGGATACGCTGGCTTTCGCCGCCGCTTAAAGAATTTGCCAATCGGCTCATCGTGAGATAGCCTAATCCCACATTCAATAAAGTATTTAAGCGGTTATTTATTTCTATCAATACACGTTTGGCAACCTGCTTATCATATTCGGAAAGTTTTTTATCCAATCCGCTAAACCATTGCTGCAGGTCTTTTACCGGCAAATCATTTAATTCACCAATATGTTTATCGCCAACCTTTACATATAATGCCTCCTTGCGCAAGCGATAACCTTTGCAATCCGGGCAAGTCGTTCTTCCGCGATAACGGCTTAACATCACCCTGTACTGAACTTTGTATAACTGTGATTCAACATCTTTAAAAAAGTCATTGATGCCAATGTTATCAATGCCTTCCCATAAAAGTTTGTAATGCTTATCTGTAAGATCTCCGATGGCTTTATGAACCGGGAAACCAGTGCCTGCCGATACTTTGATAAACTGTTTTCGCCACCAATCCATTTTCTCACCACGCCAGGCGGCAACAGCTCCATCATACACACTCAATCTTCTGTCAGGAATAACAAGATCAGCATCGATTCCCAGCACCTGGCTAAAACCTTCGCAGGTTGGACAAGCGCCATATGGATTATTAAAAGAAAAAAGATTGGGTGAAGGTTCTTCGAATTTTAATCCGTCCAACTCGAAGCGGTTGTTGAAGTGGTGAATCGTCAATGGTGAATGGTCAATAGGCTGTACCTCTAAATACACATCTCCTTCACCTTCATAAAAAGCTGTCCCGATAGAATCCGATAAACGATGAATATCATCTTCGTCAAATTCTTTTACCACTATTCTGTCAACGAGAACAAATATTTTCGATTTCTTTTTTCCTATTTCTGCCTTTCCTTCAAGGAGATCTTCAAGTCTTATTATTTCTCCGTCTGCGTAAATTCGGGAAAACCCTTTCTGAACAAGAATGTTTAATTCTTCTTTGAAGTCGCGGTTCTTATGCTGCTTCAATGCGATAAGAATATAAACCTTATCACCCTCGTCAAGTTTCTTAATGACCTCCACAACATCTTTTACATCATCTTTTTTTACCTGCTTACCTGAAATGGGTGAAAAAGTCTTCCCGCTCCTTGCATATAACAACCGGAGATAATCATAGATCTCGGTCATACTCCCCACAGTACTTCGCGGAGTCCGTGTTATCACTTTTTGTTCGATTGCAATGGCGGGGCACAGCCCTTTTATATAATCAACATCAGGCTTGTTCATCCTGTTCAGGAACTGTCTTGCATAAGCACTCAGGCTTTCTGCATAACGTCGCTGACCTTCTGCATATAATGTATCAATTGTGAGGGAAGATTTGCCTGAACCTGAAACCCCGGTAACTACAATAAGTTTGTTTCTTGGTATTGCAACACTGATATTTTTAAGATTATGCACTCTTGCACCCCGAATAAAAATAACATCGGTGCCGGGTACTTTCACCCTATTTGTATCGGAGTTTTTCGATTTTGTACTTTGCATGAAGGGTCACAAATTTACGCTGAGTCATTAGAAATCAATGAAATCATTAACATTTCATTAAAAAAAAAGATTCGATATTCAATTAACCTTAGTTGCCAGTTGTGCTTTTTCTCTTAATTTTATTGTCCGGTTACACAATAACCGAACAACCAAAAAAATTCTCGCCTATAGACTCTACAACTTCTACACTAATTGTTTTATTAATCAATCGTACATAGTGAAAACCAAAACCAATATCTAAACCACCAAAAACCGTTTATGAAAGCATTTGCAAAAAAAACTGACAACGATCTCATTCAACTATTTGTTGAAGGAAACACTGAAGCTTTGGAAATTCTTGTACTCCGTCACAAGGATAAGCTTTACACATCCATTTTATTTTTAGTTAAGGACAAATACCTTGCTGAAGATATCTTCCAGGATGTTTTTATCCGCATTATTGATACAATGCGAAGCGGACGATATACCGAGGAAGGTAAATTCTTACCCTGGGCTATGCGAATTGCCCATAATCTTTGTGTAGATCATTTCCGTAAAGTAAAAAGAACACCTACTATTAAAAATGGTGATGACAAAGACATTTTTGAAGTGATCAATTTTTCTGAAGACAGCGCTGAAAGTAAAATGATGAAGCGTCAAAGCCACGACCGCGTTCGTGAAATGCTTGATCGCCTTCCCGAAGATCAGCGTGAAGTGATCATTCTTCGCCATTATGCTGACATGAGCTTTAAAGAAATTGCATCCATGACAAACTGCAGTATTAACACTGCCTTAGGTCGTATGCGTTATGGTCTTATCAATCTTCGCAAACTGATGATGCAAAAACAAATTGCCTTATAAAAACCTCCAAGCCCTTGTCATTCTGTATTTCCAATCAGACTTCGTGAAATTTTCACCTTGCCATACCTGGTAGGCTCTTACAGAATGACACCTAATTAAAAACCCTTCTTACATTAAGAAGGGTTTTTGTTTTATCAATTACTTCCTGTTTTTTCTGAAAGCCTCTAAACCGCATTGCAACCATATCTCAAATTCTTTTGCATTGGGAGTATAAAATTTGGTTTTAGCAAGAAGCTTTTCTTCAGGGCTTATGATTGCATATTGAGGCTGGGATGTAGCGTCAAAATTCTCGGTTTGGAAAGTAGTCCACTTATCTCCTACTGTAACTATTGATTTTGTTTTATAAACAGTTTGCTGAGTGAGCGGAAGTTTTCTTCTTTCATCTACATAAAGCGAAACAAGAATAAACTCACTCTTCATTAGTTTTTCAACATAGCTTTTTGTCCATACATTTTCTTCCATTCTGCGACAGTTAACACAGGCCCAACCGGTAAAATCGATCAGTACAGGTTTGTTTTTCTTTTTTGCCAATTGAATAGCTGCTTCATAATCGAGTAAGGGCTGATCGCAATTGACCGAGTTTTGATATATGCTATAGCAATAAGGTGGAGGGAACCCGCTTATAAGAGATAATCTTGCCCATTTTGTATTGGTAACGCCAGGTAAGAGGTAAAGAGTAAACGCAGAAAAAAGTATGATAAAACCCATTCTTCGTTTAGAAAATCGCTTTGCATGAGAGCTATGCCCGATCTTAAGTAGCCTGAGAAGATAAAGAACAATACAAACGCCGATAATGATCCAAAGGCCGATAAAAATTTCTCTTTTCATTATCCCCCATTGCTTGACGTTATCGGCATTTGCAAAAAATTTTATTGCCAACGCCACTTCTATAAAACCTAAAACAACTTTTACATCCTTTAACCATCCGCCAGATTTTGGGATTGATTGAATCCAATTAGGAAACATCGCAAATAACGCAAAAGGCAACCCTAGTGCAATACCAAATCCTGCGGCACCTGCTGTAAGCGGCCACGCTCCCTGGTCAGCAACACCTGTCAATAGAGTTCCAAGTATTGGACCGGTACATGAAAATGAAACAATGACAAGTGTTAGTGCCATAAAGAAAACCCCTGCCCAATTGCCAATACCTGATTTGGAATGCGCCTTATTGACAATTCCACTCGGAAGAGTCAATTCAAATAACCCAAAAAATGATAAAGCAAATACTATGAAAACGATGAAGAAAATAAGATTAAGAAGGACATTGGTTGAGATATTATTGAAAATTTCAGGGTTTGTTTCTCCTGCAATATGAAATGGAACAGTAAGCAATACATAGATGAGAAAGATAAAGAAGCCATACAAAGCGGCGTTTCCAACTCCTTTTACTTTCTTATTCGATTTCGTAGTGAAAAAAGTAACAGTTAAAGGTATCATTGGGAAAACACAGGGAGTGAGCAATGCAATGAAGCCTCCAAGCAATCCTAAAAGAAAAATAGTGAGAATGCTTTTATTCTTTGTGCCTTCATCGCCACAATCGCTTACCGGGTTGTTGATATCAATTGTCGGTATCTTAATTCGTATTGTGGAACCAATTCCTCCTTCTAAAGGAATATGAAAAGATAAAGGCAGATCAGGAGTGAATTCATTATCCTTACCATAAAAGTAAGTAAGCTTCCCCTGTATCTCTGCCGGGATGGTATCATTATTAATAGTGATTGAAGTCTTCCATTCTGTTTGCCCTTCATAAACTTTTACATTGGTATTCTCAAAAATTGGACTTATGAAAGTTTTTGATGACCCCTTGTCAATAATATTCTTTTCAAAACTAATACTTGAGTCAGCAAAGCTCAGTTCAACTGTTTTTACTCCACTTAATTCCTGGTTGGGTGCATATAATTGCCAGCCTTGTACTCCTGTGGTTAAAAAGACGATCTCATATTTCCCTTCGCCGATCTTTTTGCTGGTGTAACTCCATTTGTATACGGAAGCCTCTTGTGAATAAGATGCTATTGAAACTAATATAAGTAAGCAACCAAAAATTTTTGTAAGGATCTGCCTCATAGCAATTTTAAAAAATAAACGAGTCCTTAGAGGAACTCGTTTTATGTCAAATAAAAATTATTTCATTATTGATCTAATGCTACTTTGAAATTCACTGTCTTTGGAGGCAAACATTTTTTATCATCACAGGTTTGATATTCTACACTGCCGCTAAAACTTGTTTTCACTTTGCCTTTTAATTTTACTATTTGCACAAAATCCACCTTTTCTGAGTATTGATTTGCTGAAATTTCCAATTCCTTATCATGAAATTTTTGCATTTTCCCGACCTCTTTAATCTTTCCAGATAATTCAATCAGGGGATTATTTGTAATCGAAAAAGTCGTAGGGCCGGCAACAGCATCGTCAGGCTGAACTTGTGAATACAAATGCCAGCCTTTTTCGATCGTAGCCGTCATGTGTATCTCGTAAGAATTATCCGCCAGCTTTTTTGAAGTAAAAGCCCATGTAACAGGATTCTGCGCCGAAACGGCCATCGTCGCGAACAAAAACATGCTAAGTATAACTGCCTTCATTATTTTTATTTTATAGATGCAAAAATCGTGAGAATCGTTTTATTCTTTTGCTAAAATTATACTACAAATATTGCAAAAGAAAAGCAGAGTGTTTGTAAGGAAATTGACGAACCTCATGAATTCATGTACGAAATACGGTTTTAACCTACCAAAATCTCACTCATTAACAGGTTCTTAAGGATTTCACGGCCATCGGTGTTGCCAAGAATTTCAGAAGTAGCCCTTTCGGGGTGCGGCATCATTCCAAACACATTCCTGTTTGCATTGCAAATTCCGGCGATATTTCGAATCGAGGCATTAGGATTTGCATCTCGCTTTATTCGTCCCTTTTCATCACAGTAATAAAATAACACCTGCCCGTTAGCCTCCAACTGATCAAGTGTTTTTTCATCTGCATAATAACGACCTTCGCCATGAGCAATTGGTACTTTATAAATTTTTCCTGTTTCATTCGTAAGAAACACATTTTTGCAGGCAAACTGCTGATGTCCGTTGCGCAACAAGGCGCCGGGCAACAGATGTGATTCACAAAGGATCTGGAAACCGTTACAAACCCCGAATACTTTTCCGCCTGCATTTGCGAAATCAATCACACTCTGCATCATCGGGCTGAAACGGGCAATAGCGCCACAACGCAGATAATCGCCGAAAGAAAAACCGCCGGGTAAAATAATACAATCTTCTATGTTAAACATGCTAAGGTCTTTGTCTTTATGCCATAGCATGCTCACTTCCTGTCCCATATCATACTTCAACGCATCATACATATCCCTATCGCAATTTGAGCCGGGAAAAACAACAACACCGAATTTCATATTGTAAGTTTGAGTAGGTAGCAAAGATATTTCAGATTTTAGATTTATAGGTACAGATTTTATCATTTCTATTAACAAATTCTGGATACCACAAATCACTTTTATCACTCCAAAGTCTTCAATTTAGAATCTACGATTGCTCACCATCCTGGTCCACCGTATTGATAAATCAATATAAACAAGATGGATAACCAAAAGATGGTTACCGGTATCCATCTCTGCGGAGGATATAAATAAGTACAGGCATGAAACGCAGCAAAAGGAATTATGATGAGTATCCAGTTTTCAAAACCTTCGGCTGTATTATTTAAAAATGGAATAAAAAGGGCAAACAAAAGGTAGATAAGCATAAGGCTCCAGTTTTTCCGAACCTGGATAAGCATCTTCCGTAAGTTTTCCTGTACGTAATATCCGCCGATAAGAAATGGAATGATCAATAAAATGCTGCCAATTGCCAGCCATAAGGATTGTCCCGGTGCCGGTAATGCAACATTAATAGGTTGAAATAAATGATGCCATGACCATTTATCTGAAAAAAATAAGTACGCTGCATAGAAATAATATGGTGTAGTGACACCCAACAAACAGATCAGCCATTCATTTAATCGTATGCTTCGCATTACCAGCAATGCAAAAACCAGCCAGAAAAATAAAATTATAGATGGGAAAAAAAGAAAGGAGCTAATGCCTACTGCTACGCCGATATTATACACGGCGCCCTTAATGGAGTATTGATTAGAAATTTTAAACAGGCCGGAAAAAATAACTAGCACTAAAGTATTCACCATTAGTGGCGCCGAAAAATGATTCCATTCGGGCATCAGTGATGTAATGACAAGATATGCTGTTGCGGGCAAAAAATTTAACCGCTGCATCATGCGGTTCTTGTTGATAAGGCTGTTTAGTTGCAAAGCCTGGGTAAACAGGAAGAAATAAGTTATTACAGCAAAAAGAAACCCATCATTTTTACCAACAGATTTTAAGAAAATTACTGCTTCGCGATAAAGTATGGCTGCATTTTCCGCAGGCTCATGCGGTGGGGCTGGGTCTGTGAATATTGGCAACTTAATAAGTATACCCATCACAAACAGGAAAAGAATGTTAGCTGGTGTTTTTTGTTTGAATAGGCCGATCACAGATAATGGATTGTAAGTTGTCAGTGTTGTGTGACAGTTTTGTTTTAGCATCAGTTTTCATACTCACAAATCACCACTCCCAACTCACTATTTAGTTAAATTCAATTTTTGCAAAGCAAATATAGTTACGATAGAAGCATGGCACAATAAACTGTTTTGCACTGATCTGCTTTCCATACTTGGGCATAAATTCATGTCCTTTGTCAAGTCCTTTCAGTGTCGGGTAGTGAGTGACTTGCCCGTCAGGTGATAAAGAGAAATCATTCATCAAAAGGTTTCTTTTTTCCTGCATATTGAAAAGAAAATGTAATTGCCCCCCTGTATTTATCACGTTATAAGAAATACGGTCATCGGATTCATCATCAAATTGTTCTTTTTTCAACACGTTACTCCATTCAAGATCGCCTTTATTATTAAATGAAAAGATAGTCACGTTATCCGCATGATACCGGACCGCCTGGTTGCTGCTGCTACCACGGCGCCACCAATATGAAGAACCATAAGGCGAATAAAAATAATAATCATAAGGATAAGAGAATGGAGATCCGTACATATAATCCCAACGATTCCACGCGGAAGAACGGGACGTAGTGTAAAAAGCTTCTGCATCGACCACAAAACCACCATTCTTTTTAATAAAGATATTCCTGATAAAATAATCATTGAATGCCATTTTCAAATTTGATTGGCCCTTCGCTTCCTGCCGCAGATCTTCCGTAAGCACAAAGGATTTTTCAAGCACGGGTTTCCAACTATTTTTATCCATCGCTAAAAAATAAAGCCCTTCAATATTTCCGCGTTTTTGGTTATAATAAAAAGCACTAAGCAAGTAACGTTGATTGCTGTTGTCAACTTTTATTCTTAACTCATCCAGATATGTCTTATCCAGCTTGAGGTTATAATAAGTAAAGCTATCTTCCGTAGCTCTTTTTATTATCATGGATGCTTTTGATATACTTTCATTTGAATTTCTATAGAATTTTGAGAACACTAGATTGCCCTCATTGTCAATCGCAAATTCGCCCAGGTACTCATTCCTGTCGTCCATACCCATGGTGAGAATAGTCCTTTTTTGTAATTCAAGATCTGCGTTATATAATTTAGTTGTAATAACAAACTTCTCCTTGTTCTTACTATTTATTTTAAAAATGATTATTTTTTTCTTGTCCTCACTGGAAAGTGTTGTGTATATTTTATTATTATTTGATCCGCCAAGAGAAGTAGTATCCAGCTCTACAGGGTCGGACATCTTTTGTCCCATTCCATCAAGCTTTACTGCTGCACAATGTATAATGTTCCTTCTTTGATACTGGTAAATAGCATAAATAAAATCAGGATAAGTAAAGAAATCAACATTGATCATTTTGTCTTCAGGCAAATATTCATGCTTTACCTTTTTAATCATTTTCATTTCATTATCATAAAGACAAATAAAATTTTCGTTCCTGATGTTTTTATAGATAAGGTAATTGCTTCCCATTTTCCCGATTATCTCAAAGTCCATTCTTCGTGAATCTTCTTTATCGGGTTCAGAAATAAGAATGCGTTGACCATTTACTGAATTAAATAAACCCATTAAAAAAAAGAAGAATGCCAGCCGATAAAAGGATTTCATAGAAGCCATTTTTTACTTTTTAAAGTTACAGGTTGTTGCGCAATTTTATTCATGATGAAATGATAAAGATGCAGTTTTTCATTTTTTTACATCAAAGCAAATAGTTGCAGGGCATCAGGCAATTATTTGCAAAAAACAGGCCGGTCAATAATCAAGTGTTTTCAGATTTGTATTATTTCTTTTTACTTATACCTTTGTTGGTTAATTCGTACACCTTATCTGTACGGGTATAAAAGAAAATTTTTTCGTGAGAATTCCCACCAATAGAGTTACACTTGCTGGTTTACTAGTTGCCATCGGTATCATTTATGGAGACATTGGTACTTCTCCTTTATATGTTTTTGGCGCTATAATAAAAGGAAAGATCATTTCTGAAGAATTAATCCTTGGAGGCTTATCTTGTATAATCTGGACATTAACCCTGCAAACGACCATCAAGTATGTGATCCTGACCTTACGGGCCGATAATAATGGAGAGGGCGGAATGTTCTCCTTGTTTGCATTAGTGAGGCGACATGGCAAATGGGCCGTAATACCAGCGATGATGGGTGGCGCTGCAGTTTTATCTGAAGGAATTATTACTCCTCCTATCTCTGTTACCTCGGCAATTGAAGGTCTTAAGCAAATAACACTTTTTAATAATATTGGTCAATGGACGATCGTGGGAATTGTTCTTGTTATTCTTGTTATTCTTTTTTTCTTGCAACAATTTGGCACCTCCACTATTGGTCGTTTTTTTGGACCCGTAATGCTTGTCTGGTTTACAATGCTTGCATTTCTTGGGCTAAGCCATATACTTGATGATATAAGAGTATTAAAAGCATTTAATCCTTATTATGCTATTAATCTTCTCACTCAATATCCAAGAGGTTTTTGGATCCTTGGCGCCGTTTTTCTTTGCACCACCGGTGCTGAAGCATTATATAGCGATCTTGGACATTGCGGCAGAGAGAATATTCGTATGTCATGGATCTTTGTAAAAAGTTGTCTTATTCTTAATTATTTGGGACAAGGCGCCTGGTTGCTTAATCATGTAGGTTCTTCAGTCGATCCAAACATTAATCCATTCTATGCTTTAATGCCAGACGGATTCAGATTAATTGGAATTATAATTGCCACCGCCGCAACTATTGTTGCCAGCCAGGCATTGATCTCAGGTTCATTTACACTGATCAGCGAAGCGATGCGATTAAATCTTTGGTCTAAACTCAAGATCAATTATCCTACTGAAGAAAAGGGACAGTTGTTTATTCCGGCAGTAAATATGTTATTGTTTTTAGGCTGTTGTGGCGTTGTATTGTATTTCCAAAAAGCGCAGAATATGGAGGCAGCGTATGGTCTTACAATCAACTTTGGTATGCTGATGAATACAACGTTATTCTCTTATTATCTATTTACCCAAAGGGCCCCGCGACAATGGATCGTTCTTTACCTCATTGTATATCTTACTGTAGAGTTATCATTCCTTGCTGCCAATTTGAATAAGTTTACTCATGGAGGCTATGTTTCCTTTATGATCGGGGGCGTTTTATTTATCACCATGTATATATGGTACAGGGCAAGAAAGATCAAAAACCGTTACGTGGAATTTGTAAGATTGGAACATTATATCCCTAAGATACAAGAGCTGAGTAATGACAGATCCGTTCCCAAATACGCCACGCATCTTGTATATATGACCAGTGCTAACAATCCAAAAGAGATCGAGCATAAAGTCATTTATTCTATTTTAAACAAAAAACCAAAGCGGGCAGATATATATTGGCTGGTGCATGTGGATACGCTGGATGACCCTTATACCAGTGAATATAAAGTGGACCATATTATTCCAAATGATATTATCAGGATCGAGTTCCGGCTCGGCTTTAGAGTACAGCCAAGGATCAACCTGATGTTCCGTAAAGTGGTAGAAGATCTTGTGGCAAATAAAGAAGTAAATATTTACAGTCGTTATGAAAGCCTGGAACGCAGCAATACAGTTGGCGATTTCCAATTCATAGTAATGGAAAAATATTTAAGCCAGGATAATGAGCTTCCATTCTGGGAGAGAGTGGTGATGAAATTTTATTTCTGGCTCAAAGAGATCAGCTTGTCTGAAGAAAAAGGCTTTGGACTTGATCTGTCAACTGTAACGGTTGAAAAGTTCCCATTGATAGTTGCACCGGTATCTACTGTAAAATTAAAAAGAGTAGCAGACGAAGATTAATTAATACGCAAAAAGGCAAGTTTAGTTTTCCGTTTATTACATTTGCTGGTCATATCAAAAGACCCGTCATTTCGAAAACTGCTCCGGGTCGCATTTATGTCTTTAAATATTAAAAAGGTCTCTCCATTAGGGTTATTAGTTGCTCTTGGTATTATTTTCGGAGATATTGGTACCTCGCCGCTCTATGTGTTCAATGCCATTATTGGTTCAAAGATCGTATCCGAACAACTGATCATTGGCAGTCTTTCCTGTATCATCTGGACATTGACATTACAAACCACTATCAAATATGTAATACTCACTCTAAAAGCAGATAACCGTGGGGAAGGTGGCATTTTTTCTTTATATGCCCTTGTACGAAGAAGGAGAAGATGGCTGGTGATTGCAGCTATGATCGGTGGGGCAGCATTATTGGCGGATGGTATGATCACTCCGCCGATCTCAATAACATCAGCCATCGAAGGTTTGCGCCAGATTCCACGATTCGAAGATATTCCTCAGCAAACAATTGTTTTCATTGTATTAGGAATTATATCCATCATATTTTTTCTTCAGCGATTTGGTTCGGCGTCTATTGGCAAGGGTTTCGGACCAATAATGCTGATATGGTTCTTAATGCTGGCTGTAATGGGTTCTATGCACCTTCTGGATGACTGGCATATCTTCAAAGCGCTGAATCCATATTATGCAATCGATCTGCTCACCAATTATCCCAAAGGATTCTGGATACTTGGTGCAGTTTTTCTTTGTACTACAGGAGCTGAAGCTTTGTATAGCGACCTTGGTCATTGTGGCCGCGGCAATATCAGGATGTCATGGATATTTGTAAAGTCATGTTTGATCGTAAATTATGTCGGGCAGGGAGCATGGCTGCTTGTAAATTATGAAGGCAAAGGTTTTGATGTGTCCCAGTTAAATGCTTTTTATGGCATTATGCCCGAAGGTTTCAGAATTATCGGGATAGTAATTGCAACAGCAGCTGCTATTATTGCCAGCCAGGCATTGATCTCCGGATCATTTACACTCATCAGTGAAGCAATGCGCTTAAATCTCTGGCCGAAATTCAAGATCCGTTACCCATCGGAAGAAAGAGGACAATTGTATGTACCTGCAATAAACTTTTTATTGTATGTGGGATGCGTTTCAGTAGTAATATATTTTCAGCGTTCTTCAAGCATGGAAGGAGCATATGGTCTTGCCATTACACTTTGCATGATCGCTACCTCCATACTCTTTGCCAACTTTCTTGTTTTACGAAGAGCCAATCCTATTCTCATTTATCTTTATCTCGCTGTCTATTTCACTATCGAAGGATCGTTTCTTATTGCCAATCTTGAAAAATTTCCCCATGGTGGTTTTGTTGCATTCATTGCCGGGGGTGTGCTTTTTTTCAGCATGTATATATGGTACAGGGCAAGAAAGATCAAGAACCGCTATGTGGAGTTTGTGCGGCTTGAAACATATATTTCAAAAATACAAGAACTAAGCAGTGACAAATCGATTCCAAAGTTTGGCACCCATCTGGTTTATCTTACCAGTGCTGATAACCCAAAAGAGATCGAGCATAAGATCATTTATTCAATATTGAATAAAAAACCAAAACGTGCCGATATATATTGGTTTGTACATGTGGATACGATGGATGATCCTTACACCTGCGAATACAAAGTAGAACATATTATTCCTAATGATATTATTCGCGTTGATTTTAAATTGGGTTTCAGGATACAACCCCGCATTCATATTTTGTTCCGGCAAGTAGTTGAAGCATTGGTGATGAACCGCGAAATAAATATTTCGTCCAAATATGAAACCGCAGATAGCAAAGCGAAAGCCACAGGCGACTTCCAGTTTATTGTGATGGAAAAATACCTGAGTCACGATAACGACCTTCCTTTCTTTGAACGAGTCGTAATGAATTTTTATTTCTGGCTCAAAGAGATCAGCTTATCAGAGGAAAAAGGATTTGGTCTTGACCAGAGTAATGTGACTGTTGAAAAATTCCCGCTCATCATTGGTGAGGTGGAAAGACTGCCTCTCCGAAGAATACCCGATCAATCATAGAACAGTTCTATGTAAAGAGTTCAGTTTCATCTAAAACTATTATCTTTTCTACCTTAACTGCTACCTCATTTGCCACATTTTATTTATTATATCATTGGTGGAATTATCCTATTATCGATCCTCGCCTATTTTTTACAGGAGAAATTTATTTTTAAACCTGAAAAATTAAAACAGGATTTTGAATTCAAGTATGATGCGCCGTTCAGAGAATATTTTTTTGATATAGAACCTGGTGTAAGAATAAATGGCCTTCATTTCTTTCGTGAACAACCGAAAGGCCTCATACTTTACTTTCATGGCAATACAAGAAGCATAAAAGGCTGGGCAAAATATGCAAGAGATTTTTATCGCTATGATTATGATGTAGTGCTGCTGGATTATCGGGGCTTTGGAAAAAGCACCGGCAAACGAAGTGAAAAAGAAATGCTCAGCGATATGCAGTTTATTTATGAAAAATTAAAAGAGCAGTATAAAGAAGATCATCTAATACTTTATGGCCGGAGCATGGGAAGTGGCTTTGCCAGCAAACTCGCTGCAGATAATAGTCCACGTTATTTAATTCTTGATGCCCCTTATTATAGTTTTAGAAAAGTGGTAGAAAGATTTCTACCAATCTTACCGGTAAAGTGGGTTTTACGCTTTCAGTTAAGAACTGATAAGTGGATTCAAAAAGTAAAATGTCATACCTATATTTTACATGGTACAAAAGACCTGCTGATACCGATCTCACATAGTGAAAAGCTTCAAAAGATCAACCCAAGGTTAATAACGTTGATTCGCATACATGGCGGGCACCATAATGACCTTCCTTCTTTCGATGAGTACCACAATTTTGTTAGAGATATTTTAAAATACTGATAGCTCATTGCTGTTTGCTGCCCGCAGCATGCAGTTATATGCATGATCTTTTTCGGTGTTGTTAACAAATATCTAATTCGCTGTTCATCCATTAACATGGACTACTATTTGAACGTCATACATGTAAATGGAGGTATGTATGAGAAAAATTTACACATTAGTTGGTCTTATCTCATTTCTTTTATTAATTGCCGGCTGT
>DASTZB010000570.1:0-2796 GCA_035764525.1 Chitinophagaceae bacterium | reverse complement strand
AATAAAAGGAATGAGCTATGAAGAGATCGCTATAAAAGGAGGGGGAATCTTGAATTCAGCTAAGAAATTGAATGAAATGAAGGAAGAGGAATTATTTGACCTTGCATGGAAAAGATTAGAAGAAGTAATAAAACATGGAACAGGTGCAATCGAGATCAAAAGCGGTTATGGGTTATCCGTTGATGGCGAATTAAAAATGTTACGGGTTATTAAAAAATTAAAAGAAAGGTCGTCGATACCAATCAGGTCAACATTTCTTGGAGCACATACTTTTCCTTTAGAGTTTAAAGAACATCACCGGGGCTATATTGATCTTATCATAAATGAAATGCTGCCTGTGATAGCAAAAGAAAAACTGGCAGATTATATTGATGTGTTTTGCGAGACGGGTTTTTTTTCCCCGGAAGAAACTGAAGATATCTGCAAAGCAGGAATGAATTACGGATTAAAATCAAAGATCCACGCTAATCAACTTAATTTTTCAGGTGGTGTTGAAGCAGGAATAAAACTAGGTGCGATCTCTGTTGATCATTTAGAAACAGTTAATGGGGACATTATTGATAAACTTTCTAAATCAAATACCATTGGTACTTTGCTTCCGACCGCTGCATTTTTTCTTCGGATGCCATTTCAGCCAGCCAGACAGATGATTGATACCGGATGTGCCGTTGCCCTTGCATCTGATTACAATCCCGGTTCTTCTCCTTCGGGAAATATGAATTTAGTTGTAGCAATGAGTTGTATTGGAATGAAGATGTTACCTGAAGAAGCTATCAATGCGGCTACACTCAATGGTGCATTTGCAATGGAATTACAAAATGATGTGGGGAGTATTACTGTTGGTAAAAAAGCAAACCTCATCTTTACAGAGCCAATTCCTTCATTAACTTATTTGCCTTATTCTTTTGGTTCAAATCTTATCGACAAGGTGATGATAAATGGTGAGATTCTTTAAGATGCTGAATTGATGGATTTCTTTTTGTCTTTGGTGGCTTTTCCTGTTGCGATCAATATAAACGAAAGAACAAAAATAGCGAATACGATCAATCCTGCATTGGACAGAACTTTACCATAGCCATGCCTGGTCACATCCACAAACATGTATGGATAGAAATTTGTAATGGCGCCATGAATAACTGCATAAAGCATATATACCAACGGATAAATGAGCCATGAAAATGCATGTTTATATTTCAATCCTTCAATGGGAACAAAGATCACCCAGAATAAAATAAACAGCACCGGGATAACGCTGTGCAAAATTTCATCGACAACCATTTGGAGTCCTTGCGGATTCCATGTTAATCGTAGAATAGTGTTATAAACGATCCCCACTATTATAATGTAAACTGTAAGAGCAGTAATTGTGGTTGCTTTAGTAAATAATTTTCCGGGGCGTGATTGATTTCCGAGGAAGATAAAAGTAAAGCACAATGCAACAAGAATGTTTGTATCAATAGTGAAGTAGCTAAAAAAGCGGAAGACAGTTCCGGGAATTGACACCACCCTGTTTGTTATTATTAAATAGAGTTGGGCAATTATAGCAGACCAACCAATGATTGCGCCAATTAGAGCGACAAATCGTGTCGATCGTTTTTGCATAAATTATTTTTTCAGATCCTCCCATTTCTTTTTTAGAATGACCATTTGCTGATTCAGTTCTTTCACGGCATTTGTCATTTGTATTGTCGGGGGCATATCGCTATCCTGCAAAACATTGAAAACAGAAGTAAAGCCACTGTTCAATCTGCCAAAACTTGGTTCAGTACTTCCTTGAGGAGTAACTTCCAATTCTATTAATGCCTGATATAGTTTCTTGTATTCATCTCCCGTCACTCCACTTTTAGGAGCAGTACGATAAGAACGTATATCAGCAATGAGGTTCATGCATTCTTTTCTTCCGGTATAACATTGTAATGAAAGATCGTGTTGCATTTGCAAATCCCCTGAGCTTGTTTTTACTCTTGGATCCATTTTAATTGTAAATGTTTGTGTATAAACTTTGCCATCAACAGTAAGTTGTGCTGTGTATGTTCCCGGCATTGCCCATGGCGATGTCTGATCAGGCGCTGTATTCATGTAGGTTGCAGAAATCGGATACGAAGGCGGCACATTCAATGGTGTATATTTCAGATCCCATAAAAAACGATGATGCCCGGGCTCAGCCGAAAGTATTTGTTGTTGCCTTATCCAGTAATGAGGAATATTCACATCGCCAATTTTATACAGTGTATCCTTATCAGAATATTTTCTTAAAACATCTGTTCTACCTGTTCCTCTTCCATTAATAGGCTCGTTAAGTTTAAGTATCACAAGCTCTACATTACTTGCTTTTTCGTTTAAGTAGTAATCTATCATCGCTCCATCAGGAGGATTTTCTCCAGCGGCTTCTTCCTGCGGAACTGGTGTATCTGTATACATATTCCAACGAACACGAAATGTGTTTTGTGGTTTGTAAAGGATCGATGACGAATTTGCAACTTGATTATTTAGCTGGCGAAGAGGAGTGATGTTATCAAGGATCCAAAAACTTCTGCCATGTGTACCGATAACAAGATCATCATCTTTAATAACTAAGTCACGAATAGAGGTTGCAGGCATATTCAAACGTAAACTTTGCCAGTTTGCTCCATCATCAAATGAAACATACACTGCTCTCTCACTTCCTGCAAATAATAATCCTTTGCGAATAGGATCCTCTCTTACTACATTGATCGGGTCGTTTGGTAAACCATGTACGATTTCTTTCCATGTTTTCCCTCCATCATTTGTTTTGTATATGTGTGGACGCATATC
>DASTZB010000569.1:0-20239 GCA_035764525.1 Chitinophagaceae bacterium | reverse complement strand
GTAACAATTACAGCAGGTGGATTTGTAAGCGTTTTTAAAAAGGCCATGCCTTTCAATTTTGGTAAATGGATATCTAAAAAAATAAGATCGGTGGTATTATTTCGCAAGAAATCAGTAGCAAGAATCGCATCTTTAAAAGCTCCTTGCAACTCAAGAAATGGAACCTGCGAAATGTAATCGGACAAGACCTTTGTTGCCAATGGCTCATCTTCGACTATAATGCATTTTATTTTAGACATGGCTTGCAAGATTGATTTTTAAAGTAGCATTAAATACCGATCCATTTTGTTGAACGGTCAAATCATAATTTTTATAAAGCAACTCCAATTGGCGCCTCAGATTTGAAAGCCCAATATTTTCTTTTACACTTTTTTCTTCTGAGGGATCTTCAGTAGAATTTTTAACAACAAAGGATAGCTGACGTTTATTAACTGCCAGGTGAATATCAACAAACGGTTGACCTCTTGTTTCAGAAACTCCATGCTTGAAAGCATTTTCAACCAAGGGGATAAGCAACAAAGGAGGCATTGCCTGTTTCATATCTTCAATGTCATAATTGAAATTGATACGCAACGAATCATCGTAGCGCAATTTTTCAAGGGCAATATAATCACTGATGATCTTTATCTCTTGTTCTATAGGTATATATTCTCCCCCTGTTTCATAAAGCATAAACCTTAAGATCTTTGACAGTCGTAAGATCGACTCAGGAGCTAAGTCAGATTTGTCCCTGGCCAATGAATAAATATTATTTAACGTGTTAAATAAAAAATGTGGATTCGTTTGTGATTTAAGATAGTTTAATTCTGCAACCTGCTTCTCAATGAGTAACTGTTGTGTGGCTTGCTTTAATTTTATATAATTATAGATATGTCTTGTTATTCCAAAAAAGAAAACGGATCCCGCACTATACCCCATTTGAGCTTCAAGCTCTTGTTCTATTGAATCATATTTTACTAAAGCTGTATAGATATGCAACTCTATTCCTATAGATCTCCATATATACAAGCCAAAAGACCATAACATCATAAATATCCATAAGAACACAATGGCCAGGATAATGTTATAAAAAATATATTTCTTTTTCCCAAACACGACAGGAACTACATACTCAAAAAAAACGAAATTGAGAATAATAATATAGACGGCTCTCCAGATATTATTAAACGCCAGCAGGAAAAAATTCCCAGGATATTTATGTGAATTGCCAAGCAGCCAAAGGAAGGCATAAGCAAGTCCGACCCATAAATAAAAAAAAAGCTTCTTTTTGCCAACAGACATCTTTATCTAATTATTTTGAGTAAATATCGGTAAATCTTTCTCTTTTCATTTTACAGTTCATAGAATCGTCTTCCTGGTAAACCAATCACTGGAAAAGGTCAATCAAATAAAATTCAAAAGTCAAAAATCAAAAGTGAAAATATTTTTTATATCAAAAAATTTAACCAAAATCCCGGCATTTAACTTAGTGATCATTCGCATAAAAATGCTTTTTGTTTACCCAGACCTGTCGTTTATTGACAATAGCCTCAGGCGCCTTCTTTAATCATTTATTCTTGTGTAAAATCATTAATAAATGAAAAAATATTCAATCATCATCGTTGTATTTTTAATAGTTGCTCAACTAAAGGCACAAGTTGAGCCCGGGGCTGGCAATTGGAAACCATGGTTTATCTCTTCGGGCAAAGACTATCGTCTGCCGGCACCATCATCTTACAAAAATGAAATTGCAGTAGTGCTTGACAAGCAAAAAAATTTAGATGCAACAACAAAACAACAGATCATCTTCTGGAATGCCGGTGCTCCCGGTTATCACTGGCAGGAGATGATGAATAAACTTTGGGCAGTAGATACAGGGAGATATGGTGCACTGGCAAATATGCTGCTTGGTACAGCTACTTATGATGCAACTATTGCAGCATGGGATACTAAATATGCCTACAAACGTCAACGTCCTTTTATTGCAGATAGCAGAATAAAAGTTTATACCATAAAACCAGAAAGTCCATCTTATCCTTGTGAATATTCTGTTGCTGCCGGTGTCGCTGTTACTATTATTTCCAGGTTCTATCCAAAGCTTGCTGATTCGGTAAATCGGCTGGCAGAGCAAATGATGGCCTCAAAAATTGCTGCCGGTGTTGCATTCCCCAGTGATACCCGTGCAGGCTTTGATCTGGGAAAAAGAATTGCTGAAAAAGAAATTGAACAAACTAAAGATTATGTAAGTACTGCACAATGGGATGGAAAGATCCCTGACAAACCAGGACTATGGAGAGGAAGATTTGCAATGTTACCAATGGCCGGTCAAAATAAAACAGTCGTGCTTGAAAATAGCAGCGAATTTCGTCCTGGCCCACCTCCTGATTTCGCGAAAGAGATGGAAGAAATGAAAAATTATAAGCAAACTTTTCGTTCACTCTCGAATGCTTTTTATTGGGCAAACCAATCATGGTTTATGGACAACTTACCTAAAAAAATATTTGAGAATAATCTTCATCTTAATGCGCCACGTGCAGCCCGAATAAATGCAGTTGTAAATGTTACAAGTTATGATGCCTTTGTTGCGTGCTGGGATGCGAAATATACTTACTGGGGGATCCGTCCTAATCAGTATGACACTACATTTCGTCCAGCAATATTGATCACTCCTCCTTTTCCTGGTTATCCTTCAGGTCATGCCGCCCTTTCCGGCGCTATGGCTGAAATTTATTCTTATTTCTTCCCGGATGAAAAAGATCTATTCAGGCAAAAAGCTAAAGAAGCAGCTGAATCAAGATTCCAGGCCGGGATACATTTTCGCACAGATAATGATGTAGCACTTGAGTTAGGTAAAAAGGTTGCAACAAAAATACTCCAGAAAGTAAAAGCTGATGGTGCTGACCCTAAGTAAAAAAAACCTGTTGTAATATTTACGCATGAAAATATTGATCACCATACACAGATATTATTATTTGCTAAACAAAAACTTGGCACAAATGGTTAAATAAATTTTTCTCAGTGTGTTTGTTTATTGGAAAATGTACAGGAGGTCTTGTTTTTACCTGACCTCCTTTTTTTATACCTGTACCTTTACATAAAAATTTGATAAAATGAAGATCATATTTCCAATCCTATTAATATTCATCATAACAAATTGCACAAATTCAAAAGATAAATCTATGTCATCAAAAAGGGAAGCCCAACAGGTAAAACAGGACAGCATAAGTGGATACGTACCAGTGAATGGTCTTAAAATGTATTATGAAATTCATGGAGAAGGAACACCGCTTGTACTAATTCATGGGGGCGGTTCAACTATACAAACATCATTTAGCAAAATACTTCCATTGCTTGCGCAATATTATAAAGTGATCGCTGTAGAATTGCAGGCACATGGTCATACCAATGACAGAGACAGCGCTGAATCTTTTGAACAAGATGCAAATGATGTGGCTGCATTACTTTCTTATCTCAAAATAAATAAAGCTAATTTCTTAGGATTTAGTAATGGTGGGCATACAGCTTTGCAAATTGGGATAAGTCATTCCGAAATAGTCAATAAGTTAATTATCATTTCAGCTTTTTATAAAAGAGATGGAGCAATGAAAGGGTTTTTTGAAGGTATGCAACAGGCAACCTTAGAAAATATGCCGGCACTTTTAAAAACCTATTATTTGCAGATCAATAAGGACCAAAAGGGATTACAAACAATGTTTAACAAAGACAAGGAAAGGATGCTACATTTCAAAGATTGGAAGGATGAAGACCTTGCTTCCATAAAAAATCCATCACTTATTATTGCGGGCGATAAAGACGTGGTCACCCCAGAACATGCTGTGAAGATGTCGCGGTTAATTCCAAACGCACAATTAATGATATTGCCCGGAACGCATGGTTCTTTTATTGGTGAAGTTTGTGCCTCAGAAGAAGGAAGCAAAATGCCGGCAACAACTGTAACTATTATTAGAGAATTTTTAGATAAATAGATTTTAATAAAAAAACGCTCCGAAGATCGGAGCGACTTTATAAATCCAGGTTTTCTTGGTCAATTAAAATTTCCTGTCACGATCATTTCTCCCACCATGATCATCTCTTTGATCCTGGCCATTACGATCATTCCAACCTTTATCATCTTTTCCAAATTTATCATCACGGCCAAACCTGTCTTCGGCTATTGTAAGCTGTCCAAAACGGTCAATCGTGATTTTTACATCTTTGTTCCTGAGTTGGAACGACCTGCTCGTCACTAATTGTTTTCTTTGGAATATTGAGAACCGGCGGTTGTTCATTTCATATACTTGTATGGAATGTCGGCCATTACGAAGGTTATCAATATTCATCATCCTGTTATTGCTGAAATATGTCTTACCGTCAATCACGATCTCATATTTCTTCATGGAGATAATAGTTACATCAGGTCTCCTGTCTGCGGCGAAAACTGCAGCAGTGAGAACTAAACCCAAACACATTGTAAAGATCTTTTTCATTTTATAAAGTTTTATTGTTTTGTCTTGCATCGCCACCGGAAGCCTGCAAAACCATTTTATTATTTCCGGTTGTATACTATTATTCAAAGCAGATGCCACCATGCCAAAAAACAGGTAAGGAATCGTTAATGCAATTGTTATTTAAGGTTAATTAAAATTGGAGAATGTTAACTGCTTATTTTCTTTGTATGATTCAGTGACTTAGAATGTTTTCAATTGCCATAGGCCAGTTTCTCTTAAAATAAATTTGGCAGTTTAAAATAGTATTTAGATATTTGACTAAATATACAATTATTGAATTAAAAGATATGAATAACGTTTTTAAAGCACTGAATGACCCTACCCGGCGTGAGATATTAGAATTGCTCCGCAAAAAGGATATGACGGCGGGAGAGATAGTGGAGAAATTCAATATCTCCGGCCCCAGCATATCTCATCACCTGGACCTGCTGAAACAAGCCAAATTGGTGATCGCAGAAAAAGAAGGACAGTTTATTTATTATTCCCTTAATACAACTGTTGTAGACGAGATCATGACATGGTTACTTCAATTCAAATCAAAAAAGAAATAATTATGGATAAGTTTATAAAAAAGATTGTTTGGCTATTCATCATAGCTCCTGCTATTTACTTAGCTATTGTTTGGAATACGCTTCCCGAAACAGTAGCCATGCATTTTAATTTAAAAGGCGACATCGACCGTTATGGCAGTAAGAATGAGCTTGTCACTATGATATTGATCTTAATAGTAGTGAATGCAGTCATTTATTTATTATTACCGCAGGTTTACAGGATCGATCCCAAAAGATATGCTGCTGAAAATAAAGGCAGGTTATTTCGCATTGCCTTTGCTGTTGCTATTTTCACTTCCGCGGTTCTATGCCTGATCATATATAGCAGCATTCATGGAAATATAAAATTCACTATGCGTTTTATACTGGCGGGAGTAGGATTGATGCTTGCGGTTGTTGGTAATTATATCTATAATATCAAACCCAATTATTTTGCAGGCATTCGTTTGCCCTGGACTTTAAATAATGATGAAAATTGGAAAAAAACTCATTTGTTGGGTGGAAAGTTACTTTTTGGAGGTGGACTGCTGATCGCAGTGATCTGTCTTTTTGCCTCTTTCACGTTTTCGATGATCACATTATTTTCAGTACTCTCAATAGTGATCTTTATTACCTGTATTTACTCATATCAACTCTACAAAAAATTAGATGCCCATAATTAATATTAGCAAGTTCCAGATTTTGAGACAGTAAAAATCATTGGATATTTATACCTTAAATCTGAAAAATGGACACACTGAAAGAGGTGAACGAGAAAATAAGTAGTTGTGTATTAACAGATAGCGAGAATATCTTATCACTTTATCAATCGGCAAGAGATCTACAAACGCAAAAAGGGATGGTAGTATGGCCAATATATGAAAAAGACTTTATTGAAAAAGAAATTAAGGAACAAAGACAATGGAAGCTGGTTATTGACGATACCATAGCTTGTAACTGGGGCGTTACTTTTTCAGACAAAGAAATTTGGGGGGAGAAAGATAAAAATGATGCTATTTATATTCACCGCATAGTTACCAATCCTAATTTTCGAGGCAACAGGTATGTTGATAGGATTGTTAATTGGGCAAAAGGATATGCAACTCAAAGAGGCAAACAGTTCATACGACTAGACACGTTGGGAAACAATACCAAACTGATCGAACATTATACGTCAGCAGGTTTTCAGTTTTTGGGAATTTTTGAATTAACTGATACTTCCAATTTGCCTGGGCATTATCAGGTTGAGCCCAATTGCTGCCTTTTTGAGATCGATCTTACGAAAGGTAACAGAACAATTTAATTAAATTCAAATATTTTCTTCTGCTATCGACAGTTTATATTTAATAAATTTCATCTGGTTTTAAAGCCGTATCTTCACGATCTTCCGCAGGGAAAAGCAGTTTTTTATCTCCTAAAAGCTTCTGATGTTTGCGGCCATTTTAAACTAAAAAGAAATATACATGAGTGAATCATGGAACAAAAAAGAAAGAGAAAAAAAGAAACAGAAAGAGAGAAAAGATAAGGCTGAAAAAATGCAGGAAAGAAAAGAAAATGCAAAGAAGAATAACTTCGATGACATGATCGCTTATCTTGATGAAAATGGGAACCTGAGTTCCACCCCACCTGACCCAAGAAAAAGAGTAGAAGTAAAATTAGAAGATATACAGATCGGTGTTCCCGAATATGTACCACCAACCCAGGAAGAGCTTACACGTAATGGAAAAGTAACTTTCTTTAACAACGAAAAAGGATTTGGATTTATTAAAGATATGCAATCACAGCAAAGCCTTTTTGTACACGCCAATAATCTTACGTCTCCAATAAAGGAAAACGATAAAGTAAGTTTTGAAATAGAAATGGGACAGCGTGGCCCTATGGCTGTCAATGTTAAGATCATAAACTGATCATAGAAAGAAACAACGACTGTTATTTAACTTCTTTAAGATCATTTCAAATAAGCTATAAAGTCTGACTTATTAATCGTAGCTTCGTGGTTCTTGATGTTAGTGCTCTCCCGCCTGGTGTAGTTTAATTCTCCTCCAAAATGCAGTGAAGGCTTTAACGTAAGGCAGGTAAAGTATCATTTAATTATTGATAGCCTTACCACATTTTTTTCAATTAAATATTTTTCGTGTCATTTAAAGATTTACAGCTCATAGAGCCTGTATTACTGGCCTTAAACAAAGAAGGATACACACATCCCACCCCTATCCAGGAAAAATCAATTCCTGTTATTTTACAAAAAAGAGATCTGCTTGGTTGTGCACAAACGGGCACTGGTAAAACAGCTGCTTTTGTTCTTCCTATCCTTCAATTGATGTATGAAGGAAAACAAGCTTCCGAACAACGAGATCATAAAATAAAAGCCCTTATACTTACTCCTACAAGAGAGTTGGCAATACAAATAGGTGAAAGCATCCGCGCCTATGGTCATTATTTGCCTTTACGTCATCATGTGATCTTTGGTGGCGTTTCTCAGCATAGCCAGGTACAAGCTATTCGTCGTGGCGTTGATATTCTGGTTGCTACGCCAGGCCGCTTGCTTGACCTGATGCAACAAGGTTATGTCTCTTTAAGAGACATACAATTTTTTATACTTGATGAAGCAGACAGAATGCTCGACATGGGTTTTGTACAGGATGTAAAGCGTATCATCACAAGATTGCCATCAAAAAGACAAACACTTTTTTTCTCGGCTACAATGCCGAATGAGATCAAGCAACTGGCTTCAATGCTCTTAAACAATCCGGTAAAGGTGGAAGTGACACCCCCTGCAACAACGGTTGACATGATCCAGCAATCGATCTATTATACAGAAAAGCATAACAAGCCATCTTTGCTGGTTCATTTGTTAAAAGATGAATCAATAGAAACAGCTTTGGTGTTTACACAAATGAAATATGCGGCAGATAAACTTGCCCGTATGTTAAACACTAACGGCATTCGTACAGAAGCAATCCATGGCAACAAAGCACAAACAGCTAGACAAAGGGCTTTGGAAAATTTCAAAAACAAACGTACCCGTGTGTTAGTGGCTACTGATATTGCGGCTCGTGGTATTGATATTGATGAATTGACCCATGTGATCAATTTCGAATTACCCAACGTTCCGGAAACATATGTGCATAGAATTGGAAGAACAGGTCGTGCCGGTGCTAAGGGTGTTGCAATTTCTTTTTGTGACTGGAGTGAAAAAATATTTCTCAGTGATATACAAAAGCTGATCAGGAAAACTATCCCGGTAGTAAAAGCACATTCATTTGATGCACCGGGTATGCACGATGTGGTTCAATCAACGACTTCTTTTTACGGGACGAGCAGCAGGAATTCAAGAACGAAAAAACATAGCAGGGCTTTTACACAAAGAGGCTGATTGTTTTTATACAGCTTCTTCTTCGATCACCGAGTTATTCCTGATCGTTAATTGAAAATTTGAATTCACCGAAAATTCAAATTGTTTATGACGAAGCATGCTCCCAGTTTGTTCGTTTTCCTGGAGAACTAAGATCAGGTCTTTGGCAAGTTGTGTATTGTTTGCATCGTAATTAGTACGTCCATTATCAAGCTGGAGACTTGAAAAAGTAAGCTTGGTTTTTTTACCTCCTGTTGCTCTTTGAAAATCGGTGTAGTTCATATCCAACACCTGCTCACCTTTGCCGGAACGTTTCATTAGCAAGATAATAACGGGAAGATATTTTTTCCATGTTTGCAAGAACATAAATAATTGCTTTACTTTTTTATTAAAAAATCTATCAAAAAAATCATTGCTCTTCAGTGAGGCGTGTAAACGACAGCCCATTAAAAATGCGGGCAAGATCCATATTCTTTGTCTTACGCCATTCTTCAATTTTAGCATGGCTTACGATACGCCATAAGTTTTTCATTTTTAACTCGCCATAATCCGGAGTTCTGATAAAAACACCGGTTACAGTACTGCGCTCTTTAAAATGAATATTAATAGTTGAATCCTCTCTTCCCTTACCTTCTACAAATTTTTCGATCATTTCTGTAGTCATATATAAACGATTTAATTTTTATAACCCTTGAGAAAAAGCAAGTGTAAAGAATAATGCCGCGGGAAATTGATTGTTCACTACATTAGCCGTAAAACTCAAATTAACGCTGCAAAGATAGCCATTATCACTCAGAATCTTCGTTTTATTTTATGGTGAACACATGAATGGTTGAACTATTTTTTCATTAGCTAATGGATCATTATTAATCATTTTTTTTCCTGACGAATATCATTGGCAGATCATGTTCTAATATTCATCTTAGCAGTATCAATTTTAATAGTTTATGAAAAGGATAAAACTAGGTACAAATTTTACGGTGTTCCTTCTGTTTTTTGGTGTGGGGTTACTGGAAGCATTTCAAACCAGTAATTGGGCAAAAGCAGGCTTTTGGTTGGCGATCGGCTTAGTATTCCTTATTGCGGACAATTTAAAAAGGGCATAGAACTTTATATGTCAGAAATTACTGTAAAAGTGCCATAAGGATTGCATCTCTCATCTCTCCTGCTTTTGCAGACAGTTTGCTGTCAATAAAACAGCCAATATTGGTCGCCATAAAAACATATACTTTATACGAAGGGATATATAATAAACCACAACCCGCGCCAATACCGCCTCCTCCATGACCGTAAGCAGGAAGACCGCCAAGGTCAAAATAGATCATTCCCATGCTATATCGTTTGTTTCCCTTTTCATCTTTTACAAATTCCATCAATTCCTTCATAGATCCTTCGTTCAACAGTTTTCCTTCCATTAATCCTTTTAAATATTTTACGGCATCTGTCGTTGTGCACACAATCCCGTCATCGCCCTTTGAACAAACAACGGTCATTTGCTGAAATGGAGTTGCGTTGACCGCAATACCATTGTTAAAAACATCCCAGTAAGATTGCGGTAGAGATAAGCCTTTTAGATAATTAAGATCTTTACCGTAATAACTATTGTTTAGCCCAAGTGGTTTGAAAATATTCTTTTTGATATAAGCCGCGTGGTCGCCTGTTATAGCATCACCAATCAATGACAACAACAGGTAATTCGTATTTGTGTACTTGTATTTTGAACCGGGCGTAAATTGAAATCCCATCCCGTTAATTGCTTTTAAACAATCCTCTGACGAAAAATTTTGCAATGGATGAAGTATAACATTTGAAACAAAGCCAGGCGCTTCATTATACTCGGGCACACCCGACGTATGATTTAGGAGCATTCTTACAGTTACAGAGTTTGCATCTTTAATATACCTGCTATATTTAGCCGGCAAATATTTTGTCATTGGAGCATCAAGGTCTATTTTACCTTGCTCTTTTAATTGTAATATTTCAACGGCCATATAGCTTTTAGAAACACTTTGCAAGTATTGCAAATGGCAGATGGTCATTGGCAATCTTTTCTCCAACTCTGCATAACCATGTGCGCCGACCCACCACCCTTCAGCCTCGGAATAAACGGCTACAGAGGCCCCCGGCAACATATTAGTGGTAAAGTGCTTTAAAATAGAATCAAGGGCCATTGCTTTTGAATATGCATTATTAATAGTTACGTCAGGTTTGCAATTTTTAGGAGCCTGGCCAAAAAAAGAACGTGCAGAAATTGTGATCAGGAATAAAATCAGGAGCTGTTTCATTTTAGTTTTTTTTTACAAAACAACAACTTAAGCCCATGGCAAGCCAAATAAAAATCCATGTGTTCGGCCAGGATGTATCAAAAATTACCTCGAATTGTCCATAGATTCGGCTATTAGTTACTGTTTAGGGTTGAAGTGTAGTAAAACCGGGGATGAAACGAAGCAAAATCTCTCTCTTTTCAATCAATCTCAAACCAATTTTTAAATGAGCCGGCTTTTGTACGGCTGACGGCAATTGATGAAGGAAGATTTTCAGGAGCATTAACCTGCACCTCTATTTTGCCATTGCCGGTTCTTTTGAAACCAGTCAATATTTTACGGTGAAGTATGTATTGCCGGTTAAGGCGGAAAAAGAATTCTTCGGGAAGGGTGGTTTCAATTTTATCCAGCGAACGATCAGGAAAATATTTTTTATTCTCTTTGGTAAGTAAAACGGTGTAACCCTCTTCCGCATAAAAACCAAGAATATCTGAAAAAGGCAACAACAGGTTATGATTACCATGTTTTACAGTAAATCCTCCCGTTCTTATTTTTTTCTCTTCCTGTCGTTGTCTTTCTGATTCCCGCCATTCACTATAATAATGCATACCGATATAAATACCATTTATAACAAGAAACCAGATGGAGATTATAAAAATATCAACGAAATAAAAATTAGCAAGTGCCGGTCTGCCACGAACGATCCAGCTAGCCAATTCCGTTAACAGAATAATGACTAACAATCCTGCAGCGGTCGTGAGTAGCAACTGGACAAGAATTCTTTTTAATGGCCGGTTACCGTAAGGCAACTTTTTATCTAAATAAATAATGATGCTGCGTACTGCCCACCATGCCAGCCAACCCTGTATTGTATCAATCGTATAAGTAAAAACAAGAAACCAATTGAACTTTATATTGCTCCAGGTTAAATAATAATTGAATGCGCTGATAAATGCGATAGCGACAAGAAAGAATTTTATATCATTATATTTTCGTTGCCGTGACATAGATTTAAGCTACAAGATTACAAAACACCGGGATATTATTTTATAACTTTATAAAAATACATGTTATGAAATTTCTTTCCTTACAGCCATTTGTCCCTTCGGGAAAAGATTTTGAAGGATCAAAAGAATTTTTTCACCAATTGGGATTTAGTATTAGATGGGATGCTGGAGACTATGTTAGTTTTGAAAATAACGGCTGCAGATTCATTTTGCAAAAATTTGACAATAGAGACTTTTCAGAAAATTTTATGATCACTGTTGGAGTACCCAACGTTGATGAGTTTAGAAAAGAAGTTATTGAAAAAGACCTACCAAAAAAATTCGGCATTCGGATAGGCGAAGCCGCTGATCAACCTTATGGAAGAGAGGTAAACATTATTGACATAGCTGGAGTTTGTTGGCATTTTGTTCAACAAGGATAAGATATTCCCATAGATAGATAGATAATAACAAAACAGGATATCCAATGAATATCCTGTTTTGTCCCAAATCTAATGATATCTTACCTTAATTAGAAGTCGCGGTAATTTGTCCTCGAATTTCGCCAG
This sequence comes from Chitinophagaceae bacterium, assembly GCA_035764525.1. Lineage (GTDB taxonomy): Bacteria > Bacteroidota > Bacteroidia > Chitinophagales > Chitinophagaceae > VBAS01. The sequence continues at coordinate 8,048 of DASTZB010000569.1, read as the reverse complement.
AAGGATGAGTTGCAGAACTAATTGTGTAATAAGCATTGTTCGCAAGCAAAGCCGTTTCCTGGGCATCAGTAAGAGTTATACTTCCACTTGCCGCCCCATTCATACCCGGTGTTGTAATTGCCAAAGAAAACATCAAAGTACCATTTACGCCTATAGCTGCCGGGCCATAGACTTGTACTAACCCTGCTGTAGTTGATAAATTGCTCCATGCAATATTGTATTGCCAAAGATTTGTCGTTGCATTATAAGTACCTGTCAGTGTTGCTGTACTTGTACTTGTGGTTGATGGATTCATCTGCGTACCGGAAGCATTACCTGTAGTACTATAAGTTTTATCATTCATGTTATTATTATCATCTTTAGTACAAGAGATAAAGAGAGTTGAAACAACTAATGCGGCACTTAAAAACAACTGTAGCGATCTACGATTAAACAAATTCATTTTCATAGTTCTGATTTTAAATTAAAAAAATAATGTCTTTCAGTGCTATTCAAAAACGCGACCAAAAAACCAAATTGTGGAAAATTGATAGCTTTAAATAATCTTTCAGTTTAATAAATTAAACATTGAATTTCTTTTAATCATAAAATACATCTATGAGCAAAGAGAATATAAGTGATCTTTTGAAGTTTCTTAAGCCTTTTGACAAAGAGATCAATGAAATAGTTCTCTGTCTAAGAGATTTTATATGGGATCTATATCCTGATTCAAATGAATTAATTTATGATAACTATAATGCAGTAGCAGTGGGTTGGTCGCCTACTGATAAGGTTGGTCATACATTTTGTTCAATTGCGGTGGGAAGAACGAGCAAGAATATCCACTTCGGTTTTTATTGGGGAAATGAGATCTCAGATCCTGAAAAAAAATTACTTGGACAAGGAATTCAATACCGTTATATATTAGTTAAAAAAATGTCGGAATTTCCTAAAGCCTATATAAAAAAACTTCTCAAGGACGCTTATGCTAATTCAATGGCTAAAGTGAAAGATAAAAAACAGGTCATGCATGGAAATACAATTACCAAATCAATATCAGCAAAAAAAAGAGAGTTGAGAAAGAATAGTATCAAAAAGAAAAAATAGTACTACAGGTTTATTGCATCAAGTGGTTTCCCTAAAATTTTCATTGAGATCTTATTAAGATCTTCTTTGCTCCCTTTTAAATGAATTGTGCGATGGAGATGCTGAACAGAATTCCCCGGCGCCAATGCAGCAGCAGGTGATGAACTTTCAATTTCATAAAACTTACCCATTTGTGTTCCTTCGATCTCCCCATCGTTATAAGCATTTACTACATCACCGGCAAAAGGATCTTCCTGTAGTTTCCATAATGAGTTTACATAATCAGTGGCCCCGGGCGGTAATGTGAACTCGGCTATCGTTAAAACATTATTTACTGCATCATAACTAGCAACAAATGGCAACGCTCTTTTAGGTGATACTCCTATCTTACTTCGCAAAATCGCATCGGCCTTAAATAATATTAACCCGCTGTCAACTTTCAACCTGTCAGCTGGCACTTTTCCAAAATAATCATCGGTAACAATTTTACCCAGGTCTGACGCATCACCTTGCTTATAGGGAACTACAACAGTGGTCTGCGAAGATGCATTCAACATACTTAATATCCAAATGGACAGCATTCCTGTTTTTTTATCCCAAGCTCTGGTTCCATTGTTTGTTATGCTATTGTCTGATTCAAATGCTACAGATCGTACATTTTCAGGAATGGCAATGCCCAATGTGGTACTAATTGAAGCCTTATCTAATAGGCGAATCGTACGATGAACAGTCAGATCAAATTTGTTTCCTGAATAATTTTCAAGATGTATCTCTTTTTTAAATGTAGCTTCAGAGTTTGTTGATGAAACCAGTTCGAAAGGCTCTGTATCGATCTCCTTTGGCACGAACCAGTTGTCAAATTTAAACTCGACTCCTTTTTTAAAGTAAACGGAAAACTGTCCTCCTTCTGGCCCAAGCCAAAAGCGTTCCTCCCCTCCAACCGCATATATATGTTCAGCGATTTTTCCCGATGCAATAAGTTGATGATTGACCCAGCCAAAACTAATACCCTTACTGCCTTCAGTTGTACTTGTCATTACTCTTCCCTGGTATGCAGGAACAATGATAACTTGTGGGCCGGAACTGTCACCAAGTACAATAAGGTCTTTATGATATTGCTTTAGAAAATTAAGATCATATCCAAATGTTCCATCAATAAATTTAGACACGGAATCAGCTTTACTTTCCGGTTTCTCATCATCAGCATTGCACGCAACAAGGACAGCCATAGAAATAGTTATTAAATACTTTTTCATATCCCTGTAAATTACAGATAATATAGTTACATGGTATTGAAAAAAATTATCCTACATTAGTTATGCAAATCATTTACAAGCACGGCCGATGATAAAAAATAGTTTTGCTTTTTGTTTAACATTCATTATTGGAAATTTATTTTTATTATTTCCGACTTCAGCTTTCTCACAAATAAGTTATCATCTTTTTTATAAAGATAGTTCCTCGGCAATAGTAAAAATTTCAATTCAATCAAGCACATCACTGACGGCGCCATTAAGTTTTATTATGCCCCGTTCTGTTCCCGGTGGGCATGATATTTTTATTTATGATCAGTTTATTCAAAATATAAATGTAATAACAGCTGATGGAAAGATATACGCAATGACAAAGGACATAAATGATGCTCCCCGCTGGTACTACAATGATACAGGCAGGCAAATTCTGCGAATAGAATATGATGTCGATCTTGGTAAAATGGAGCGAAGATTAGCTACAGGAGATGCGTCAATTATCCGCCACGGCTTTGCTGGTATTCTTAATTACTCTGTATTCGGATGGATAGATGGCACTGAACAACAACCTGTATTATTCAATGCTGAAACTTTTTCTGATTGGTCAATCTTTGCAACCAATCAGCCGGATCGATCTCCGGCAAAAGGCTCTTTTGGGTTCAAGACAGATAACTATTACACATTGGCGGATGGTCAGCTTTTTTTCGGAACTAATTTTCGCATAAAAGAATTCAAAGGAATAGTTCCATTGTTTATAGCTTCCTATTGTCAAACAGGTGAAGAATACCTTGATGATTATGGCACACAAGGAATAATAAGCATGGAAATATTAAAAGATTATTTCGGTGAGATTCCCTTTCGTCGTTATTCAATAATGCTTCGCAAATCCTTACCGATTGAATCTGTAAGTGCTCCCGCACTTGCCATGGAGCATTTGCAGAGCTCCACTTTTTTTGGCGATACTTCAGGACTACGAAAAGTGCCAATGAGCCAGCAGGACATTTTACGAACCATGCCTACTTATTTGCATCACATGTCTCATGCCTTTATCCCTTTGCGGTGTTATGGAGATACTTATCTTCCCCATGTCATGGAAATAACGCCTATCATCAATAATATTTGGTTCAATGAAGGCTTTATGTGGTTCTTAGCTTATGATACCTTGAAAAATGAAAGATTAAGAGCTAATTTTTTTAATAGCACCTACAATACGTCGTCTCTCATAAAAAAGATGAGCCTGGAACAACTTTCACAAACCGCATCCACTATGTATGGCTCAGATTTCAGGATCGGCAGAGCTATTTACTCCCGGGGCGCTTTAATGGCTATTGAGATGAATGAATACCTTAAAAAAGAAAGTGGCGGTAAAAAATCAATGAAAGATGTTTTTCGATTTCTGTATAATTGGTCAAAAGAAAGTAAAAGGCCATTTACTATGGAAGAATTTCCTTTGCTGATCAACAAAGCATGTAACATTGATCTCATTGCTATTTATAAAAAATGGCAATTACCAATCGAATAATTTTTTCCTTACTAAGTATTAGGTAAATTTGTGATCCATTTTTTGACTCCGTAGCTCAGTTGGTAGAGCTACTGACTCTTAATCAGTAGGTCCAGGGTTCGAGTCCCTGCGGGGTCACACGGCGGATGATTAATTCCACTTCGGATGTGCCTAAGAATGCAGGTTTTCTTTGTACCTGAATCTTTCTTATATAATGGAATTCATAAAAAAATTTAGATTTTTCAGTCATTATGAGTTATCTAGGAAAGGAAGAAAAAAGAAATTAAAGACAGTTAATTTCAGTCCCTCGTTCTCGGTAATATTCGTTTCTACCTAAATCAAGATTAATTTATTTTTTTCAAGATTGAACATGTACTTCAAATCTGTGGTCAAGACCATCATCTACTAGTTTTATTGAATTTCCTTTTCCTTCGCCACTTTCACTTTTCCACCAGGATTCTTCGTTTCCTTTCAATTGATAAACGGTAATATGGTAAGTAGATTTGCGAAACTTGTATTGTATTTTGATCGATGGCCATTCAGATGGAAAACAGGGATTGAATTGTAATTGATCTTTTTTCAATTCGATCCCAGCGAGAGAGCTTGTGATAAATTGATACATCCATCCCGCTGAACCAGTATACCATGTCCAGCCACCTCTGCCTCTGTGAGATTCGTTGGCATAAACGTCAGCCGCTATTACGTAGGGTTCTACTTTGTATACTTTCATTGAATACGGATCTGAAGCATGTCCCAAAGGCTGTATCATACTAAACAATTCCCAAACTTTTTCCCGTTCTCTTAATGCCGCAAATGCCATTAGTGTCCAGATGGCAGCATGTGAATATTGCCCACCATTCTCTCTTACCCCGGGCACATACCCACGTATATAACCGGGATTGGGACCATTTGCATTAAATGCCGGATCGAGTAATTGAATAATTTTCAGATCTCGTTTGACAAGATATTTGTCAAGAGCATTCATTGCCAATTTTTTTCTTTCATCACTTCCGGCACCTGATAATACCGACCAGCTTTGCGCAATAGCATCAATACGACATTCGGAATTTTCTTTTGAACCAAGTGGTGATCCATCATCAAAATAAGCACGCCGATACCATTCGCCGTCCCAGCCCGATCTCTCGATGTTGGATTGAAGTGTTGCCGCTTCCTTTTTGCAGGACTCAGCAAATAAAATATCTCTGTTATTCGTCGCAATAGCCGAAAATTTGGTAAGCACATCATAAAGAAAAAATGCCAACCATATACTTTCTCCTTTGCCTTTATTACCTACACGATCCATTCCATCATTCCAATCGCCGGCGCCGATCAGTGGTAGACCGTGTTCACCAAAACGATGACTATATTTTATAGCACGAACACAGTGCTCGTACAAATTGCCTGACGCATTTAGCGAAACAGGAAGATCATAAAGGGAGTCTTCACCTTCATATAATGTGCGACTTTCAAGAAATCCTATTTGTACCTGCAAAATATCTGTATCACCTGTCACATTAATATATCTTGACACGACAAATGGTAGCCAGAGCAAATCATCTGAGCATCGTGTACGAACACCCCTGCCTTCAGGTGGATGCCACCAATGTTGCACATCGCCTTCTACAAATTGTCTTGATGCACTTAATAGTATTTGTTCTCTTGCCATTGCCGGTTGTGTATGTAATAAGGCTAGCACATCTTGCAACTGGTCTCTGAATCCAAAAGCGCCACCAGATTGGTAAAAGCCACTGCGGGCAAACATTCTACAAGCAATTGTTTGATAGGTAAGCCATCCATTCGCTAAAAAATTCAATGCCGTATCGGGAGTTGTTACCTGTACAGCGTTAATAATTTTCTGCCAATATTCTTTTACGTTTTGCAGAGATTGAAGAACAGTATCTCGGGTAGCAAATTGTTGTAACAAAGCGGTCGCTGCACCAGCATTCCTTTCATTCCCGATCTGGAATATGATCTCTTTTTCGCCACCACTTAAAAGATCAAATTTTATATGGAGTGCAGCACAAGGATCCATGGCCGCACCTGTTCTTCCGGAAAGTTTTTTTCTATACAAAGCCTGGGGATTACCGAGATCCCTGTTTCTTCCAATAAATTCCGAACGATCAGCCGTGTAACTAAAATTGTAACCGCCTTCCACTTTAAAATAACTGACACGTTCGGCGAAGGCTGAGTTGTATCGGTTGCGTAACAGCAAGGCGCCGGTATTTTTATCTTGTTCGGAAAACACGTGTATGTTGGTTTTGGATCGTACATCACCGAGGATTATTTCAAGAAACCCCATCGCCGATAGTTTACGAATTCGTCCCGATTCGTTCTTCACTTTCAACACAACAAATTTTACAGGCTGATCTTTGTCTACAAACACAGACATTTCAGAATGAATACCATCTTCTTCATGTTCAAAAATGCTGTAACCAAACCCATGTGTTATAATATATGGTCCGGTTCCTTTTTTCGGGAATGGAGAAGGAGACCAGAAGTTACCGGTATCTTCATCACGCAAATAAAAAGCTTCACCACCTGCATCGCTAACGGGGTCATTGCTCCATGGTGTGATACGGTATTCATGAGCATTGATGGCCCAGGTATATGCGGATCCATTTTCAGAGACAACAGATCCAAACTGCGGGTTTGCAATTACGTTCACCCATGGTAGTGGCGTAGTCTTTTTTTCATCGATAATGATTTTATATTCTTTTCCATTTTTACCAAAGCCCCCGGTTCCATTAAAAAATATAAGGTTGTTGGGTAATGCGATAGCAGATTGTTGTACCTGTGGTGGGATGGTTGTTATTTCCATTAAAGCGGCTAATGGCTTATCAGTAACTTGTGTCGTAACCTGTTCCAGTAAACTGCCTTTGGTATCTGAGATGATAACTCGGGCTACACTTTCAAAAAGCAAACGGTCTTCAGATGATAATTGATCCGCAGATTTTACAAAAATACTACCTGGCCTCTGTTGTCCCGGTATGTTTGCTTCTGCCGTAACCAATCCGAGGATCTGTTCCTGTAAAAATTGACGATAAGAACCATGATCTTCATTCCAGATAACAAGATCCACAGAGAGTCCCTTTAATCTCCAATAAGCATGTGCCTTCACCATCTGTTTTACCAGTTCAACACTTTCCTGTTCATAAACATGAAGCAATACAATGGGCAGGTCGCCCGAAACAGAATGACTCCAAAGACCAGATTGTCCGCGATAATTATTTTGGATTACCGCTGCATCGGTACGCAGGTTTGAATTAGAATAAATAATTGAAGTGGCGAGGCGATTAAATAATTGGGCATCCGATTCAGTTGCATTGATCTGGCGAAGCAATACCTGGCTATGTGTCCACGAAAGTTCGAAAGCACGATTCTTTAAATATCTATCCTGGTATTTAAACATAAGATTTTCGCAAGCTTCTTTCGAATCAGCAATACCATAGATAAGATCGACGGTAGCCGTTTGATTGGCTTTGACAAGAATACGATATCGGATCGCCATGATAGGATCGAGGACGGATCCTTCTTTGCCTGAAAGAACTTCATCCTCTATGGCCTGTGGGTGCCGGAGAGTTCTTCCTCTGCCGATAAATTGCATGCGGTCGGTTTCGAAAGATATATCTTCTACCTCACAACCATGAACATGCATCAGGTGAAACATCCATGGCGGTCTTTCCTCTTCTGAACGTGGGCGCCGGGTACAATAGATCGTATTGTGTTCGCGACTGATTTTGGTTTGAACAAACAGGTTACTGAAAGCAGGATGTGCTTCATCAGAAGCCTGCGGCGCTATTACCACTTCAGCATAGCTTGTAATATCTAATACTTTTGCAGATTGTGTTTTGTTAGTGATCTTTATCCTTCTTAATTCGGTATCATCTTCAGGAGAGATAACAATCTCTGTTTTCGTATCAATACCAAAATCATTTCTTTTAAACTCAACATGTCCTTGTGAAAATATGGCTTCATAATTTCTGGCAGTTTGCAAGGTTGGCTGATGAGTGTTGGACCAGAACCTTCCACTATTAACATCTTTTATGTAACAAAATATTCCGAGATTATCTTTTGTTGCATCTTCACGCCACCGTGTGACTGCAATATTTTTCCAACGACTATAGCCACCACCTGAATTGGTGATCATAACCTGGTAATGTCCGTTGCTCAGCAATTGTATTTCGGGCAATCTCGTATTTGGTGTATTGATGCTCCTTACCTCCACGTCTGGC